>CAZQXS010000262.1:0-1568 GCA_964597275.1 uncultured Pseudomonadota bacterium | reverse complement strand
ACGAGGAATCTCACGCCACTTCAACAAGCGGCAGGGTTCGCTGCCGCAGCATGGCCGATGCAAACCGCAGAGCCTCCTGCAAATCCTCGGTTTCCAAATCCGGATAGGCCTTCAGAACCTCCGCGTTCTCCATCCCCTCCGACAACATGCCCACCACAGTCGCAACAGGAATCCGCAACCCACGAATGCACGGTTCTCCATCCATTTGCCGGGGATTGATTGTGATCCGGGTGAATTCTGAACTCATGACAAAGTTGACGAATGGGTTGTGCGACGCAATCTCACCCTACCACAAACCATGCGGTATGCAAAGCAGGCGACAGGCGTGGTTCATGCGGTCGCCTGTGTTGATGCCTGTTCCTGCTCGATCAGCTTTTCGGTGCAGCTTCGGCAGAAGCAGGACATCACGGTTTGGGGCGGGTTGCGCGGAAAGGTGAGTTCGGCGCACCAGCAGTGGTCGAGTCCGGCCTCGCGCCCACAGGTGTTGGAGTTTCCGCAGAGCGGGCATCGGGTGCGGTCCAGAGTTTGGGATTGCGTGGTCATCGGTCGAGTTCCGGAAGGAAGGTCATTGCAAATCGGGCATCCACTGCGCCACCGTTTCCCGGCAGAAGTCGAGAAACGAAGTCGCCGTTTTTCCAAGGGGTTGCCGTTCCGACCAGGCTGCGCCAAAGCGCAGAGGCCGCAGGGTTTCGACAAAAGGCCGGGCGACAAATTGCTTGCCGTCCTGCGCGGTTTGGCTTTTGGAATGGGCATTGAGGATGGAGTAGCCCAAGCCGTTGGCCACCATGCTGCACACCATGGTCAGCGACGCTTCCCGGTGGGCAATGTTCGGTTTCACTCCAATTTCCTCGAAGAGGGCGAGGAAGTAATCTCGGCTCACGGGAAGGTCCAGCAGCACCAGCGGCTGCTCCGCCAACTCCCGGAGGGAAACCGCGTCTTGCTGCGCCCAAGGGGAGTCCGGAGCAAGGATCGCGTAGGGCGGCAGGTGCGCCTCGCTCAGCGGTGTGAAGCTCACGCCGTCCTCCACCTGCATGTCGTAGGTCAGTCCCAGTTCCACGTCTCCACGACGCACCCACTCCAGCAGTTCCTGCTGATGCGCGGTTTCATGCGCCAGCACCACGCCGGGAGACCGCTCCTGAAATAACTGGATCACGGTGGGCATGATGAGCGCGTCCAATGTACTCAGACAACCGACCTTGAGCGTTTTCTCACGAGCCTCCTGCCGCATCCGGATTTCCAACTGGCCCGCCTGATTCAGCAGAGCTTCCGCCAGTTCAAGCAACTGTTTGCCAGAAGGGGTGAGCGACAGCCCGCGTGAGGCGTCACGGTGAAACAGCCGGGTTTGGAACCCCTCCTCCAGATGATGCACCGCCCCGGAAATCGAGGGTTGCGAAACATGACACTCCCGCGCCGCCTGCGTGAGGTTGAGCGCCCGGGCGGCTGCGGCAAAGTAGTGGAGTTGCGTGAGAGAAAACGACAGTGCGTTCATCGTTGCGAGTCTGGAACGAAATGGTCAGATCGGTCGCCTGCCATCCTATCATTTCCCAAGAACCAAGGAAACCGCAAGT
>CAZQXS010000261.1:0-1805 GCA_964597275.1 uncultured Pseudomonadota bacterium | reverse complement strand
GCAAGTCCGTGGATCAGCAAAACCGGAGGGCCATCCCCTTGGACCGTGCAGGCCACGTCAATGTCTCCGAGCCGGGTTTTCATGCTTCAGCCTTGCTAGTTTCGGAATCCCACTCCACCACTTGATCCCGCAGGATGGCCTTGCGAATCTTGCCTGCCGGAGTGGTAGGGAATTCGTCCACAATCCGGAGCCGTTCCGGGCAGTGGTACTTGGGCAACCCACCTTCCCGCAAAAAGGCGTTGAGTCCGTCCAGCGTGGGCGTTTCGCCCTTGGGAATGATCACGGCGCACAGGAGTTCCCCCATGCGCTCGTCCGGGTAGCCAATGACCGCGACCCCTGCGACGTTGGGGTGGTCCGCCAGTGCATCTTCAATCGGCACAGGAGCGATGTTGACCCCGCCCCGGATGATCAAGTCCTTGAGCCGCCCCGTGATCCGCAGGTAGCCGTCCTCGCCCAAGGTGCCCAAGTCTCCGGTGTGGAAAAAGCCGTGTTCCGTCAGCAAGGATTCGTAAAGTTCGTCCTGACCGTAGTAGCCAATGAAGACTCCGGGGCCGCGCATCACCAACTCGCCTTCCTCATTTGCAGGGAGCGGCTGGCTGTCCGCATTGAGGATTTGCATTTCCAGTCCGGGCAGTCCGACCCCGGCAGTGGTCAGGGTTTTCTCGGCGGGCGTGTCGTGCAGGGCAGTGGTCAGCCCGCCTTCGGTCATGCCCCAGAGGACGGTCACGAAGGTGTTGGGAAATTGCGCTTTCGCCTGTTCCATCAAGGCCGGAGGCACCTGCGCCCCCCCACAGAGGAACCAGCGCAGGGACGCAAGTTTCGGTTCGTCGCGTTGCCAATCGGCTTCCACCAAATCCTTGAGGAACGGGGTGGCTGCCGCTGTGAAGACGCAGCGGTGTTCGGCAATCATCGCGAGAGCCTCCTCCGGATTCCAGCTTTCCTGAAGCACGAGTGGTGCGCCATTGTATAGCGAGAGCCGCGCTCCGTGGATTGTGCCGATGCTGTGGCCCAGCGGCGAGGCCATGAAGATCGGATCATTTGGCCCCAGCGTAAAGCGTTGCGTGAAGGCGAGATTCAGTGCGGCCAACGTGTCGGCGCTGTGCATGACCGCCTTCGGGCGTCCGGTCGTGCTGGACGTGAACATCAGGTGGTCGAGTCCGTCGGTCTCCGAAATCGGCAAGAGCGGTTTTTTATGTCCGACTTCCCAATGCCTTCCTGCCTCATCAAGGATCAGGAGGTCCACACGGTGTTCACAGCGTTGGATTGCGGAGCGGGCGATTTGCCCCGTGGCGGTGGTTCCGTGTTGTTCGGTGGTGATGATCGCACGGGTGCCCGTCAGTTCCGACACGTACCGAAGGTTGTCCGGATCAATGCGCGTCGGCAGGTTTGCCGGAATGCAGCCTGCTCGCAGGATTCCCAGCAATGCCACCTGCCACTCCACCCAATTGGGGAGGAAGAGGATGACCACTGCGCCCGGACGCACCCTTTGCTTCGCCAGTCCGTCGGCCAGTGTTCCGGAAGCCGACCACAGTTGCTCATGCGTCAATCGTCGCCCGCGATTGTCCACGACCGCCAGGTCGTCGCCCCGCTCGGTGACAATGCCCGCGTAGCGGTCCTGCAATCGCTCTCCGCTCCACCAGCCCTGCTCGCGATACCCCTGCTCGCGTTGCAGGGAACCCGTGGATGGCGTGTGGGTGTTCATCGGAGGCATCAAAAAACGATGGTGGTCGTGAGCGCGAGTGAGCCGTCAAGCCGCATCATACAAGGGTTTTCAGAAAAATCAAGAGAGTGATGTCACTTTTTTT
>CAZQXS010000260.1:0-1826 GCA_964597275.1 uncultured Pseudomonadota bacterium | reverse complement strand
ACAATGGCCGACCTCGCCGCCGATGAGGAAGTCCGCACCGCCTACCTGACGGTCTAGGCTTTTTTCCAGACCAAGAAATCCGATAGTGGCCAACTGATGATGGGCTTCGTTCCATTGTCATTCCCGCGCAGGCGGGAATCCAGAAAGGGTGCTGCTCCTCTGGATTCCCGTTTTCACGGGAATGACCCACAGGGGGAGATCAATCGAAAAGGCTCTGATTTCTGGTTTCAGTTGAAGCCCTTCAATCTTGACCATTTTGAGTATTGTCTTAAAATAGTCATGACCAAACGGAGACATATCTAAAAATGGTCAAGGAGATTTCACGATGAGACGCCTTTACGACGCAGTGGTGTCCGAGCATTTTTCGGAACACCGCCAGATGCTGTTTTTGATGGGGCCACGGCAGGTGGGCAAGACAACCACGGCCCGGCAAAGCGCGGAACACTTCCCGGAATCCGCCTACCTGAATTGGGACAACCAAGCGCATCGGCAACTCCTGCTCGGAGGACCGCAAGCCCTGGCTGGACACCTGAACTTGGAGCGATTGCGAGAAACTCCCCCCTTGTGCATTCTGGATGAGATTCACAAATACGGGCAGTGGAAGACCTTCCTGAAGGGTTGCCACGACAGCTATCCGGAAATGGTACGGCTGCTGGTGACGGGCAGTGCGCGGCTGGACGTGTTCAAGGCGGGCGGCGACAGCCTGATGGGACGCTACTTCACCTGCCAGATGCACCCCCTCTCGGTGGCGGAACTGCTCCATGTGAAACTCCCGGAGGACTCCCTGATCCGTGAGCCGCTTCCTCTGGAGGAAGATCGTTTTCAAGCCCTCCTGAAATTCGGGGGCTTTCCGGAGCCGTTTCTGCGGCAAAACGTCCGCTTCACCAACCGCTGGAAACGCCTCCGCGCCCAGCAGTTGTTTCAGGAGGACTTGCGGGATTTGACGCGGATTCAGGAATTGGGACAGGTGGAGATACTGGCGGAACTGCTGCGGCACCGCGCCGGTCAACTCGTCAGCCTGACCTCGCTGGCCAACACCATCAATACCTCGGCAGGCACGATTCGCCGCTGGCTGCAAACTCTGGAAGCACTCCACCACTGCTTTGCGGTGCGCCCGTGGTTTGCCAACATCACCCGCTCGCTGCGCAAGGAGTCGAAGTATTACCTGTGGGATTGGTCGTTGGTGGCGGACCCCGGTGCTCGTGCCGAAAATCTGATCGCCTCCGCCCTGCTCAAGGCCGTGCAGTTCTGGACCGATCTCGGCTTTGGCGAATTCGGACTCCACTTCCTGCGGGACAAGCAGAAGCGCGAAGTGGATTTTGTGGTGGTCCGTGACGGGAAGCCGTGGTTTCTCGTGGAGGTCAAGCTTTCCGGCTCAGCCTCGCTGTCTCCGCATCTTGCCTGCTTCCAGCAACAATCCGGTGCGGATCATGCTTTTCAGGTCGCCCTCGACCTGCCCTTCTTGGAACACAATTGCTTTGAGGCGACCCGCCCCGTCATCGTGCCTGCCCGCACGTTCCTCGCTCAATTGGTGTGACGGTCACAGGGGATTCAGCCAAACGGCAAAATCCGTGGGTTGGGCACAACGCAGGGTGCCCCAACACCCCGGAAGCAGTTGGGCACGGTCTGATGACCTTCCCCCAACCTACCCAACTGACGGTCTGAATTTCTTTGAAATCAGTGAGTTGAGTGTGACCATAACCGAGGCAGGCGGATGCGCTACGCTTCATCCACCCTACCCGGTGCAATCATTTACACTTGCACCACTACCCAAGAGAGAAGAAGAGTCCGCCTCCCAGAATCACTGACATATGTACATGTGGAAC
>CAZQXS010000259.1:0-1837 GCA_964597275.1 uncultured Pseudomonadota bacterium | reverse complement strand
TTGTGCCCGCTCCAGCAAATCCGGGGCAGGGGCGATGGGCTGGCTGACGGAGTTGGTGAGAAACAGCGGGGAGAGCCGATCCAGAGCTTCCCGGTCGAGCATGACAAAATCGGCATCCGGTTCTGCCACCAAGGGAGCGAGCTTCAGGGGCGCATCGAAGGGCTGGTCGTCGTCGCTGACATCAATTTCGTTGGGAAGTTGCACAAACGGAATGCGACGCAGGTCCGCCGTCAGCTTGTCGCAAATGGTTTCGTAAAAGTTGTAGGGCAGGTGATCGAATTTCCGGAGGGACTGGATCTTGATCGGCAGCCGCAGGGGGCCGTGAAGCAAGAGAGTGCGATACGCCTTGGCGGGCAGCACCGCCCCGTGTTGCACGAGGGCGAGCAACTCTTCTTTCTCGAAGCGGGGCAGTTCCACCACCAAGTGGTCCGGATTGGCCTTGGATTCCTCGGTGGCCTGTTGGGTGATGAAGCAGTTCTGGGTGTGGTGCCCCCACTCCGCCAGTGCCTCAAAAAACTATCCAACCTATTGATGTTATTTTATTTTTTATGACTCATTCGCAGGGAAGGAGTGCGTTTTTCCTTGATAGTGCAAGAGGGCGTGCCGGAATCCGCTTTCCGTGGGGGCAGGCTGAGATTCGCTGAGGCCAAACCGGGCCAGCAACTCGTCAAGCCCGTCGCTGTTTTCGAGGGGTAGCGCACGGTTCCAGACATCCACCTCGAACTCCTCCCAGCCGATGAACACCACCGGAATGTACTTCAGTCCGATGGTTTCGGCCACGGACCTGCGGTGGTTGCCGTCGAGCAGCAGGATTTGCTGAGTGTCGGGATTTTTGGACGCAATCACCGGAGCCGAGAAGAATCCCTCGGATTGCACCGGGGCCAACTGCTCTGGGCCGACGGGGTTGCCGTCCGGTCCCAGCGGAGGCTGCATCGGCGTGGGCAGGTCCGCCGCAAGATTGTACCACTGCTTGGGGATGTCGCTCTCTTCGAGCAGGATTTTGTAAGACATTGAACTCTCCATGGTTTGAGTTGACTGAGGCCGCCCAAATGCGCATCCTCCGAGGTCACGAAACTTTAACCGAGCCACTGGGAATGGCAAGATGCAACTTCAGGCTTGCAGTGCCAACTTCCCGGACAGCCTCGCATGTCTTCAAACCGGGCGGGTTGATGTGGTCTTGATTTGTAGTTTCATTGTGACTACACTTGGGGCGACACCTTTTCGAGAAGAATTGCATGAGTGCCACCGATACCTACGTTCGTGCCCGCATTGATACCGGAACAAAGCAGCGTGCCGCAGAAGCACTGGAGGCGATGGGGCTGTCGCTCTCCGATGCGATCCGGTTGCTGATGCGGCGCGTGGCGGAAGAACGCCGCTTGCCGTTTGAAGTCAAAGTGCCCCGCCCTGTCACACAGCAGGCCATCGCTGAACTTGAGGCGGGGGAAGGGGCGCGTTTTGACAGTGTTGCTGCGCTGATGGCGGACTTGAATGCGGACGATTGAGCGGTCCTCAGCCTTCAAGCGTGACTACAAGCGAGTCAAGGCCACCCCACGACACCGCAAGGATGCTGATCGGCTTTTGACGGAAACCTTGGGGTTGCTCTCGCTCGACCGCCCCCTGCCTGAACTTCTGCGAGACCATGCACTTAGCGGGAATTGGGTGGGCTATCGCGAGTGTCACCTCAAGCCCGACTTGTTGCTGATCTACCGGAAAACGGATACAGACACCCTGCGGTTGGCCCGGCTGGGTTCCCACAGCGAATTGTTCGGTTGAGTGCTGTATTCCGATGGGTTTCAGGGCATCCCGTCTCCAACGAATGTCACCATCGTCAGCAAGG
>CAZQXS010000258.1:0-1895 GCA_964597275.1 uncultured Pseudomonadota bacterium | reverse complement strand
GAAAAAGCTTATCTGGATTTGCTTAGGTCCACAAGATCAGTTCGCGGCTTTTGCCAAAAAATGCCGCAGCACGTTTTCCAGCAAGGTGGAGATGTTGTTCTCAAAGTCGTTCCACGGCAGGCTTCCACAGAAGGTGATGGACCCCGTGGAAAACACCGCCCCGCCGCTGGGGGTTTCGTAGTACACCAGGTCGGCGCGGATCAGGTTTTTCGGTTCGGACTCGCCCGGCCAGTTGGTGAGATGCGTCAGCACTTCTTCCGGAACCAGCACGAAGCTGGGAGTGTGGTTTTCCGAGCGGGCGACGACCTGCACCTGCTCCGGGGTGCCCAGCCGCGTGTCGGCGCGGTCCAGTTCAAAGCCCGCCGCGCCCCCGCCGCTGAAGCCGAAGTCGCCCAGAGTTTCCTCGTCCTCGATGCCCTTGAACAGCCACGCCAGTTCCGGGCGACGAGAGGTTTCGGTGCGGCGGTAGTAGGAGCCTTCAAACTTGCCCTGCGCGGAAAAGCCCACCCCGGCCAACGCCTGCGGGGGCCGTCCGCTGCGCCGCCAGAGTCCACCATACGCGCCATCGAAGCAGTGATAGTACTCGCCCGGTTCGGCGGCCCACGCCCGGATGCCGCCCTCGGCCCGGCGGATTTCGATCATTCCCGGTGTCTCGTCTGAAAGCGCAACCCGCCAGTAAAAGCCGTTGCCGCCCAAATACGCAAAACACCCGCCCTGATCGCGGTAGGCGGTGAGGGCATCCAGCGTCTGCGGTGTGTGGTACTCCGGGTGCGATCCCGTGCAAAGCACCGCGTAGTCTTGCAGGCAGGCCACGCCTTCCTCGTGCAATTCCTGATCGGTGATCAAGTCGTAGGCAATGCCCTTGGCCTCCAGCCATGCGTAGAGGTGCGAATCCGCCTGATAGTGCCGCAGGCCGGAACCGACCCCCTCGCCAAAGGTGAGGTAGCCCGGACGCAAATTCAGCAGCGGACGGCGGTGCGACGCAAAGCAGATGCCGCTGCCGTCGCGGTGGTGGTTGTAGGTCGAAAGTCCGTACTGCCGATAATCCACCGGATTGTGCGGAAAGGCGTTCCAGTCGCGGATGCGTTCGCGCCAGCCGTCGTGGAAATCCGGACGGGCGTGATTCCCGTAAACCGCGTAGGTGAAGGTGGAGACCAACACGCACACCTCCGCCCGACGCTGGCCCTTGGGCGGCAGCACGAACAGCGGCAGCCAGTCCTGATGCCCTTCGCATTCGAGCTTGATCGCATACACGCCGCTCGGCAAATCGTCTGGAACCGTCGCCCGAAAATCAGTCTCCCAGCCGAAATCGTAAATGTCGTCATCATGAAAATGGATCGCGCCGTACTGCTCCGGAGCGTGCCGCCAGCACATTTCCTTGGCGTTCCAGTTCGCTCCCGTCATGCCCCGTGCAGGCGTGTTGCACAATCGTCCGTGCAGCTGGTTCGGTCCCACGTCCACGATTCGGGAGGTCGGAGTTTCCTGAGAAAAATCCCAATGCGCGACCAAGCCGGGAAGCCGCTCGCCTGCAAGCACACGCTGCAAGTCTCCGGAGGAAAGCGAATGATCGTAAAGGCCGGGAGCCTCGATCTTGCCGTTGAAATGCTCGCTCGGCTCCGGGCTGGGCAGGGCCGCCACGCCCAAAGCGCAATTCGCCTCCGCCGCCAAAAAGATCATCCCGGATTCGGCAACCGTGCGGTTTTCGTTGCGGTCGTAGGGATTCAGCACGGCCTGACCGAGAACTGCCGTCAGGGTGAGAGCATCGTAGCTCAGCCAGACGTGATACCACTGACGGGTCCGCACCGGAAACGGCAGGCGGATTTCCCGAAGCTCTGTGCCATCGCCCAGCCGTCCGACCACATGGCCGTGTCCGTCAAGCCCCAGCGACCAGCCGT
>CAZQXS010000257.1:0-1912 GCA_964597275.1 uncultured Pseudomonadota bacterium | reverse complement strand
AAATGATTGCACGAAAACTGGAACAGCCTCTGCGCCGTCTGGCTGCTGAATACCCGGTGGTCACCCTCACCGGACCACGGCAATCTGGAAAGACCACGCTGTGCCGACAGGTCTTCCCTGAGCTGACCTACTTGAGTCTGGAAGATCCGGATGTCCGCCAACTGGCTCTGTCCGACCCGCGGGAGTTTCTGGAATGTTGCCGAGCCGGAGCCGTGCTGGATGAGATTCAAAAAGCGCCTCATTTGGTTTCCTACCTTCAGGGAATGGTGGATCAGGACCAGAGCCTTGGGCCATTCATCCTGACCGGAAGCGAGCAGTTTGAACTCACCCAGTCCATCAGCCAAAGCCTTGCGGGCCGGACTGCGGTGCTGCGGCTACTGCCGTTTGCCTACGAGGAACTGTATGGCACCACACGCCCGGTGGACCTCGACACCTGCCTGTATCAGGGCTTCTATCCGAGAATTCATGACAAGGGCTTGAACCCCAGCGAAGCCTTGGGGTTTTATGTGAACACCTACGTCGAAAGAGATGTCCGCGCCATCAAGAACATCGCCCACCTGAGTCAGTTCGAGGTGTTTCTCCGCCTCTGTGCCGCCAATGTCGGTCAGGAACTGAACAAGTCCCGCCTCGGCAATGACCTCGGGGTGGACCTCAAGACGGTCGCCTCCTGGCTTTCAATCCTTGAGGCCAGCTACCTCGTCTTCCGGCTCCCCCCGCACTTCAAGAACTTCCGCAAACGGGTCACCCGGTCTGCAAAACTCTATTTTTATGACGTGGGCTTGGCCGCCTATCTGCTTGGAATCCGGGAGGCCTCGGTTTTGCGGGCGCATCCGCTGCGGGGGCCGCTGTTCGAAAACTTCATCATCGCCGAGGTGCTGAAACAGCGCTTCAATCAGGTGGCCGACAGCAACCTCTACTTCTACCGGGACAACAAGGGCCACGAGGTGGACCTGTTGCTGGACTTCGGATTCGGCGTTCACACGGTCGAGATCAAAGCCGCAAAAACCTTCTCGACCGACTTCCTCAAGGGACTGCGGTATTACGCCCGCCTCAATCCCGGTGTTCGACGCAGCTATCTGGTTTACACGGGGGAACACCGTCAGTCCGTCCAGGGTGTGCAGCTTCTGCCCTACGAGTCCTTCGCCGAGGCTTGCCTGGAATAGGAAGCACCTGCGCGGATTCAGGATTGGCGCAACGCCCGAACCTCAATCCGCAAGCTTTGATGTCGGATGGAGTCATAGGCTTCCGGAATACTCCCAACTCCGCTTGTTTTCAATGGGAAGACTTGCGAAAAAAACGGGGGGGTGACAAGTAACCTGCTCCTCTCCCCACCGTCATTCCCGCGAACCGCATCCTTGAAAAAATATTTTCGGGTGCTATCCTTGCAGTGAATTTTGCCTCCGTCCTTACACCCGCAGCCCAATGAGCGACTCGAAGCCAAGAAGGAAACTCGCCGCGATCCTCGTCGCCGATCTGGTGGGGTTCAGCAGGAAGATGGGCGAGGACGAGGACCGCACGCTGCGCAACCTCAAGGCCTGCCGCGTCATCATTGACGACGCGATTGCCGGGAATCACGGGCGCATCTTCGGGAGCGCGGGGGATTCGGTGATCGCGGAGTTCGCCAGTCCGGTGGACGCGATCGTGGCCGCCGTCGAGTTCCAGCGCAACCTGCGGGACCGCAACGGGTCGGTGCCGCCGGAGGACCAGATGCAGTTCCGCGTGGGGCTGAACCTCGGCGACGTGATCGTGGAGGGAAACAACCTCTTCGGCGACGGCATCAACGTGGCGGCGCGGCTGGAGCCGCTGGCGGAGCCGGGCGGCATCCTCGTCTCCGGGAAGTTCCACGAGGAGGTGCGGCGCAAGCTCGATCTGGGCTTCGTGGACAAGGGGTCGCGGGAGATGAAGAACATCG
>CAZQXS010000256.1:0-1954 GCA_964597275.1 uncultured Pseudomonadota bacterium | reverse complement strand
TGGTGTTCGAGGGTTCCCAAACCGCGTTCGACATCGCCAACGGCAAAATCTCCACCAGTGGTAGCACCGCGACTGTCGCCCAGAACCTGCTGGGCAAGACGATCCACCTGCGCATCCCCTACATCTCTAAGCCCACCAGCTTCCTCAACGTTCACTTGGTGTATCCATTCGGAAAACAATATTCCGGATTCACACTCGCTGCCGTCATGGGAGGGGAGCGCACCCTGCGCATCGGGGTTTCGGACGCCGTCAATCTCAACCTCACCATTGCGGATCGTCTCGATCAGTTCACCACCATCGGTTTTGGAATGCCGATTTTCAAGGGGCGCTACAACATCGGCTTCAGCGCCATGCAGATTGAGCGCTGCGACAAAACCAGCACCAGCAGTGTGGCGGGCATCAGTTCCGGCTTTGACACCTTCGTGACCGATGCCAGTTGCACCACCAGCAAAATGCGCAAGGGGACGGGCTACACCCTCGGTTTTCAGCAGCGCATGTCCTCGCTGCGGTTCCTGCGCATGTCCTGGGGGATGTCCATCCTCAACGCCGGAGGGCTGAAGTTCTCGCGCAACTCCGGGGAAACCACCCCGCAGGACGAGAAGCAGGAGATCAATGTTGGCTTGTCCATGCAACCCAAGATCGGCATTGCCCGCACACTCATCGTTGCGGATCTGCGGGACTTGACCAAGGACAGCGTGGACGACACCGACTGCAAGAGCGCAAGTGGCACCAACTGTTGGTACAAGCGGTTGCACCTTGGGCTGGAACTGGGCTTTCTTGCCGACTGGATCATCCTGCGCTCCGGCTACAATCAGGGCTACCCCACCTTGGGCTGGGAATTAAGCCTCCCCTTCGTGCCGGTTATCCGCTATGCTGATTACAAGGTCGAAACGGGCACTCCCTCCGGAGTTGCCGAGCAACGCAAGGCCATCGAGTTCACACTTGAGTTCTGAGGTCGTCATGGCGCACCCTCTCCGATTCATCACTCTGGGCATCGCACTCACCCTCACGCTGGGCAGTTGTGGCAACAACCTCATTTCCGAATCCGATGCCGGAGACTGCACGAGCTACCTCAGTGCCCGCAACTACGACAGCGCCCTCACCGCCTGCACCAGCTACAAGGACAAGGCCTCGGCGTACATGGGCAAGGCGGGCTACGATTACATCAACCTGCTCGACAACTCCGGAAGTACCCCCTCCGCCGAAACCGATTCCGAAAACTTCGGGGCTGATGACATTGGCACGGACACGGGCGGCGCGACCTTCTTCAAAATCCTCAAGCTGACCTACGAAGACTACAATGTCGAATCCGCTCGCAAGAGTGCCTTGGATGGCGCCCTCGCTAATCTGAAGCTGGCCATCACGCAGCTCAAGCCCGTCTATTCCTCCGACAAGGACGCCGCCACCAACTACGCGATTGCCAACCTGCTCGCACTCAAGCTCGACGAGTCCATCGAACTCGATGCCGATGGTGCTTGTGCAGACAGCAACTCCACCGCCCCAAGTAGTGAATTCTCCTGCTCGGGACACTCCAGCCCAGCCTCCGACAACCCGGCCTTCCGAAAATACGACGGCTTTCTCCAAAAGGGTGAGAAGCGAAAAGCATTTCACACGGCCAACTCTGAAGGTGATGTCTGTCAACCCTTCACCAACAGCATCACTTATCTTTCCCAAGCGGCGGATGGTTTCACCTATGGCTCTTTCGGCTCCTCAAGCGTTTCCAGCCTGCTGAACACTGCGGGGAAAGCGACCTGCAGTGCCATCCAGTGCCTTGCCGATGCGACACTCTGTGACATCAACAACTACTCCGCCTGCAAGTCCGGAGGGAAGTTTGCAGCCTCATGCGGTTGACCACACCCTGAAATGCTCGATCACCGTGACGCTCTCGACCTGAACGTTTGGGCCGCGCAAGCCGAGCGGGAACTCCGGGGGGAGTCCGCCGAGTCGCTGAATC
>CAZQXS010000255.1:0-2034 GCA_964597275.1 uncultured Pseudomonadota bacterium | reverse complement strand
GCAGTTGTCCGGACCAGTTGCTGCGGTTGCCGCCGATGCCGTGCAGAAACAGGCACAGTTCACCCTCGCCAACGGAGGTCAGTGCCAGTTTGGGTCCGGCATTGAGAACGAATTCGGACGAGTACAAAGTCATGGAATTCTTACGCCGCCACTGACGCTGCCGGAATCGCCGTCGCAGGCGGACGCCACATCGAGGTGCGGGCCGATTCCGTGTCGGCGGACACCTTGTCCGCTTCGTCCATGTCGTAGAGCGTCATCACGCTCAGGTAGTCCTCCATGATCTCGGTGGTGTAGGGCAGCATCAGTGCCCCGCAGCGGCTGTCGCGGTACATGCGCTCCAGCGGCAGGGTCTTGAGCATGGACTGCCCCCCGCAGGTGCGGATCGCCAGCGCCGCCAGTTCCTGCGCCCCTTCCATCACGGCGTACTGCGCGGCGTAGAGGCGCATCACCTCCTCCTTGCTCGGAAAGCCTTTGGCCTCCTTCATCGCCTGCGTCCAGAGCGAGCGCATCTGGATCAGCGTCTGGTACATGCGGGCCACGGCGGCACGCTTGGTGGGGTAGATGCGTCGGTCAATCGGCGGCTGCCCCTCGACCTCGCCCCGCAGGTAGGCGACGGTGAATTCATACGCCCCTTGCGCGATGCCCATGTAGGTCGGACTGAGCAGGGCCATCATGTGTGGCCAGTTCGGGAGGGTCTTGATGAACACTCCAGCGGGCATCATTTTTTCCTCGTCCGGAACAAAGACCTCCTTGAGCAGCAAATCCCGCGAGGTCGTCCCGCGCATCCCCAGCGGATCCCAGTCGCCGACGATGGACATGCCCGGAGTGTCCTTGTGGACCGAGAAGATCATCGTGTCCTCGTGGCGCGGCTCCTGTCCCTCGAAATGCTCGGTGCAGACGATGCAGTAGTAGTCGCAATTCCCGGCGAGCGACGCGAATTTCTTCATGCCGTTGATGACGTAGCCGCCTTCGACCTTGCGACAGTGGGTCTGGATCGGCTTGGAGGTCCAGTTGTTGCCGCCCTCGGAAATCGGCTGCGAGTAGATCACGCCGTCCTCGACCACGCGCCGGAACTGCCGCTCGCGCATGGGCCGGAATGCCGCCTTTTCCTCCGGCACGAGGTTCTCCATCTTGTACATGTAGCGCGACCAGAGCATGGAGGACTGGTGCATGTTAAAGGTCAGCGCCGTGGCTCCGCAGTGCTTGCCGATCTCCGCGCCGATCATCGCGTATTCCGCAACACTGAAGCCCAGTCCGCCGAACTCCTTGGGAATGACGAGCTTGAGGAATCCGTGATCCCGCAGGTCGTTGTAGTTCTCCGTAGGAAAGCTCGCATCCACGTCATGCCGGAAGGCGCGGGGGGCAAACTGCTCGCGTCCGAGTTGGTCCGCCAGGCACAGCATGCGGATGTGTTCGTCTGAGAGTTCGCTGAGGTTGTAGTAGTCTTCGATCACAGGGTGTTTCGTTGATTACGGTTTGGTCAATACTTGTGGAAATCGTGTGGAAATGCCCGAAGGGTACGTCACTCCCCGTTCGTGCTGAGCTTGTCGAAGCATGAGCGGGGTTCGCCCTTCGACAGGCTCAGGGCGAACGGAGAAGAGGATCTGCAAATCATCTCACGCCAACTCCCCCTGCAACACGCCCTCCTTCACGACCACGGTGTCGTCCAGCATGATCGTGCAGCGGCGCAACGGCAGGTCGAAGTGCCCCAGCGTGAAACGGTTGGCGTACTGGTTGGAGCCGGTGGAGAAGAGGAAGTTCCCGGCAAAGGCCCGGAACTCGGTGGACTGCACATCGCGCTTGTCATAGAGCGCCAAAGCCTCCCACCGCGCCGCTGGGTTCATGCCCCAGCCGACGTGCGAGAAGCTGTAGGCGATGGGATCGTTCCAAGCGGCGAGGTATTCCCGGAATAGTTCCGCGTCCAGACTTTCGCCGGTGATTTGGGTGACAAAATCATTCTCGACCTCCAAGGTGATGGGATCGCGCAGGTACTCCTTGAAGGTGAGGTTCATGTCGCCCACGTCCATCACGATG
>CAZQXS010000254.1:0-2134 GCA_964597275.1 uncultured Pseudomonadota bacterium | reverse complement strand
TGGTGTTCGAGGGTTCCCAAACCGCGTTCGACATCGCCAACGGCAAAATCTCCACGAGCGGCAGCACCGCGACCGTCGCGCAAAACCTGCTGGGCAAGACCATCCACCTGCGCCTGCCGTACATCCACAAGCCGTCGACCTTTCTCAACATGCACCTCGTGTATCCGTTCGGAAAACGCTATTCCGGATTCACGCTGGCCGCCGTCATGGGGGGAGACCGCACGATCCGAATCGGCGTCTCAGATGCGGTCAACCTCAACCTGACCATTGCAGATCGGATGGAGCAGTTCACCACCATCGGACTGGGGATGCCAATCTTCAAGGGGCTTTACAACATCGGCTTCAGCGCGATGCAACTGGAGCGTTGCGACAAGAGCAACACCAGCAGCGTGGCGGGCATCAGTTCGACCTTCACCTCCTTCGTCAACGATTCGGTCTGCACCAAGAGCCTGCTACGCAAGGGCACCGGCTACAACCTTGGCTTTCAGCAGCGCATGGCCTCCCTGAAGTTCCTGCGCATGTCCTGGGGGATGTCCATCATCAACGCCGGAGGGCTGAAGTTCTCGCGCAACTCCGGGGAAACCACCCCGCAGGACGAGAAGCAGGAGATCAACATCGGCTTGGCCATGCAGCCCAAGATCGGTGTCGCCCGCACTCTCATTGTTATGGACCTGCGGGACTTGACCAAGGCCAGCGTGGACGACACAGAGTGCAAGAGTGCCAGCGGCAGCACGGGCACCAAGTGCTGGTACAAGCGGCTGCACCTTGGGTTGGAGTTGGGCTTTCTCGCGGATTGGATCATCTTGCGCTCCGGCTACAACCAGGGCTACCCCACCTTCGGCTGGGAATTAAGCCTCCCCTTCGTCCCCGTAATCCGTTATGCTGATTACAAGGTCGAGACGGGCACTCCCTCCGGAGTTGCGGAGCAGCGCAAGGCTATTGAGTTCACGCTTGAGTTCTGAGGTCGTCATAACACACTCTCTCCGTTCCCCTTTGCTGGACAGAGCAGTTAAGTTCTGGCAAACAGTCGCCGATTTCATTCGTCCTGAGTTTGTCGAGGGGCAAGCAATCGGACTTCGACAGGCTCAGCCCGAACGGAAAACCCTACGATTTGACAGCCCTGCTATGCTGGGGGTATTGCTGGGGTTTGTGGTGGTGGTGGGCAGTTGCGGCCAAAACCTCGTTTCCGAATCCGATGCAGGAGACTGCACGAGCTACCTCAGCGCCCGCAACTACGACAGCGCCCTCACCGCCTGCACCAGCTACAAGGACAAGGCATCTGCCTACATGGGCAAGGCGGGCTACGACTACATCAACTTGTTGGACAATTCCGGCACCACTCCCACTGCCGGAACCGACTCCGAAAGCCTCGGCGCCGATGACATCGGCACCGACACAGGCGCGGCCACCTTCTTCAAAATCCTCAAGCTGACCTACGACGACATCAACGACGAAACCACCCGCAAGACCGCCGTGCAGTCGGCCCTCACCAATCTGGGCAGCGCCATCACACAGCTCAAGCCCATTTATTCGACCGACAAGGATGCCGCGACCAACTACGCCATCGCCAACCTGCTCGCACTCAAGCTCGACGAGTCCATCCAGCTCGATTCTGCCGGGGCCGACTCTTGTGTGGATTCCGACTCGACCGCCGCCACCAGCGAGTTTTCCTGCACCGGGCACTCCAGCAGCCCTGCGTCCAACAACCCGGCCTTCCGGAAAAATGACGGATTCATGCAAAAGGGCGAGAAGCGAAAAGCCTTTGACGCCGCCTGCGGAACCTTCTCCGCTGGGCCCAGTTGCAGTTCGGACGTGTGCAGCCCTTTCACCAACAGCATCACCTACCTCTCCCAAGCGGCGGACGGCTTCACTTACGGCACCTTCGGTTCCTCCAGTGTTTCCGATCTGATGAACACTGCGGGACAGGCCACCTGCAAAGCCATCCAGTGCCTCGCCGACTCCGGCCTCTGTAACATCAACAACTACTCCGCCTGCAAGACCGGAGGGAAATTCGCAACCACTTGCAGTTAACCTCGCCGTCACATGCTCGATCACGCCGCCTCTCCTGACCTGAAAAGCTGGGCCGCGCAAGCCGAGCGGGAACTCCGGGGGGAGTCCGCCGAGTCGCTGAATC
>CAZQXS010000253.1:0-2138 GCA_964597275.1 uncultured Pseudomonadota bacterium | reverse complement strand
GCGTTGCACCCTCGGTGACGGGGCACGAACAGAATCGGCTGAGCCGCAAGCGTCCGGAGAACCTGAGCGCGTGGGAGGAGTACCTGCAAGGCTTGCGCTGCTTCCACGAACGTCAGCGCACGGACTACGAAGATCCCGGACTCGTACAGGCCCGTCAGCACTTTGAGCGGGCGTTTGAACTGGACCCAGCCCTTTCAGATGCCTATGCCTACCTTGCGTTATGTGGTGCTGTCGAATTAGTTCAACGACTCACCAAAGACGTTGAGAAAACACTGGTGGAAATGCTGGAGAATGGCAGCAAAGCCGAGAGCCTGAACCCGGAAAACCCCCTCGCTCTCGTGGCTGTTGCCAGAGCTTACTTCTTTCGAGGAGATCATGCCAATGCGCAAGATTTTTCCCGCCGTGCCGTTCAATTCAACCCCAGCTATGCTTTCAGTTACTTTACACAGGGGATGGCACAAGTCCATTCCGGTGATTTTCAACAGGGGGAAGAGTCCATCCTCAAAGCCTTCGAACTCAGCCCGGCAGACCCGGAGTTAAGCCTGTTTTATACGGCGCTTTACTTTGCCTGTCTAGGTCAGAAGAAGTACGAAGAGGCACTTGAGGCGGTTGAAAAAGGGCTACGTCGACCTCCAGCCCTAGGAGTTCAATTGGGCTTCCAGGCAGCGGTGCTGGGGCACTTGGAGCGGGGGGCGGAGGCCAAGACGGCACTGGACCGCTACCTCGCCCTGCGTCCCAACCTCAAGACCCGCGACGACTACCGCCGCATCTTCATCCCCAACTCCGCCCTCGCGGACCCCATCATCGAGGGACTGGTCAAGGCGGGCTGGGAGCCGGAGGACTGAACCCATTGGCGGTTCCGCTCCGCTTGAACCGCCCTACGTCAAAGAGGGCAGGGTAGGGAGGATGAAGTCCGCCATACATCTTGACAGCGCAAATGCGAAGGGGGATGATGAATCGTTTCTCTGACCATTCCAGAATACGACCGACAAGAGCACATGGACCTTTGATACCCATGAAGCGATCAAGCGACTGACCCGTTCCGGGCTTGATGAGAGACAAGCCGAGGCGGTGACAGAGACGATCAAGGCGGCTCAAGATGCACATCTGGAGCAGTTGGCAACCAAGGAGGATATCAAGGATGTGATCATCCGCATCCATCAGGCGGTCATCACACTGGGCGCATTCGTGATCGCCGTCGGAGGGGTGATCCTCGCCTACTTGGAACTGCAAGGAGGGTGATCCTCCGCTCTGTCTTCAAAAACCACCCCATCTTTGGATTCCCGCCTGCGCGGGAGTGACCAACGGGCACGGACCAACCAGAAATACGCAAGCACTGTAGGGGCGGGTTTCAAACCCGCCCCTACGTCCAGGAGGTAGGGGTAGGGCGGATGAAGCAGAGCGCATCCACCAGCTTCGGTTAAACCGATTGGTGAACGATTTTCGGGAATGCCATGTTACAGGAGAGGATCGAGGGCAAGTGGATCGCGTCGTTCCGGCGATTTTTGGTGCTGAACGGTGTCGGCGCGGGGGTTCCGGTGGCGGTGGTCGCGGAAACGCAGTCGCGTCCGGTGATCGTGCAGTTGGCGGAGTTGGCCTGCTACGAGTTGGGGGCTGCGTTTTCGATCATCACGCTGCCGACTCCGGAGCAGGCTGCACCTGTGCCGATGCGCTCGACGGGCGCGAGCAACGCCATTCAGGGCAAGCGTCATGTGATCGAGGCACTCAAGCAGGTGGACGTGCTGGTGGACGTGACGGTGGAGGGGCTGCTGCACGCGGAGGAGTGGCCGGAAATCGAGGCATCTGGAACGCGGCTGGTGGTGATCTGCAACGAGCATCCGGAAATCTTGGAGCGCACCGAGCCGACCGCCGAACTTGGCCCGAAAGTGGCGCGGGGCATCGAGCTGCTGCGCGAAGCGGCGGTGATGCGCGTCACTAGCAAGGCCGGAACCGACCTGACGATTGACGTGCGTGACGCTCCCTGCGGCGGGACTCCGGGCTTCACGACCGATCCCGGCGGAGTGGCGCACTGGCCCGGCGGACTGTGCCTCTGCTTTCCGGGCGAGGGCTGCGTGAACGGACACATCGTGATGGACGTGGGCGACATGAACCTCACCTTCAAGGAGTACCTGCGCGAT
>CAZQXS010000252.1:0-2202 GCA_964597275.1 uncultured Pseudomonadota bacterium | reverse complement strand
AGCGAGGAGGAGCTTGGCCTCTGGGTGCGCATCGGCACGGACGACAAGATCACCCTGATTCTTCCTGCTTCCGAAATGGGCCAGCAGGCGCACACCGGGCAGGCCATGATCCTCGCCGAGGAACTGGAGGCCGACTGGGACTCCATTCAAGTGGTCACGGCTCCGGTGAATCCTGAATATGGCAATCCGCAACAATCCAACATGCAGGCAACCGGAGGAAGCTACAGCATCAGCGGCTTTTGGAGTAAGCTCCGGCAGGTCGGGGCGGGAACGCGGATGATGCTGACGAGTGCCGCCGCCCAGGAGTGGGGCGTTCCGGTGACGGAATGTCAGGCAGAGAACGGGCGCGTCCGGCACTCCGCAAGCGGGCGCAGCCTCAGCTACGGACAGCTTGCCGCCGCCGCCGCGAAACTGAGTCCGCCGGACGATCCGACCCTCAAGACCCTGGACCAGTTCCGGCTGATCGGCAAATCCATCCCCAAGCTGCACACGCCCTCCAAGGTCAACGGCAGTGCCGGGTTCGGCATTGACGTGCGCCGTCCGGGAATGCTCTTCGCTGCCGTCAGCCAGTCCCCGGTCTTCGGCGGACAGGTCAAGTCCTACGACGAGGCCACCGCCAGGGCCATCAAGGGAGTCGAGGCCGTGGTGCCCATCCCCAATGGCGTGGCGGTGGTCGCGGACTCGACCTGGCACGCCAAGCAGGGGCTGGAAGCGCTCAACCCGCAGTTCGAGGGCGGCGACAGTGCCGGGCTGGACAGCGCCAAGGTCACGGAAAAACTCAGGGACGCACTCGACGAGATGGGCAAGGCGGAGGTCTCCGCAGAGGAGAAGACGCTGGACGTGGAGTACGAGCATCCCTACCTGCATCACGCCACCATGGAGCCGATGAACTGCACCGCACACGTCACCGCCGACTCCTGCGAGGTCTGGGGGCCTATCCAGAGTCAGGAGTACGCCATGAAGGCCGCAGTCGAGGTGACGGGTTTTTCCGAGGATCAAATCCGCATCCATACCACGCTGCTGGGTGGGGGCTTCGGGCGGCGCGGCGAGTGGGATTTTGTCACGCAGGCCGTGACGGTCTCCAAGGCGCTGCAAAGGCCCGTGCAGGTGGTCTGGAGCCGCGAGGAGGACACGCGGCACGGCTTCTACCGCCCCGCCAGCATGAGCCGCTTCCAGGTTGGACTCGGCAAGGACGGCCTGCCCGTTCAGTGGGAAAGCCAGATTGCCCAGCCCAATGTTTTGGCCCGGTTCACTCCTCCACTTGGCTGGCTGGACCTTGACCCGATGACCATACCCGCTTCGGTGCATGACTACGGGCTGCTCCCCGATCACTTCTACAAGGTCGAGGGGGTGAACATGACCCACACTGGTGTAGAGCTGGGCGTTCCGACGGGGTTCTGGCGCTCTCCGATGAACAACCTGAACGTCTTCTACACGGAGAGCGTGATGGACGAGCTGGCGCATCTTGCTGAAATTGATCCACTGGACTACCGCCTCAAGTTCCTGGGCGAAAGCCCGAGGCATCGGGCCGTTTTGGAGCAGGCGGCCAAACAGGCGGGCTGGGGAAGCACGCTTCCGGAAGGTCATGGGAGAGGCATCGCCATCCACGAGTGGTTCCCCTTGGATAACGCCAAGACGGTGACCGCGCAGGTGGCCGAGGTCTCGGTCTCGAAGCGCGGGAGGCTGAAGGTGGAGCGCGTGGACTGCGTGGTGGACTGCGGGCGGGCGGTCAACCCGGACAGCGTGAGGGCGCAGATGGAGGGGAGCATCATCATGGGGATGTCCGCCGCGCTCTTCGAGCGGATCACGCTGGAGGATGGACGGGTCGCGCAGGGCAACTTCGACGACTACCGCATCGCCCGCATGAGGGACACCCCGGAGATCAACGTCACCATTGTCCAGAGCGACGCGGCGCCCACTGGAACCGGGAAGAGCAACTCGCCCGTCGCGCCCGCGATCACGAACGCAATCTTCGCCGCCACCGGAGTGCGCCTCCGCAAACTGCCCATCGGCAGGCAGAAGCTGGTGTGACCGGAGGGAAGCCACGGATCACGCGGATCAAATTGTAGATTGGGCAAAGCGAGGCGTGCCCAACCCCTCTCCGTTCGTCCTGAGCCTGTCGAAGCCTGTCCTGAGCTTGACGAAGGGGGCGAACCCCGCTCATGCTTCGACAAGCTCAGCACGAACGGGGGTTTGGTCATC
>CAZQXS010000251.1:0-2229 GCA_964597275.1 uncultured Pseudomonadota bacterium | reverse complement strand
AACCGGCTGGTCTTTTGCTCGCATACGCCCTCACCTCTCGCTTGTTGGCTTTTCGAAAACTGATCACCCGAATTCCCCCAGTCACTGGGGTGAACACCACCACATGCAGGCGGTCCCCGATTACTCCATGCGCAATAAAACGCCGCTCCGGGTAATCTTTGCGGGTGTCCTCATAAATCAGGGCTAGATCCCACTCCAACTCAGCAACCCGAACAAAGGGCAACCCACGCTCCTTGGTGTTGCGGATATTCTTGGCAGGATCAAACTCGATCTTCATTCTATTTATTGTAGTAACGATAAAGAACAGGAGTCAAGTGCTTTGCAAATCCCAACCGCAGGATGTTAGCCCCTGCTCGAACGATCCTAGACACACACCGCCAGATACACGAGCGTTTCGCAGCCCTGCTGCACCGCACCGAGGCTGTCTCCGGTGTAGCCACCCAGCCGTTTTTGGTAGTAGCGTCCGCAGGCGACCACCGCGCCTCCGCACAGCAGCGCAGCAAGTACGCCGGAACCGCCCAGTCCCACTAGCGGAACCAGACCGATGCAGGCGGCGATTTGGAAGTCGCGGCCTTGCAACGCGGGCAAGCCTCCAGATTTACTGGAGCCTTCCGACTGGACATAGGACAGCGAGCGCGTGAGCGTGAGGGCAAAGAAGCGGCTGGAGGCATGTGCGGCGATCAGCGTCCACACCACCGATTGGGCATCGAAGCTGGCCAGTGCCCCCAGCTTGATCGCCAGCAGCAACACCAAGCCCACCGCGCCGTAGGTGCCGAGCCGCGAATCCTTCATGATCCGGAGCGCGTCCTCCTTCGTCCAGCCTCCGCCCAAGCCGTCACAGGTGTCGGCAAAGCCGTCCTCGTGCAAGGCTCCGGTGGCCAGCACCATCGCGCCCACCGCCACGATCACCGCCACCAAGTGCGGCAGCCCCCAACCTGCGAGTCCGTAAACCACCGCGCCGAGCGCACCGATCAGCAAGCCCACCGCCGGAAAGTAGCGCGAACCTTCCGCAAGTCCGCCAAGTGATGTTCCCTCCGGAACCGGAAGCCGCGTGTAAAACGCGAGTGCGGTCCAGAAGCGTCGGACTTCTCCAGAGGAATCAACCGCCATCGCTACGGTCGCTCACGGCGGCGGACTCGAAGGAGGCCATTTCGTTGAGAAACGCCACCGCCGACTGCACCAGTGGCAAGGCCAGCGCCGCCCCCGTGCCTTCGCCCAGCCGCAGCCCAAGGTTCAGCACGGGTTCCGCTTGCAGGAATTCCAACATGCGGCGGTGCCCCTGCTCGTCCGACTGGTGCGCGAACACCGCGTAGTCCTTGATTTCCGGATGCATCCGGCACGCAACCAGAAATGCGGAACTGGCAATGAAGCCATCCACGAGCAGCAACATTCCGGACTGCGCGGCCTCCAGCATGGCTCCGGTCATCATGGCGATTTCGCAACCGCCAAAGGTCGCCAGCACCTCCAGCGGTTCGCTCACGTCTGCGTGGTGGCCCAGCGCGTTTCCCAGCACCTCGCACTTTTTGGCGAGTCCGGCATCGTCCAGTCCGGTGCCGCGTCCCGCGCAATCGGCGATGGGGATTCCGGTGAGCCGCTGCATCAACGCCGCCGCTGCCGAAGTGTTGCCGATGCCCATCTCGCCAAAGCCGATCACGTTGCTTCCGACGTTCCGAAGTTCCTGCACCAAAGCCGCGCCGCGCTCCAACGCCTCTGCGGTTTCCTCGGACGTGAGGGCGGGTTCGTGCAGAAAATTGCGCGTTCCCGGACGCACCTTCGCCTGCACCAGTTCCGGATGCTCCGGAAGCTCGGAGGCGACTCCCGCATCCACCACCTTGAGCGCGATGCCGTGCTGTCGGCAGAAGACGTTGATCGCCGCGCCGCCCGCGAGAAAATTTAGCACCATCTGCGCAGTCACTTCCGAAGGATACGGACTGACCCCCTCGGCGGTGATGCCGTGGTCGCCTGCAAATACCAGCATGGCGGGATGCTGAAGCTGCGGGGAGGTCGTTTTCTGGATGCGTCCGACCTGCAAGGCCAGCGCTTCCAGCCGTCCTAGCGAGCCGGGCGGCTTGGTCTTGCGGTCAATCCGGTGCTGGAGTTCGGCGGTGTACTCATCGCTGAGCGGTGGGATGTTCCAAGTGGGCATGGGCGTGTCGCGTTGTGTTCGTGGTTAAAGAAAAGTTTGTGGCCTATCACGGCTCGATGGCTTCTTTACCGTCATTCCGGGCG
>CAZQXS010000250.1:0-2344 GCA_964597275.1 uncultured Pseudomonadota bacterium | reverse complement strand
TTCAGCCGCGAAGGGGGCGAAGCCGTGCAGGTTGGGTGGCCCCTTGAGGAAGTCGGGGTCAGGGGCACAGTTCCGCCAGCACCTTGTGAAGCAGGCGCAGGCCGGAGCGGTCCTTGAGGGTGAGGATGGATTCGGGGTGGAACTGCACGGAGGCAATCGGCAGGGTTTGGTGTCGCATTCCCATGACCACGCCATCGGCGGTTTCCGCCGTCACCTCCAGTTCCTCCGGAAGCGTCTCGCGCTTCACATAAAGACTGTGGTAGCGTCCTGCGGTGAAGGGGCTGGGGAGTTCCGAAAAAATCCCGGAATTGTCATGTTGCACCTGGGAGGGCTTGCCATGCACGGGATGGTCGAAGGTGCCCAGCGTTGCACCGAAATGCTCGGCAATGCCCTGATGTCCGAGGCAGACTCCGAAAAGCGGCAGCTTGCGCTGAACCACGGCGTTGACGAGTTGGGGCACGCCCTGCTCGGAAGGCGTGAGCGGTCCCGGAGAGAGGAAGACGAGGTCGGGCTTGATTTCGTCCAGCATGGCTTCTGGAAAGCCCGCCCGCAGCGTGATCACCTTCGCTCCGGTTTGCCGGACGTAGCTGGCGAGCGTGTGGACAAAGCTGTCGTGGTAGTCCACGAACAGCACCGTGCGGTCCTTGCCGGATTGCGGCAAATCGCCGTCCGCGCCGCTTCTGGTTTTTGACTGGCCGAGCGTGGCTTCCAGAAATGCGGACGCCTTGATGCGCGTTTCTCGCTCTTCGGATTCCGGCTCGGAGTCGTAGAGCAGCGTCGCGCCGGCCCTCACGGTCGCGGTGCCGTCCTTGAGGTGGACGGTGCGCAGTGTCATGCCCGTGCTGACGTAGCCGTTGAACCAGAGAAAGCCGATACAGCCGCTGTACCAGCCACGCGGCGAGAGTTCCAAGTCCTCGATGGTCTGCATGGCGATGGGCTTGGGCGACCCTGTGACGGTGCAGGCCCACATGTGGGTGAGGATCGCATCCAGCGCGTCGCGGTCGTCCAGCAACTCGCCTTCAACGTGGTCCACCGTGTGGATCAGCCGCGAGTACTGCTCCAGCATCCGCCGCCCGATCAGTTTCACCGTTCCGGGCTTGCAGACGCGGGCCATGTCGTTGCGGTCCACGTCCGTGCACATCGTCAGTTCGGACTCCTCCTTTTCCGAGGAAATCAGCGCCTTGATGCGCTCGGCGGTTTCCATCGGGTCGCCACCCACGGGCACGGTCCCGGAGATCGGGCTGGTCTCGAAGCGGTTGCCGCTGATGCGGACGTACATTTCCGGCGACGCGCCCACGATCTGCTCGGTCCCCATGTTGATGAGGAAGCTGTAGGGGCTGGGGTTGCGCTCGCAGATGCGCCGGAAGAGCGCGGAGGGCGTGTCGTTGAATCCGGTCGAAAACGCCTGCGACAGGACGATCTCGAAAAAATCCCCGCGTTGGCAGCCCTCGCGGATGCGCTCCACCTTCTCAGGAAACGCGCCCGGCTCGTGGTCACAGTGAATCTGTCCGTCTGAGGTTCCAGAAACCCGGGGGCATTCCGCGCCCGTGTTCCACCAGCTTTCGGTGAGGCCGTCCGGCGTGTGGATGTGGTATTGCAGCAGGAACGCCTCCTCCTTCTGGCGGTCCACCGCCACGAGTTCCACGGGCAAAAAGAGGTGGCAGTCCACCTGCTCCGGGTCGCGGGTGTGGCGGGTGGCGATTTCCTCGAACTGCAACACAAGGTCGTAGCCGAATGCACCGTAGAGGCCGAGGTACGAGTCGTTGCTGCGGAAGAGTTCGTAGATCGTGCGGATCACGGAAAACACGCTGGGCTGGCGGCTGCGCTCCTCCTCCGGGAAGAAATCGGGCATCGGCTTCACCGTTCCCGACACCTGCTCCGGATGCTCCACCAGCGTTTCCAAATGCGGATGCCCGCGCAGGGCCGGGGCGATCAGGCGCAGCAGCTTCGTGCCGTTGGGATTGAGCGCGTTCCACTCGAAATGCCGCTGGCGCGTGACCAGTTCCAGCGCGGGATGGATGAAGCCCAAATCCCAGCGCGAGTAGCGATCCGGCACTTCGTAGTTGCTGACGAACAGCGCCCCCTTGTGCGTGTCAATGTACTGGTACACCTTGTCCAGCGCGTGGTCGGCTTCCAAGGGTGTGACCCGCTTCTCAATGCGGATTCCGCCCTCGGTCGTGTAGGTGGTGTTGCTCATGAAATCAAAGCGCAGTCACTTCTGAAGTGTGGATTGTGGCCTCCTCAATAGGATAAGGGCTTGGGCGGAGGATCACAATGCGATAAGCGGGGCCAAGGCCGCAGGGCGCATCAAGCGCAGGCGGAGGCACCAACGGACGCAAGGCGC
>CAZQXS010000249.1:0-2359 GCA_964597275.1 uncultured Pseudomonadota bacterium | reverse complement strand
GTGTCTTGCAGGTCCACGGCGGCGAGGCGTCCGGCGAGTTCAAATTCCGAGGAAAACGCGGCAAACCCAACCCTGCTGCGGACGGCGTTCACTCCGCCCTTCAGGTTGGCATTCGCCTGCCCCTGCCAGCGTTGATGCTCCAGTTCGGTTTCAATCAGCCAATCAAAGAGGGGTTGATCCCAACCCGCCTGGAGCGCATAGATTTGCTCTCCGGAGGACGCAAAGTAGTTTTTCAGCAAGGAGACCGTGCCGCCCAGCGACCATCCGTAGCGGCTGGGGTGGCTGGTTTTCCACTCGTAGCCCAGCAGGTAGTTGTCGCTGTCGCGGTTGCGCAGTTCCGGCTTCTGGTACCAGTCCCGCATCCCCACCGCCTGCACGGACCAGCGGTCGGTGGCGTTGAGCTTGCGGGTGCGCTCCACCTGCCATGCAAAGCGGCTCAGCCAATCTCCGGTTTTGGCCTGCGAGTCCGCCACCTCCGCAACATTGTCCTCGTAGGCCACCGACACCTGCACCTCCGCATGGTACTCCACCGGATGGCCCCGGTAGCGCTTCACCTCGTCGGTTTCCCGAAAGACCAGCACCGTGCGGGAGTGTTCCTGCTCCTGCGTTTTGGCCGTCACTAGGATTTCGTTCTCGCCCGGATCAAGCTCAAGGGTCACAGGCAGGTCCAGCTCAAGGGCAGGCGTCTTGATGCGCTGCGACCCTCCGTTGATGCGAACCTCCTTGACCGGGGCAAAGGCGGTGATCCGGAAGGTGAACTCCAGCTTGGAGGCCGAGGTGGTGGTGTCCGTCAGCGGCACAATGAGGATTTGCGGGGCCACTCCTTCTGGAGCGATGGGGCCGATCTCATCCCCGCAGAGGTGGGCGATGGTTTGCGCACTGACCTGCTTGCGCTCCAAAACCGCACGGTCCTGACTGCCGCACGGCACCACGGCCCACGCGGAAGAGGCGGTGGCGAACCATCCGGCGACCCCCCAGAGCAGCCCCCAACAGAAGGTTAAGCGGCCCCGTGAAAAATGCATTCGGGTCACGGCGCCCCCTCAATGGCGGTGCGGACCTGATCAAACGACAGGCTCCGCAAGGTCGCCAGAGTTTCCCGGACGTGGTCTTCCGTGATCGCCAGCACTCCTTGCGGATCGGACTCAAGATCGCCCAGCGGCACAGCTTTGGGAAACAGAATCGCGTCCGAGAACTCCTCCGGATCGTCCTGAGCCAGCATCTCGTCCTGAACGAGTCTGGACACGGGCACCGCAGTCGAAGGGGCGTAGCCGGCTTCCTGAAGCGCGGCGTGGGCCTTGGAAACCGCGACGGCCTGCTTGGGATGGGAGAGCGGCGTGAAGCGCACGCTGCCGGAGATCACCAGCACGGCAAGGCGGGAATCGGTGGCCCCCACAAGGAAATCGCCATTCCCGGCCCCAAGGCTGGCCTGCAAGCTCCGCACTTCCAGCCGATGCCGTTTGCTGGAGGAGGAGCCACCACGCACCTTGAAGCGCCCCTTGCCCCGCAGCAGGCGGACTTGGCTGAGTTTCGGGGTCAGTTCTCCCAACTCCAGATAGGCTTGGGATTTCAGCACAATCGAGGCGGGGCGTCCGGTCAGTTTGACCGTCACCACACTGGCTGCACCGGTGCGGATGCGGTCGTCCGGCAAGAGGGGCAGCATGCTTCCCGCATCGTGCAGCAAGCGGTGACGCTGCGCGTTCTGCACCAGCACGATCCCCTTTTCAAGGATCACGCGCCCGACCTGCGGAACCTGCGCCCCACAGAGAAACGGCAGCGCCAGTAAAACCAGCGTCAAGCAGAGGAAGAGTCTGGCGAATCGCATGTGTTTGTAAAAATCCAAGTCACAAGTTGCCCGCTTACCATGCCGAATTCTTGCGCACGGAGCAAGTGGGGTTTCCATCACGAGTGGATTCAGAAGCTCAATCCCACCCCAAACAGCACCTGCGAGACCTGACCGGAAAGCTCGTGGTTGATCGTCTGGGTGGTGCCGCCGGAGACGGCGGTGGGCTTGCCAAACCGGATGCTGCTCACCCGTACGCCTGCGGTCCACTCGATGCTGAAGCTGTCGAACTCCAAGGTCTCCCAGCCATAGTAGAAGAAGCCGCTCTTGCCGCTGAACTGCTGGGTCTTGAAGGTCAGTCCGAGGTAATCCACCTCAAGGCTGCCCTCAGTGGACTGGCCATAGCCCAGCACCAAGTGACTGCGGTACACGCTCTTGAACCCCTGACGTCCGCCCTTCCGGAACAGGAATTGGGTCTGCAAGCCAATGGCCAACCCGACATCCTGAAACTTCATGTTGAGCCGATAGTTCGTCAAACCGGCGGCGGCGTTGGCGATTCCAGACTGGAGGGTGTAGCGC
>CAZQXS010000248.1:0-2394 GCA_964597275.1 uncultured Pseudomonadota bacterium | reverse complement strand
GGAGACTGACCGCTCATCCCCTCCGGAAGTGGGGAACCGTTCCGCCCGTTTGTGGAATCAACGTGTGGCGCAGGTGGTTTTTTCCGCGCTGAAAGTGGATGCCGTCTTCAGCCTGCATTCGCACCACCCCGCAGTTCTCAACAGGAGTGTCCAACGCCCAGCGGACTTGTGAATCCGCGCTTCCTGCGCCACTCTCAAGCACTGCGCCCACCTGCGGGTTTTGTAGCAACGCGCTGGCAAAATAGCGTGACTCCTGCGGGGCGTACCCCGGATTGGGACTCCGGCCCTGGGGACGCAAGGCGTAGCGTTCGGCCACCAGCAGCTCATCCCCCCGCCAGCCCTGCAAATCCTGCCGCAGTTCCTTGAATTGCCACGATTCGCCGTGCTGCACCCGTCCGGAGCAAAAGGCTTCCCAATAGAACAACCGTGCCTTGGGCGCAAGGTGGATGCGCACGCTTTGGTACAGCCTCGATTTCTGGAACGGGATCGTCGGTTCCATTTCCCAATGCAAGTCCGCACCGTCTGCCACCTGCAACTCAAGGTGCAGCCTCGCCACCTGATTCTGCGAGTCCGGATGCACCCGCAAGGCGCCCTGCGCCGCGATCTGCACCGCCGCTCCCGAATTCACACGAATCCGCAGGGTCCAGTCGTCACCCCCAAAAATCCCCGGAGCCGGACTCATCAAGAGCAGTTGCGCAACCCCAGAACTGTCCGGATGATACGGGCGGGTGATCTTGAGCGGGGATTCAACGCGGGCGTGTTCCAGAATCGTGCGACCGTGTTGCTCGCCAAACACCAGCTCCAGGCACGCCCTGCGTCCGACGGCTTGGGTTTCAGTCCATTCGGAGGGCGGCTCGTCTCGCAGGGAGGCGGAAGGTTCCGTCAGCACCTCAGCCCTCCGAGTCCACTTCCGGTTCCTCGAAGAGCAACTCCGTGCGAATCCAGCCAATGATGCGATCCAGTCCTTCCCCGGATTTGAGATTGCTGAAGACGAAGGGCCGTTCGCCGCGCATCTTGCGGGCATCGCGGTCCATCACCTCCAAGCTGGCGCCGACGTGTGGGGCGAGGTCAATCTTGTTGATCACGAGCAGGTCCGAGCGCGTCACGCCGGGACCGCCCTTGCGCGGAACCTTGTCGCCTCCAGAAACGTCAATGACGTAGATCGAGGCATCCACCAGCTCTGGGCTGAAACTCGCCGCGAGGTTGTCGCCCCCGCTTTCCACAAACACGAGGTCGAGTGCCGGAAACTCCGCGACGAGGTTTTCGATGGCCTCGAAGTTGAGCGAAGCATCCTCGCGGATCGCCGTGTGCGGGCAGCCCCCGGTTTCCACGCCACGAATGCGCCGCTCCGGCAGGGCTTCGCTGCGGATGAGGAATTCCATGTCCTCGCGGGTGAAGATGTCGTTCGTCACCACGGCCAACTCGTAGCGGTCGCGCAGTGCCTTGCACAACCGATCCAGCAGGGCGGTCTTTCCGGTGCCGACCGGGCCGCCAATGCCAATCTTGATGGGTTTTCTCATGTGCCCTCTGTGACTCTGCGGTGATTTCTCAGCAAAATCTGGGTTCAGGAACGAAAGAGCCGCGTGTAGAGCAGGCGGTGGTTCATCTGCGCGAGGTCCATCCACGGTGCAAAGGTGCAAAGGGGGGCATCAGGAGCGGACAGCACTTTTTGGCAAGCCCCCGGAACCGCCTCCAGCAACTCGGTCAGCACCTGCTGCCCTTGCTGCTGGCCGATGTCAAAAAGACGGAGCGCGGCGGAGACCATGCCGTTGAGCCGAACGTAGCTGAAGGCCGACAGGGCATCTTCGCGGGACAAGTCCAGCCCGGCATACAGCACCCCCTGCACCAGCACCTGATTGCCCTGCAAGCGGCCCTCGGCAATTTTCGTTTCCAAGGTCGCCAGGTCCGTTTCCGGAAATAGCGGCAGCGCGGTTTTCAGCAGGCGTGTGCCCAGCGTAGCGGAACTCTTCCGGATGGCGGAGGCCGGCTTGAGCGCGGTCAGTTCCGCATCCAGCCGCTCCAGCTTCGGCCAATCCTGCTCGCGCCACACGGTCATCGCCTGCACGAGTGCCCGCCCTTCGCACAGCACAAACACCGACTCCAGCCAGTTCTCCATCCACGACCCCAACTCTTGGGCGTCCTGCACCCACCCGGACTGCACCGCCGCTTCCAGCCCGTCCGAATAGGCAAACGCCCCCACCGGAAAGGCGCTGTCGCTGAGTTGCAGCAGTCGCAGTTGCTGGAAGGAATTCATGGGATCATCGCAGGAGATTTTCTTCGGAGCGGGCCAAATTTGGGCAACACCAGGCCACCAATCCTGTACCTTATCGCGTGTTCCGGCAACCCGCGACACAATTCGCCGCCAAAACCCCAAGCCGCCAAGTTCGCCAAGGG
>CAZQXS010000247.1:0-2425 GCA_964597275.1 uncultured Pseudomonadota bacterium | reverse complement strand
CTAACCCTCTACCCTCTTTCCTTTTTCCCTTTTCATAGACCCCTGCGTGGGGTGAGGGGGCGTCAGCCCCCGTCGAATTTTTTTGGGCGGGGTAGGGCGGCTCAAGCGCAGCGGAGCCGCCTTCCAGCCCTCAGCCACGGATCACACGGATCAAAGTGTCGTCAATCACGATGTTGGTTCGCATAAGCCCTGCCGTGTGTGCATGAATCATTAAGTTCATACGCACCGTATCGCCTGATGAAGAGGATTCAAGCAGAAAGCGGAATCAGTGCGAGTGCGTGTGGCCGCTGAGCTTGAGGGCCGGGGTGAAGGGTGCGGAGACTTCGGTGTACGAGACGGACAGTTGCTCCAACAACAGACGGGCGGCGGGTTCGGCGAGGCAGTGCAGCGCGTCGTCGCGGATCATCAGCGTGAGGTGTCGGTTGCCGATCTGGTAGGCAAGGTAGGCTCCTTGAACGGGGGTTTCCGGAACGATGCGGTAAAGCGATTCCTCCGCCTCGCGGATTTCCACCAGCAAGCATTCGGACTCCAACGCCAAACCATCGCCGGAGGCCAACACGGAGCCGGATTTCAGCGACAAGCCAAAGCGCACCCCGCCATCGGTGGTGTGCTTGCCGTGACTGCGGCAACGGTCTTCCCACGGCAGCGTCAGTGCATCGCGCCGCCAGTCCGGGTGCTGTTTCAGCAACTCGTCCCAAGGACGCAGTTGCTCAACAACCTCCATGCTCAAAACAAAAAGTACCGTTGTGCGAGGGGCAACACCTCGGCAGGTTCGCAGGTCAGCCGTTCGCCATCGGCGCGGACCTCGTAGGTGTCCGGGTTGACCTCGATGACGGGCAGGGCGTTGTTGAGGTGGAGGTCTTGCTTGCCGAGGTCACGGCAGCCGCGCACGGCTTCGGGGCGCCGCTTGAGTCCTGACATGGCCCCGTTGTCGAGTCCGGCCTGCGAGCAAAAGTGCAGGCAGGTTTGGTCCAGCGCCTGCCCATAGGAGCCGAACATGCCGCGATAAAAAACGGGCTGCGGCGTGGGAATCGAGGCGTTGCCGTCGCCCATCACGGACCCGGCGATGAAGCCGCCCTTGAGAATGAGGTGCGGCTTGATCCCGAAAAATGCTGGATGCCAGAGCACGAGGTCCGCGAGTTTGGCGACTTCGACCGAGCCAATGACCTTGCTTATGCCGTGGGCGATGGCGGGGTTGATGGTGTACTTGGCGACGTAGCGACGGATGCGCAGGTTGTCGCTGCCGCCGTCGCCCGGAAGCGAGCCGCGCTGGCGCTTCATCTTGTCGGCGGTCTGCCAGGTGCGGCAAATCACTTCGCCGATGCGGCCCATCGCCTGCGAATCCGAGGCGAGAATGCTGAACGCGCCGAGGTCGTGCAGGATGTCCTCGGCGGCAATGGTCTCGCGGCGGATGCGCGATTCGGCAAAGGCGACGTCCTCTGGAATCGCGGGCGAGAGGTGGTGGCAGACCATCAGCATGTCCAGATGCTCGTCCATCGTGTTGCGCGTGAACGGCATCGTCGGATTGGTCGAGGAGGGCAGCACGTTGGCCTCGCCGCAGAGCTTGATGATGTCCGGGGCGTGTCCGCCGCCTGCGCCCTCAGTGTGGTAGGTGTGGATGGTGCGTCCCTTGAACGCGGCCCGCGTGTCCTCCACAAAGCCGGATTCGTTGAGCGTGTCGGTGTGGATGGCGACCTGCACGTCGTACTCCTCCGCCACGCCGAGGCAGCAGTCAATCGCCGCCGGAGTCGTGCCCCAGTCCTCGTGCAATTTCAGGCCAATCGCTCCGGCTTCGACCTGTTCCCGCAAGGCATTTGGAAGCGAGCTGTTGCCCTTGCCCAAAAAGCCGAAGTTGAGCGGGAACGCCTCCACCGCCTCGTACATTTTGCGGAGGTTCCACGCACCGGGAGTGCAGGTGGTCGCGTTGGTGCCAGTCGCTGGCCCCGTGCCACCGCCGATGAGTGTGGTGATGCCGGAATAGAAGGCTTCCGGAATCTGGTTCGGCGAGATGAAGTGGACGTGCGCGTCAATCGCCCCGGCGGTGAGGATCATGCCCTCGCCTGCGATGATTTCGGTCGAGGCACCGATCTCCATTCCGGCAGTCACGCCGTCCATCACACCGGGATTGCCTGCCTTGCCAAGGGCGGAAATGTGACCGTCACGCACCGCGACATCCGCTTTGAAAATGCCCGTGTAATCGAGAATCAGCGCGTTGGTGATCACCAAGTCCGGGGAGCCGCCGCTACGGGTGGCTTCCGGAGACTGCCCCATGCCGTCGCGGATGACCTTGCCGCCGCCGAACTTCACCTCGTCGCCCGGAGTCGTCAGGTCGCGCTCGACCTCCGCGAACAACTCCGTGTCGCCCAGACGCACCTTGTCCCCGGTGGTCGGCCCGAAATGATCGGTGTGGGTGCGTCGTTCAATG
>CAZQXS010000246.1:0-2455 GCA_964597275.1 uncultured Pseudomonadota bacterium | reverse complement strand
GGGCTTCAGTGCCGCAATGATTCTCCCATTCTCGCCCCAAGACGGCAAGGGGGTTCTCTGTGATTGGCGTTGCATGAAGTCAGGCTCTCCTGCCGCTCCCGTTGAATCACACGTTCCCAGTGTTCAGGTGAGCGAGTTCCTGAGCCAATTCCCGCAAGCTGAGGACGGTGACATTCTGTGATTTGAGGTAGCGCTCCGATCCGGTGTAAACGACGAAAGCACGATCCGGTTGCAGGTCTTCCAATGCCGAATGGAACCCCTTCTCCAGCTTGGGTGCCGAATTCTTCTTGACCTCGACCGCCCAGATTCCGGCATTTCCCCCCAATTCCAGCACCAAGTCAACCTCCGCTCCAGCCGCCGTTCGATAAAACGAAGCCCGGATATGTTCCGGAGCCGCCGCCAGCAGGTTTTCCAGCACAAACCCCTCCCAGCTCATGCCCGCCACCGGATGCCCCAGCAGCTCGTCCACGTTGCGGATGCCCAGCAGGGCGTGGAGCAGGCCGCTGTCGCGCACATAGGTCTTCGGGGATTTGACCAGTCGCTTCCGGATATTGGGAAGGTAGGGCGGCAGGCGGCGCAACAACAGCAAATCCACCAGCAACCCTAGGTAGCTGGTGACCGTGGGTGAGGAAATTCCCAGACCAGCGGCCAGTTTTGTCGCGTTCAGCAGGTTTCCTTGGCTGTGCGCCAGCATCATCCACAACCGCTCCAGCGTTTCTGCGGGCACCCTCGGACCGAACATCGGCACATCCCGCTCCAGATAGGTGCGAATGAAGCTGCGCCGCAACCGAAAGCTGTCCTCGTCGCTCGCCGCGAGCAGGCTATCCGGAAACCCTCCTCGCAACCAGTGACGCTCCCAAGCCTCCCTCTCCGGCAATTCCAAGGTGTGGAGCGGCGTGAGGTTCACATATTCGACACGCCCAGCCAAACTCTCGCCCGACTGCCCCAGCAGTTCGATCCCCGCCGACCCCAGCACCAGAAACCGACCCGTGCGGTGTCCTTCCCGACGGCCCTCATCAATCAAGACCCGCAACACCTGAAATAGCTCCGGCATCCGGTGAATCTCGTCTAAAACCACCAAACCCTTGGAGTGTCGCCGCAGGAAGAACTCCGGGTCGGACAACTTTTCTCGATCCGTCAGTGACTCCAGATCGAGGATGACCGAGGAGCGTCCAACGGCAACCGCATGGGCCAGCGTCGTCTTGCCCACCTGACGCGGGCCAATCAGGGCCACCGCCGCCTGACGGTCCAGAGCGGATTCCACCTGAAGTTGGGCCGTTCGTGAAATCATCCTTGCAAATCTAAAGTATCATTTTACTTTTACAAGGATAACAACAGCGGCTCACTTTTGCAAATCTGTCGCTCCCCCCGAAACGGCAAGAGTACCTACGGCTGTGCCAGCGACAGCAGTTCGGGAACCCCCAAGCTCACCCTCAGAGGGGCGAACAGCTAACACTTCCGGAGGGGGGCCATTTGCCTTCCCTCCGGGGCCAGTTAGACACTGGATCGGTGGCAACCCAATTGTATTTCCGTTATGCAAGGGTTGCCACTGATATTGACAGCTCATTTTTCAATTTCATTTGAAGATATTCATGCGAAATAAACTGATCATCGGCCTTCTGGCTGGAGCCTTGCTGATTCCCGGACTCGCCTCGGCTGCCGAGAAAAGCCGTGTGCGGCTCACCCTGCCCTTGAGCGCAAGCTACACCTCCCAAACCGCCTCCCCACAGAGTGAAACGAGCAGCAACTTCAAAGCCAGCAGCTCGGGCTTTGGGCTGCACTACATCACGGCCATGGGACTCGGGCTGGGGTACACCAGCAGCGACCTGCGCCTGAAGGCAGACACTGCCGCAAGTTCGCAAAACCGACTGGCCAGCAGTCTCGACATCAGTTACACCTCCGGCTCCACCCTCAGCTCCAACCTCAGCGGCACCGTCGGCATGGGCATGGTCGTTGGCGGTGATTGGAAATCCGATGTCGCGACTTTGACCGACAAGAAAATTGGCGGGACTGCCATCATCCTTGGGGGCGCGTATGCCTTCGGGGCGTTTGAGGCGGGCATGAACTACCGCATGAACAACTACACGCACTACGGAAAATTCGGGGTTGCGTCTTTCGACTACAAAACCAGCTACAGCGAGCTGCAACTCTCGCTGGGCTACCTGTTCTAAGGCAACGGCTAGAGCGTTATCGCTTCCCGCCACTCTCAGGGTCAGCCTTCGCGGCTGATCCTCCCCTGCATTTTTCCGCACACCACTCCCCCCACACCTTCCCAAGGTTGGGCATCTGCCCGGTCTCATGATAAACTGAAGGACAGAGTGTTTCTTTCAGTTCTCAACCCTGCTGACCCCAACTCACCCCATGACCGAGGCCACCGTCGAATCGTTGCAGCAGTTGCTGCGCGAGCAGTTTCCGCAAAGCGACGCCGTGCTGGAAAAGCTGGGACCGCGCTGGG
>CAZQXS010000245.1:0-2465 GCA_964597275.1 uncultured Pseudomonadota bacterium | reverse complement strand
GTTCGATTTCCTTGGCGGCCATGCGGTGTCTCCCTGCGGCGGTTTGTGTTGGCGACAATCATACGCGAGGGAAAGGGAAAGTCAATTTTTTGGTTTGGGGACGGTGGGAAGGTTCAGGTTTTGGTCATTCCGACTCCACACAGGGTTGACCGTGGGTTTCCCGGACGGCCAGGGCGCACAGCAGGCCGAGCAGTCCAAACGCTGGAAGGACCAGAAACGCCGTTTCGTAGTTTTCAGGGGTGTAGCTGCGGACCCCGTCAATGAGGGTGCCATCCCACGAGAGGTCCAGCAGCCAACCCAGCAGGGGTTGTAACACGGCCCCGGAGCCAACCACGAAGCCGTTGGTGACCCCAATGGCGGTGCCTGCCGCCCAAGGCGGTGTGTTTTCCCGGACCACCGAAAACGCCAGCACCATGGACGCCGCTCCCAAGCCCTGAATCGCCAGCGAGGCGGCGAGGGTGCCTATGCTCGGATGCGGCAGGTAGAGGATTGCGGTGATTCCCAAAGTCGCAAGGCCGGCACCCGTCACCATGAAAATGCGGCGAAGCTGAAAGCGGTCGGCGAGCCATCCGAACAGCGGAGCGCCAATGCCCCAGCCCACGAAGAGCAGGCTCATCAGGGCGGCGGCTTCCTCCTTGGGCAGGTGATACGCCTGCATCAGGTACGGCACCCCCCAGAGTCCGCCGAAGGCGAGCATGGCACTGGTCATCGCCATGCCGAACCCGGAGGCGAACCAGACCTGCTTGGTGGCCAAGACCCGCTTCAGCCCGGAAGCCTGTCCAGTCGCTCCACGAGCTTGGGTTGGGGAGGCGGGAGGTGGATCGCGTAGCACCAGTCCGGAGGCAAGTGCCAAGGCCGCCCCAACTGCGGCGAGGGCCAACACGGCAAGTCGCCAGCCCACGGCCTCGACCAGCACCCCCAGCGGCGCCTGTCCCACAATGCCCCCGACCACGCCCAGCATCTGCGCCCAGCCGCCCAGCGTCGCAAAGCGGTGCGGGGGAAGCCAGATTGCGGCGTAGTTCAGGGTTGCAGGAAAGCTGAAGGCGCACCCCAGTCCGATCAGCAAACGCCCCAGGTACGCGGCCCAGAGGGTTTCGGCCTCCGCAAAAACGAAGCTGCCCACCGCCACCAAGGCAATCGCGGTGGTCACCAAGCGGCGCGGCCCGAAACGGTCGAGCATCACCCCCACCGGAATTTGGACGCTGGCGTAGGCGTAGTAGTAAAACGCCGAGAGGTTGCCGAGAATCGCGCCGCCGACCACGAAATCGCGCATCAGGTCGTCCACCATCACCGCCGGTGAAACCCGCTGGACAAAGGCGTAGCAAAAGAAGAGGGCGCAGAGCAGCCACCCCAACCCAAGCAGGCGCGGGCCGGGCGTGTTGCCAATCGGGGGTGAGGTCACAGCAAGAAGCGGAGTTGGAGAGCCGGGATCAACTGAGAGGCTGGAGGTAGCGTCCGTTTTCAAAGCCCGTGAAGAGGTGTTCGGTGAGAGGATGGAGGATGGGTGCCTCCGTCAAGTCCTCTTCCAGATTGCGCTCGGCGACATAGGTGGTCTGCCAGGATTCATGCACCAGCACATGGTACCACGGCTGGTCCTTGGGAGGCTGGCTCTTGGCCATCTGCGCATACCAGTCCTCCGATCCCTGAAAGGTCGCATCCACGTCATACACCACCCCACGGTAGTCAAAGCGCCGATGATGGATGAGTTGGCCGATGGTGAACTTGCAGTGGATTTCGTTCATGTGCTGGGTGATGATCCATCAATGGGTGTTGAGGCCCTGCAAAGGGATTGAGGTGGTGGGCCAGCTCGGACTCGAACCGAGGACCAAGGGATTATGAGTTCAGACTACCTCAATATCTCCAATTAGTCTAGCTGATTGCAGGGCGGATTTGCTGGTGTGCGACAAACTGTGCTACGGGCAAGCATCTCATCAAGCACTTGCTCGCTCATCTTCCTTGCTGTCTTTTGGAGTTGGTTTGGCTGATGCTTTTTGAAGTAGTCGTGTTTGCTCTCGTTTTTCGTCTTTGCCTGTTTCTCTGCAAGTCTCAGTTGTGCCCACAGCTTCATCAGTACATCAGTGCTTGCTTGCTTGCCAGTGCTCTTCAAATAGGCATAACAGCTCTTGCATCTGCCCAAGTACTTGGTGCTGTAATCCTTCTCTGTCAAGTCAAGTTCGCCTGTATTTGCCAATGTCTTGTAGGTAGTTTCAATTATATTAGTCATGTGCTTTCTCCTTCTGCAACAGCAGTAGTTCCATTCAGTTCTCTCGTTGCACCTGTTGCCGGATGCATGCCGGGAACTGCCTCATGCCAGGCATGGCTGCCCGGCTGCATTCTTGATCAAGCCGGCCAGGCAGCAGGAAGAAGCCGCACCCGATCCGGAGCCTCGAATCCGCCAGGCAGAATGACTGCATCAAAATTGTCCACCTTCAAATCCGTCGTCGCCATGGTAGTGCGGGCGGGTA
>CAZQXS010000244.1:0-2515 GCA_964597275.1 uncultured Pseudomonadota bacterium | reverse complement strand
CTTCAGGAACCGGACTACCTGCGACGCGCCTTCCAACGCGCCTTCAAGCTTTAAGCTGTGAGTTTCGGAGGTGCCGCAACCGGCTTGGCAACGGCGGGCTTCGCCTGAGCGGCTTGGGGTTGTGGGGTCGGTGAAGCCGCAGGTGCTGGATTCACCGTCACGGATGGCATGGCCGCAGGTTTGCGCGGCGCCAGGCCCATCGTCTTGGGAGAGTAGGTGTTCGGGGCTGGCTCGTCCCGCATCAGTTCGCTGAACTTGGGATGCTTGAGCAGCTTCATGACCACGGGTCGTGTGTCCTTGTCCTGCATCTGCTCCTTGATGGCCTCCGGAAGCTGTTCCAGCGTTTCCACCGCCAACGCCTTCACTTCAGGCATCCGCAGCAGCGCGGCCTTTTGCGGTTCTCCCAGACCGCTCAACTTTTTGCGAATCGCCCCGGCAAATCCGGTCAGGGCGACTTCCGGAACGTTCCCTTCCTCCAACATGCCCTCCAGACGCGAAAGCACCTTGAGGTACTCCGAGGTCTGGTTGCTGCTTCCGGGCTGGGGCGCGGACGTGGAAGCGTCTTTGGCCGCCGCTGAAGGCTTGCCCTGAGTTGGCGGGGTGTTGGCTGCCTGCTTGGGCGCGTTGGATTGTTCGCCAACGGCTCCGGGGTTGGTGCTGACTTGCATGGTGGTTGTGGAAAAAGAATCCTTGGGCCAAAAGCCCTTGAGGGCCATTCAATTGCCGCGCCACGCCGGATTCAGTCTTGTGGTGCCTGTCCTGCTGCTGAATAATTTGTGATCTGTTGTGCGCGGGCATGGCCCGCTCCTACGGTTGCTAGAGCAATTTCAGGGATTACGGATTCAAGATCGTCATTCCGGGCGCAGCGCAGACCCGGAATCCAGAGCAAACGGCCGTGTGGACTGGATTCCCGCCTACGCGGGAATGACAAGCCCCTCCGGGCAGACACGGAGGTCTGCCCCTACTTTGGAACTTTGCCCCTTTGGAACTTTGTGCCTCAGTGCCTCAGTGCCTTTGAAACTCAGAAACGCGAATGCTGATTCTTCCCGCGATTGATTTGCGTCAGGGCCGCTGTGTGCGGTTGCTGCAAGGCCGCGAGCAGGACGAGACGGTGTACGATCACGATCCGGCGGCAGTGGCGGAGCGTTTTGCCAGAGCCGGGGCGCAGCGGCTGCACCTCGTGGACCTCGATGGCGCATTCCGGGGGCAGGGCGAGAACCTCGCCAGCATTCGTGAGATCGTGCGGCGCGTCCGCATTCCGGTGCAGGTCGGCGGCGGACTCCGCACCCGCGAGGACGTGCGGCGGATGCTCGACCTCGGCGTGGCATCCGTGATCATCGGCACGATGGCGGTCAAGCATCCGCAGGAGTTGGAGGCCGTGTTGCAGGAAAATCCCGCCGAGCGGCTCATCCTCGGTCTGGATTCCCGGAACCGCAAAGTCGCTGTCGAGGGCTGGCAGGAGGGCACGGAACTCGACGACACCGAGTTCGCCCTGCACTGGAAGGCCCGTGGGGTTCAGCGTGTGGTGTTCACCGACATCGCCCGCGACGGCATGCTGACCGGCCCCAACCTCGACGCGCTCCGCGACATGGCACAGCGCACCGGACTCAAGGTGACGGCCTCCGGCGGGGTTTCGTCTGCGGAGGATTTGGTGCAACTCCGGGAACTGGAGCCGGACGGGGTGGATCAGGTGATTGTCGGCAAGGCGATTTACGAGGGGCGCATTGACCTCGCCGAGGTGCTGTCGTGTTAGCCCGGCGCATCATCCCGTGCCTCGACATCAAGGACGGGCGCGTGGTCAAGGGCACAAGCTTCGTGGGACTCCGCGACGCAGGCGATCCCGTGGAACTCGCGCAACGCTACAATGCGCAATCCGCCGACGAACTGGTGTTTCTCGACATCACCGCGTCCAAGGAAAACCGGGGCACCACCCTCGAACTCGCCACCCGGCTGGCCCGCGAACTCTTCATCCCCTTCACCATCGGCGGGGGCATTGCCTCCCCGGAGGACATCCACGCCCTCGTCAGCGCCGGAGCCGACAAAATCTCGGTCAACTCGTCGGCCCTCCGCAATCCCGACTTGATCTCGGAAGGGGCGCAGCGCTTTGGCTCGCAGTGCATCGTCGTCGCCATTGACGCCAAGCGGGTGCCCGATTCGACCCCAACGCGCTGGGAGGTCTTCAGCCACGGAGGCAGCCGCCCCACCGGACGGGATGCCGTGGCGTGGGCGCAGGAGGTCGCCGAACGCGGAGCCGGGGAAATCCTGCTCACCAGCATGGACGCGGACGGACACAAGGCGGGCTTTGACCTTGAACTCACTGCCGCCATCAGCAGCACCCTCACCCTCCCCGTGATCGCCTCCGGCGGCGGCGGCACGCTGGAGCATTTCCGGGATGCGCTGACCCTTGGACAGGCCGATGCCGTCCTCGCCGCGTCCGTCTTCCACTACGGCACCTACACCGTCTCCGAGGTGAAGCAGTTTCTCCATGAACACGACCTCCCCGTGCGACTCACCT
>CAZQXS010000243.1:0-2542 GCA_964597275.1 uncultured Pseudomonadota bacterium | reverse complement strand
TCGCTGAGGTAAACCTCGTGGTGCTTGCCGGAAAGAGCGTGTCCGGCCTCGGCGATGAACTGGTGGAGTCCGGCGATGGTTTCGCCTTCTTCCGCGTATGGCCCCACATGCAGGACTTGGGCGCAACGTCCCTCCGACAGTGTTTCCAGCCGCACCTGTGAGAGCCGCGGCAACTCCTTTTTCTTGAGTGCCGCTTCCCGGCATTCGTCCACTCGCCCGGCCTCCACAAAGTCCGGTTGCAGGATCATCAGCGTCCACTGCCAGCGGTCGCGCTCCTGACGGGCAAACACCTCCGGGTCGTCGGCCCACCAGAGTCCTTCCAGCGGCATCACCGTCCAGTCGCGCCCCTCGGATTTTTTGTACGCAAACTTGAGGGGATACGCCAGCGAGTAAAGCGCCTCGACGGCCTGCCCGAACCCTTCCGATTCCGGGGTGCCGATCCCGTCAATCATCAGGTACGAGAGCGGGGGCACGTCCGCCCACGCCGGGGTTCCGGCCTTGGCGTGGTAGAGCGGTTTGAGGGCTTTTTTCAGATCGAGTTTTTCAGCAGCGGCCATAAAGCAATAGCGTGGGAGAGTGGGTTGTCAAGGGACCCTGCTTAGGTCACGGTTCGTCAAATCACAAGCACGCCTCCGAGGAAAAAAATGGGGCTAAATTCGGCTTGTGATTCCCTCATCAAAACCGCAAATTGGGAGCCTGTTCCGGAGTCGTGGGGCGTTCGCCGCTGCGGCTCAATCCACGCCCTCTGCAACCGAGCCGTTCCATGACCCAGCGTCTTGCCACCGAAGCGTTCCTGCGCCCTGAAACCTACGAAGCCCTGCGCCGCCCCGTTGACAACGCAACCACCCTGATTCCGGACGCCTACACCGCCCCGGCGTTCCACAAGCTGGAGCAGGAACAGGTGTTCGCTCAGGGCTGGGTGGCCGTGGGCTGCACCTCCGAGTTCACCACGCCCGGAGACGTGAAACTCCGTCAGGTCGGCGGACGCTCGGTCCTCATCGTGAAAGACCAATCCGGGACGCTCCGCGCCTTCCACAACGTCTGTCGGCACCGGGGTACCCAACTGATCACGGAGGACGGCAAGCATCGGCGCATCCGCTGCCGCTACCACGGCTGGACCTACGGGCTGGACGGACGCTGCCAGGGGGCGCCCTTCTTTGAGAAATCGAAACACCCGGACACGACCCCGAACTTCTGCAAGGAGGATTTTGCGCTCTTTTCCGTGGCACTGGAGGTTTGGGGATTCGTGGTGTTCGTGAACCTGTCGGAATCGCCGCAGCCATTGCACGACTGGCTGGGCGACCTCCCGGAGCGGCTGGCCGGGCACCCCATTTCGCAGTTCGAGGTCAACGCACAAAAGGACTACGCGGTCCACGCGAACCACAAACTCTGCGCGGAGAACTTCATGGAGTACTACCACCTGCCCACCGTGCATCCGGAGCTTTCGGAGGTCTCGCGGGTGGAGGACCACCACCGCTGGCAAGGGCCGGGATCGTACACGGGCATGGTCACCTGCCCAGTGTCACGAGACAAGAATTCCGTCTGGATGAACCTTCCCGCCGCGCCCGGACTCAGCGAGGAGCATCGGGGCGCGAGCTACCACATCTGGATTTTCCCGAATGTGGCCATCACGCTGCTGCCCAACCACGCCTTCTGCCTCATCAACGAGCCGCTGGCCGCCAACGAAACCTGCGAACACACCTACCTGCTCACGCCTCCGGGAACCTTGGACAAGGCCGAGCATCAGGAAATGTTCGACGGGCTGGCAGAGTTTTGGAACATGGTGAACCTCCAAGACGTGGGCATCATCGAGCAAGTCCACACCGGACTCGAACACCCCGCGTTCACAGGCGGGCGCATGTGCTTCCGCTTCGAGGAACCCCTGCACCGCTACCAGAACTGGATCGCCGACCGCATGATCGGGCTGGACCGCATCCCTCCGGGGGATTGAACCACAAGGCGTTTCCGCTCCGCTTGAAACGCCCTACGCACTTTGGCGTGGAAACTGGGAATCTATGTCATTCCGGGCGGAGTGTAGCGGATGAGCGGGACTCCTGCGAAGGAATCCAGGGCAAACGGCCGTGTGTACTGGATTCCCGCCTGCGCGGGAATGACAAACTAACGAAGGGCTCCAACCCTAAACTGCTCAATCAAGCGATCCGAAAAAGCCGCAAAACTCTATTCCAAAGAACGCTCATGCCCTCAAACTTCCATTTCCCAATCACCGCCGCCGCCCAAGCCCCCAACGCGCCCGGACGGCTCTCCCCGGAAATCCTGCGGCGCGGCGAACTGGAACTGCGCTACTACGCCCCCAAGGGGAACGACCCGCAAACGCCCCACACGCGGGACGAGGTCTATGTGGTCGCGTCCGGAAGCGGAACCTTCGTTTGTGATGGGGAATCCACCGACTTTCAGGCGGGCGATGCGCTCTTCGTTCCGGCGCACGTCGAACACCGCTTCGAGGCGTTCACGGAGGATTTCGCGGTGTGGGTGATGTTCTACGGCCCGGAAGGCGGGGAGCTGGTGGATTGAGCCGTCCATG
>CAZQXS010000242.1:0-2597 GCA_964597275.1 uncultured Pseudomonadota bacterium | reverse complement strand
CGGTTGCCGAGTTGAAGGGGCTGTCCTTGCTGACGATCAGCACCGCCGGGTCGGCGCCCCAGTTGGCAATCGGCTCAAGGTTGTGGATGTTGTACTTGGTCTCGAACTTGATCGACTGAGCGATGAAGTGCGGGATGTTGTAGGCGGCAAGCTGGTAGCCGTCCTTGCTGGCTTTGTCGGCAAACCAGTTCCAGCCCTTCTGTCCGCCTGCGCCGGGCTTGTTGAAGATCACGATCGGCTGGCCGAGGTAATCCTCTTTTGCGGCCATCATCGTCACGATGCGGGCCTGAAAGTCGGTGGCGCCTCCGGGGGAGTAGGCCACGACCACGCTGACCGGACGATCCGGGTAGTCGGCCAGCCCCACCAGGGGAACGAGGAACAGGGCTGCGGCCAGCAGCATGTTCCGGAAGAGTTGGTGCATGGTTGAATGAGTCATTTGTCTCTCCTTCATTTGGGTTGAATGCGGACGGCATCGGCGCGTCCACGGGTTTCCTGCCTCAGACGGAATGTCGAAGGCCGGTTTTTCAGAACAGCCACCCCCGTGGCGTCTGAACTCGGAGCGTGACGGTGAACAACACATACATCGCTCCGATGAAGACCACTGCAATCGCCAGGTCGGACAACCACGCCCGCGCTGGAGAGGCACTGGGTTTGCGATAGACCGAGGCCATCAGGAAAAAGCCCAGCAGGGACGCCGCATAAAACCCAAGCGTGTCCATCAGGGCCAAGTAGAGAACCAGCACTCCCAAACCGGGAATGATGGTTCCCCAAGGATAAAGCGACGCTCCGGAGTCCGTTGCGGCTGTTTCCCGCTGCCGCAGCGCCTTCAGGAGGTCCACGACCGCCAAGGCCGCGATGACAAGGGCGAGGATCCTTGGGAAGAGGTAGGCTTCGGCATCCTCCTGCATGAAGCCCATTGCCAGCAGGACTGCCGCAACGACAACCCCGACCACGCCGGAGAGCAGTTCGCGATTCATGGTCATGACGATTTCCTGCGCGAGGTCCGGATTTCCGTGTAAAGGCTGTACAGCACGGAGAAGAGGCAGAGGGCGATGAGCAGGGCGTCAACCGGGCCGAGGAAGAAGTAGTCGAACATGCCGTCCATCGCCTCGGCGATCATTTGGCCCTGAAGGTAGTTGTCTTCCGCAATGGGACCGAGGATGATCCCCAGCACGATGGGCGCGGCACTGAACCCGAGTCGGCTGGCGAAGTACATGCCCACGCCCAGCACCAGCATCACCAGCACGTCCGAGTAGCTGTTCTGAATGCTGTAGGTGCCGAACACCGCCAGCACGGAAACAGCGGCGGCCATGAAACGACTGGGCACCTGCATGACCCAATTGCTGTAGCGGCTCAGGATCAGCCCGAAGACCAGCATGAGCACCTGCGCGATCAGCAGGGCGTTGATGAACGTCCAAGTGACTTCGGCATGGACAGTGAAGAGGTCAGGTCCGGGGAAAAGACCGTTGATCAGCAGTCCGCCGAGCAACACGGCGGCAGTCGGGCTGCCGGGAATGCCGAGCGTCAGCAGAGGCACCAGCGACGGCCCGACCATCGCATTGTTCGCGCTTTCCACACAAATCACCCCGTCCGGCTCGCCCTTGCCAAAGCGCTCCGGGTTGCGGCTCAGCTTGCGGCTTTGGTCATAGGCCACGAGTCCGGCGATCTGTCCTCCGGCACCCGGAATGACTCCAACGATGATTCCGGTGATGGTGCCGAGCAGCCACGCCTTGTAGCGCGAAAGGGTTTCTTGGATGGAAGTCCAGAGGCTGTGCCGCTCCAGTCCGAAGGTGGAGGCATCGTCATCCCGGCGGCTGGCGATCATCAACTGGAAAATCTGGGGAACCGCAAACAGGCCGATCAGGGCCGCAACAATGTGGATGCCGCCGCTGATGTGTTCGCTGAAGGCAAACCGCGACTCGCCAAGGATCGGGCTGTAGCCGACGGTGGAGAGCCAGAGTCCGAACACCCCAGAAAGCAGACCCTTGATGACCGAATCCGAACCGACGGTGCCGATCACCGTGACGCCTAGGATGGCGACCCAGAACAATTCCGAGGGGCCGAAGTAGAGCGCAAGTTCCGCAAGCGGCGGGGTGAAGAAGATCAGCACGACCACCCCGATGATCCCGCCGATAAAGGAACTGAGAAAGCAGTAGTGCAGGGCTTCGGCGGCGCGTCCGGATCGGGCCAGGGGGTGCCCGTCCAGCACCGTGGCGATGTTGGCGGGAGCGCCGGGAATGCTGACGAGGATGGCGCTGATGGCGCCTCCTGCGACGGTTGCAGTGTAAACGGACCCCAGCAGGATCAAGCCTGCCGCCGCGTCCATGTGGAAGGTGAAGGGGATGAGCAGGGCGACTGCCATCGTGGGGCTTAACCCCGGCATCGCTCCAAGGATCAGTCCGGCAAAGGTGCCCACGACCAGAATCGCGAGATTGCCTCCGGCAAAGACTTGGTCAAAGTAGTTCAGGAACTCCACGCGGCCTCTCCTCCTGTTGCCGTTGAGCGGAGCGACCTCTTCGGAAGGAGGAATCCTGCCGAGAGGATCGGACCAGATGGGCCAAAATTCTACTACACGATCTAATCTATGTCAAGTATAA
>CAZQXS010000241.1:0-2600 GCA_964597275.1 uncultured Pseudomonadota bacterium | reverse complement strand
AGGCGGTCGCAAGCGGCTTGCAGTTCTTCGTCGGTGAGCGTGAGGGGCGGCACGAAGCGCAACACACCCGGCCCCGCGACGAGGATCAGCACCCCCGCCTGACGGGCGGCCTCCATCAATTCCCCGGCCTTTCCGGCCAGTTCCTCGCGCAGCACCCCGGCGAGCATCAGTCCGCGTCCCCGGACTTCCTGCAAGAACCCCAGTTCCAGATTGAGTTCCTCCAGCCAGTTGCGGAGCGCCTCGCCCTGTCGCAGCACATGGGCGTGCAGTTCCGGATCGCGCAGGCGACGGAAGGCCGCACCCGCGACCGAGGTGGTGATGGGATTGCCGCCGAAGGTGGTGCCGTGGTCCCCGGCCTGAAACGCGGAGGCGACCGCTTCGGTGGCCAGCAGCGCCCCGATCGGCAGTCCGCAGCCAAGCGCCTTGGCGATCGTGAGCAGGTCCGGGGTCACGCCCTCCTCCCACTGGTGCGCGAAGAGCTTGCCGGTGCGCCCCATGCCGCACTGGATTTCGTCAAGGACGAGCAATGCCCCATGCTCGTCGCAACGCTCGCGGAGGTGCTTGAGGAAGCCCGGAGCCGCCGGGGTCACGCCGCCCTCGCCCTGAATCGGCTCCACCAGCACCGCACAGGTCTGCGGCCCGATCATTTCTGATGCCGCGTCGAAGTCGTTGAAGGGGCAGTAGCAGAAGCCCCCCGGAAGCGGCTCGTACCCTTCCTGGTACTTCGGCTGGGCGGTCGCGGTGACGGTCGCCAGCGTGCGCCCGTGAAAGGAGCCGGTGAAGCTGAGAATTTCGCGCTTTTCGGGAGGATGGTTCTTGGAGGCGTGCTTGCGGGCGAGCTTGATGGCCGCCTCGTTGGCCTCCGCCCCGGAGTTGCAGAAGAACACGCGGTCGGCGAAGCTGTGGGCCGTCAAGTCCTCGGCAAGCCGGATCGCCGGCTCCGTGTAGTAGAGGTTGCTCGTGTGCCAGAGCTTTCCGGCCTGAGCGTGCAACGCCTCCAGCAGTTCCGGGTCTTGATGCCCCAAACTGCTCACCGCGATTCCGCCGCCGAGGTCGAGGTACTCGTTGCCCTCGATGTCCCAGACGCGGGCGCCCTGCCCCCGGTCGAGGATCATCGTCTTGGGCGCATAGGTCGGAATCCAGCGTTGACGGGCGCTTTCCGCCAGCGCCTCGGTCTCCGCCGGGGTCCGGGCGGAGGCGGCCACAACTGCCTCCCCCTGCCACTGTTCTGCAACCGCGTCCTTGACGTTGAGCAGCCGCGCGTGGTTGCGCATGCAGAATTCGACAAAGCCCTCCTCGCCCACCGCAAGGCTCATCACGCGGGGCAGGCGGCGGTAGAGCTGCCGGAAGGTGGTCCGCATCACGGTCTCGTTGCGGAAGATGTCCTTGGGCAGCGGACCAAGTTTTTCCTTGATCAGTTTTTGCAGACGGGGAAGTTGCTCGTCAAGCAGCATGGCTGGGACTCCGGGAGCGCATGGGTTGGGTTTAGAGGCGGCGGCATCGCCGCTGGAAACATTGTGACCCTCCCCCGGCTCGGTGTCAATGGAACAAGCCACCCTCGTGTCGAGTGGAGGGCCAGCTGGAAGGGTGCAGGGAAGTCGTGCGGCTGGAGAAATCCGCACTCAGGAAGCAGGCGGACGGGGGGAGCTCCCGGTCGGGGACACGTCCGCAAGGACCGCGCCCCGGCTCGGCAGGGGTCGCTCAGATCGCGGGATCGAAGTCGTAGTCAATCTCCACTCCCCGCATCGAGCTGATGTTGGAGGTGTCGAACTCCTCGTCCTCGATCGAAAGCTCGTTGTGGAGCAGGAAGCCGTTGTCCTGGTACTCGATCTTCTCGATCACGCCGCCTTTGGCGAAGAAGCTTTGCATTGCGGCGTTAATTTCGTCTCGGGTGATTTCTTGGGCTGCCATCGGAACCTCTTGTCGTGTCTTTTCAGTGTTTGTTGGCACTCAATCTTGTTGAGTGCTAATCATTTTAAATAAAACTAGAATAGTATACCGAGGTTCTTTTTTGCTGTCAACATTTTTTTAAAAAACTTTTCAGGCGACTCCCGGCTTGCGGGTCCGAGGCGTTTCTTGGAGTCTGATGGGGACCATTTTTCTTTCTGGAAGGACTTTGATGGAGAACCTACTGCAAGACGTCACGGAACAAGCGAAGGGCTGGCTGACGCTGATCCGCAACAACCCCACCGTCCAGTACGGGGCGCTGGGCCTCTACCTGCTGCTCTGGCTGCTGTTTGACGGCCTGCTGTCCGCCGCATGGGTGGCGGTCGGCGTGGGCATCGGCTGGGCGATCGGCAAGGGGCCGGGGGACGACAGCGCACCTCCGGCGGCCTGACCGCCTACAGGTCGTCCCGCTCTTCAAGCGAAACGAGCGGGTCCGCCATCCCCCCGGTTTCGCGGTTGGCTTCGTAACGGGCGGCTTTGATACGATCCGGGGCGTCCGTGAGCTGCTGGATGCAGCCCCCGTCCTTCAGAAAGTCGCGGGTGGCCCGCTCGATGAGATCGCGGGTGATGTGCGGCGCAACCTCGGCTCTGGTGCGCTCGGCAGGATAGGGGTTCCAGGTTCTGACAGTGTCATCCATGCTTCCTCCTTGGGA
>CAZQXS010000240.1:0-2606 GCA_964597275.1 uncultured Pseudomonadota bacterium | reverse complement strand
GGGCATGGTTTTTCCAGTTCAGAAGTCAGCAAATCACGACAAAGTTGTTTAATAAGCTATCACATTCCCCAAGATTGATGCTAGGGTTACGAGAATCAAGGGTTGGAGGTGACAGGAAAACTTGACCGTAGGCTCCCCTCCGCTTATGATGCCGGAAACACTGACGAGATCCGCCATGCGACCCAAAAGTTTTTATGACCTCCGTAACGTCTTGCAGGGACAGAACATCGTCTTCTGCTACAGCGGCTACGTCACCGAGAAAATCCTCACGGCCATCGGCGAGACCATCCGGCAGAAGCTGGCGCTCGAAGAGGCCGACCTCACCACTACCAAGCGGGTGTTCTCCATCTTCGTCGAGGGGGTGCAGAACGTGATCCGCTACTCCGCCGAGCGCATCCCGCAAGAAACCGAGGGCGTCCACGAGTTGCGCTACGGGCTGGTGGCCATCGGCAACGAGAACGGGGGCACCTTCGTGCAGTGCGGCAACCTCATCCTCAACGAGGACGTGCCGGCCATGAAGGACCGGGTGGGGCAGCTGGAGGGCAAGGACAAGGACGAGTTGAAGAAGCTCTACAAGCAGAAGATGCTGGAGGGGCCGGAAGTGCACAGCAAGGGCGCGAGCCTCGGCCTTGTCGAAATGGCCCGCAGGGCCGGGCAGCCGATGGAGTTCGCCTTCGAGCCGATCAACGAGCAGCACACGTTTTTCTGCATGAAAGCCACCGTGTAGCCGCCTCCCCGCAAGCCTAAAACCTCAACTGGAAACGAGCGATGAAAAACTTCATGGAACCCCAGAACGAACGCCGCCCGGACGTGCTGTTCGATTACGAGAACCACACGCTGGAGTTTGGCGGCGAGGCCTATCCGGAAACCCACGACCGCTTCTACAAGTATGTGCTGGCCTCCCTCAAGGGCTACCTCGCGGAAGGCCACACCGAACCGCTCACCTTCAACTTCCGCGTGATCTACTTCAACAGCACGAGCGCCCGCATGATGATGCGGCTGGTGGACCATGTGGACCAGGTCGCCGGGGAGGGGCGCTCCGTGACGATCAACTGGTACTACCACCCGGAAGACGAGATCATGGAGGAGTTCGGCGAGGACTTCGTGGATGACGTCAAGCACGCCACCTTCAACATGATCCCCGAGACCGATGCCTGACTTCCTCGACTCCGAGGAAGCGGTCATCGCCGACGCCCAGGCGCTGCTGGACGCCCCCGACGGGCTTCCGGACGCGGCCCGGCCCCCCTATGCCGACCTGCTGCGCGAGTACGAAAAGCTCAACAAGGAGATGCGTCGGCTGATCCGCATCAGCGACCGCATCGAGGAACGGCTCGGCGACGCCAACAACCACCTCGCCGCACTTTCCGACAAACTCGCCAAGTACTTCTCCCCGCAGGTCTATCAGTCCATCTTCTCCGGAAAGCTCGACGTCGCCATCCAGACCCAGCGCAAGCCGCTCACCGTCTTCTTCTCCGACCTCCAGGGCTTCACCGAACTCACCGAGCGGCTGGAGCCGGAAGTGCTCACCGAACTGCTCACGCACTACCTCACGGAGATGTCCAAGATCGCCATCCGCTGGGGCGGCACGATTGACAAGTTCATCGGCGACGCCATCCTCGTCTTCTTCGGCGACCCCGTCTCTCAGGGCAACCGCGAAGACGCGGTGGCCTGCGTGTCCATGTCCATCGAGATGCTGGAGCGGCTGGAGTCGTTGCGGGAGTTCTGGCGCGAGCGGGGCGTGTCCCGTCCGCTCAACGTGCGCATCGGCATCCACACCGGAGTCTGCACCGTGGGCAACTTCGGCTCCGAGGACCGGCTGGACTACACCGTGATCGGCAACGGCGTCAACCTCGCCTCGCGGCTGGAATCCAGCGCCGCCCCCAACCAGATCCTCATCTCCGAAGACACCTACCTGCTCGTCAAGCACCACGTCCGCTGCACGCGCACCGACTCCATCGCCATGAAGGGACTGACCCACCCCGTGCAGGCCTACGCCGTCTCCGGCTTTGAAAGCGACGCCCCGGCGCAAAGCGCCGTGCTGGACGAGGCCATGCCCGGACTCTCCCTCGCGCTCGACCCCGCCGGACTGGAAGACCGTGAAGCCGCCAAACGCCTGCTGGCCGCCGCCCTGCAACGGCTCGATACCACCCCCGACTAGGGACATGCTCCAAGACAAACCATGAGGATGGGAACAGGTTGAAATGGGCTGTCGTGGGTTCATTGTAAATCACGGCTTCGCTTCCCCTTCGGGCCGGAGCCTGTCGGTTGTCATTCCCGCACAGGCGGGAATCCAGAATCGTCACCGGGATCGGGTTCGATGGCGATAGCGATTACGAGAGCGACTACGATTGGTCCCGGTTCGTCACCTCAACAGAGGACTTTGAGTCCTGCGCTGCCAACTCCAACTTAAAAAGGCCGCATGCCCGACAACCCACCCGAATCCGCATCCGACCAAGCCCTGCACCTCAAGATCGAGCAGTTGGAGGCGCAACTGCGCGAGAAGGACGCCGAGTGCCAAAAGCTCGCCGAGGCCAACCGCGAGTTGCAGCAAGAAGTCGAATCCCACGAGAAATTCCTGCACACCCTGCTGGACAACTTCCCCGGCG
>CAZQXS010000239.1:0-2645 GCA_964597275.1 uncultured Pseudomonadota bacterium | reverse complement strand
TCTCCCACCACCCAACTCCGCAAGCGGCTGGCCCAGCCCGGAATCGTGGTGGCTCCCGGATGTTACGATGCGGTGTCTGCGAAGCTGATCGAGCGGGCGGGGTTTGAGGTGGCGTACATGACGGGCTTCGGTAGCACGGCTTCGGTGTTGGGGCTTCCGGACACGGGGATCATGGACTTCACGCAGATGGCCACGCACGCAGGCAATCTGGCGAATGTGCTGAACATTCCGCTGATCGCCGATGCGGACACGGGCTACGGCAACGCCATCAACACGCACCGCACCGTGCAGACTTACGCCCGCAACGGGGTGGCCGGGATTCAGTTGGAGGATCAGGTGTCGCCCAAACGCTGCGGACACACGGAGGGCAAGGCGCTCATCCCCCTGCCGGAAATGGTGGGCAAGCTGCGGGCGGCGCGGGATGCGAGCGACGAAATCGTGATCGTGGCGCGCACTGATGCGCGAGCCGTGGAGGGCTTTGACGCGGCCTTGGAGCGCTGCCTTGCGTTTGAGGAGGCCGGAGCCGATGTGATTTTTCTGGAAGCCCCGCGCAATCTGGAGGAAATGCAGGAAATTCCGAAACACCTCAAAAAACCCCTGCTGGCGAACATGGTGGAGGGCGGCCACACGCCCTTTCTGAACGGAGCGCAATTGGAAGCTCTTGGCTTCAAGATCGCCATCTATCCTGTTACGCTGTTGCTGAGTGCGGTCCATGCGATGCAGAAGCAACTGCAACGCTTCCGGGCGCAAGACCACGATGCCATCCTGCCGGAGCAGATCAGCTTTTTGGAGCTTCAGGAACTGGTGGGCTTCCCGGAGTACGATGCGATGTCGAAGCAGTACCAATCCTGAAAGGCGAGCCAACCCTGTTTTTCATCCTCAGCAAATCTCTGATTTCATAACACAAAATCCTCAAATAAAGAGACACCATGCCCTCAAAGCTGGAATTGCGCGCCTTCAATTTTCAGAACTGGATTGAAGAGAACCGAAGCCGACTCAAGCCGCCCGTGGGCAACGCCCAGATTTGGGAGGATGGAGAACTGATGGTCACGGTGGTGGGCGGCCCCAACCACCGCACCGACTTCCATGACGACCCGATGGAGGAGTTCTTCTACCAGTTGGAGGGCGACATGGTGCTGCGCATCATGGAGGAGGCGGGACAGCCGCCGAGGGACATTCCCATCCGGCAGGGCGACATCTTCTTCCTGCCCGCACACGTCCGGCACTCCCCGCAGCGTCCCGTGCCCGGAAGCGTCGGGCTGGTGATCGAGCCGAAGCGAACCGAGGGCAAGAAGGACGCCTTCGAGTGGTACTGCCTGGAGTGCCACCACTTGGTGCATCGCGCCGAGGTGCAGTTGGTCAGCATCGTGGACGACCTGCCTCCGCTCTTCAAGGGCTTCTACGGCGATCCCACCCTGCACACCTGTCCCGAATGCGGCGCTCGGCATCCGGGCAAGGACGTGCCGGACTCGTGGAAGGTTCAGCTTTAAGGATGAAACCCACCTCCCGCACCGCCCCCCCGGAGTCACCCCAAACCGAATCCTCTGCTCAGGAGCCTCCGTTCCGGCTTCACTTTCCTTCGGGAAAAGCCGCGTTTTGGCAGGGCATGGTGAACGCCTTTGGCACTCCGGCCCTGATCCTCTACACCGCGCAAACCGGATTTGGCTCGCTGGCACAGGACAGCGGCCTGAGTCTTTGGGTCACGACCCTCGCGCCGGGCATCATTTGGGCGCTTCCGGGACAGGTCGTGTTCGTTGAAATGTTCGGGCTAGGGGCGTCGGCCTTCACGATTGCCGTTGCGGTCGCGGTCGCCAATGCGCGATTCCTGCCGATGACCCTCTCGCTCATGCCCCTCTTTCACGGTGCCACGCGCAACCGCAAATGGAACTATGCCCTCGCCCACCTGATTTCCATCAACACCTGGGTGGACTTGATGAAGCGCGGGCCGGAAATCCCTCCGGAGCAACGCGCCCCGTATTTTGTCGGTTTTGCGCTCACCTGCATGGTGGCGGGAACGGTGGGGGCGTGGCAGGGCTATGTGCTGGCCGGAGTCCTGCCGCCCATCGTCACCCTTGGGCTGGTGTTCATGGTTCCCATCTACTTTGGACTGATCATGTCCAACACGCCGCAGTTCAGCACCCTCTTCGCATTTGCCGTGGGCTGTGCCCTGGGACCGCCTCTGCACTTGCTGCTCCCGGAGTGGGGCATGGTTGTGACCGGACTGTTGGCCGGGACGTTCGCCTTTGGCATCAGCCTGAAATTTCCTCGGAAGCCAAAAGGATAACCCGGATGGGAACCGAACTTTACGCTTGGGCGATGCTGGGAGCGGCGGCCCTCGTCACCTACGGCTGGCGCTACGCCGCTGTGCTGATCGGACACCGCCTCAATCCCAACAGCCCGGTGTTCCAGTGGTTCGCCTGCGTGGCCTACGCGATCATCGGAGCCTTGGTCGCCCGCACCCTGATCTTTCCGATGGGGATGCTCGCAGACGTGCCCACCGCCTACCGCCTCCTTGCCTTCGCCCTCGCAAGCCTCACTTTCTACAGCCTCGGCAAACGCCTCTGGCTGGCCATTCTGGTGGGGGTCTTGTCCTTGCTGACGATGGTGACATTCGTTGGAGACGGGATGCCCTGAAACCCATCGGA
>CAZQXS010000238.1:0-2646 GCA_964597275.1 uncultured Pseudomonadota bacterium | reverse complement strand
GGGACGCTCCTACAACGGAGTGTCTCGTTCTTATTCGAAATTACTATAGGTCCGAACTGCCGAAAACAGGAAGCGGTTGACGCAGTAGAAGTAGCTACCGGACTGTCCGTGTTGCTCCAGATCGTCCAGCCAAGCACCGGCCTCCGCTGCGGTGATTGCGCCCTGCTTGCAGGCGTTTTGCGTGGCCCACTGCATCGTGCCATGAGCAAAGCCGCCGGGGTCGTAGTCGGTGCAAAGAATGGGGATGGCCTCCACCCGGATTCCCGAAAATCCGTGTTTTTTGAGTAGCGGGAGCAAGCGCACGGCAAGGTTCGGACTCGCCAGTGTCGCCTCCCACGCTGAAAAAATGCGGCGCGTGAGGGCATCGTCGTCGCTGCTCAACACCACGCCTCGCCAGTCGGTTTCCACAAGGGCGACTCGGCCTCCGGGCTTGAGGGCACGATGGATTTCGGCAAGCACTTGCGTCACGTCCGGGACGTAGAGCAACACCTGTGTGCAGGAAACCGCATCGAGTGTTTGATCGTCGGCAGGCAGGCGGCTGGCCTCGCCAAGCTGGAACTCCGCTTGCGGCAAATCGGCACAGCGTTGCTGGGCGTGACGGACCATCGCCGGATTCAAGTCAATGCCGATCACCCGCCCGGACTCTCCGACTTGCAATGCCATGTCGTGCGCCAGAAATCCCACGCCGCAGCCGATGTCGAGGGCGCGTTCTCCCGACCTCAGCGACAGCACTTCCAGCGTCCGCAGCCGTTGCCGCACGATCTCCGGAAGCCGATAGCTGAGTTCCAGATCGCGGGCGGCGGTGTCTTGTTCGGGAGAAATCTGACTCATTTCCAAGCCTTCACGGAGAGGGATACACTTGGCTTTCTTGGGTACGGAGGTCAGCAGTGGCTTCTGTGTTGAGAGCCGCGCTTCCTTTTTGGAACACCACGCCAAAGCGTTCGGCGGCTTGTTCCGGAGTGTAGTACCCGCGTTGCACGTCGCGTTGCACGGAGGCGGGGTCGCGTTTCCACGCTTGCCCGTAGCCGCCTCCTCCGGGCGTGGAGACGCGGATCGTGTCACCCACCTCGATGTGGATGCCCTGATCTTTGGAGAGGTGCGGGGGGATGTAGGTTTCGCCGTTGCGCTCGATGCGGACTTGGTTGACTCCGCCGTCCGCTCCGCCCAGCACGCCTTGTGGTCCGACGCGCCCGTGGTCCATCACCATCGAGGCGCGGGCCGTGCCCCGTCGTAGTCGCACCTTGTAGTTCACGCCGAAGCCTCCGCGCTGCTGGCCTGCGCCCCCGGAGCCTTCGTGCAACGAGTATTCGTCAAACAGCACCGGATAGTACTGCTCCATCACTTCGATGGGCGTGGTCTTGGAGATGCCGATGGTCGAGCAGCCGTTGGAAAGCCCGTCGCCGTTGACGTTGCCGCCGTAGCCTCCGCCGCTGATGACGTACATGACGTAGCTGCGTTGCTTTTCCGGATCAAAGCCGCCCAAGCAGAAGTTGCCGCTCGTGCCCGCTGGCGCGGCGAAAAGCTGCTCTGGAATGGCGTCCACAAGGGCACTGAAGACCGCCTCGGCGATGCGCTGGCTGACCTCGGCGGCGCACCCGGACACCGGACGCGGGTACTTCGCGTAGAGAAAGGTGCCCTCCGGTTCCTCGATGTGCAGCGGCTCAAAGGTGCCTGCGTTGATGGGCACCTCTGGGAAGATGTGCTTCATCGCCAAGTAGATCGAGGACTTGGTGGTAGCGATCACGCTGTTCATCGGGCCGAGGCAGGGCGGGCTTGATTTTGACATGTCAAAGTAGAGTTCGCCCTCCTGCTTGCGGATTTGCATGTCAATGTGCAGAGGTTCGTCCACCACGCCGTCCGAGTCCACAATCGCCTCGCCGTGGTATTCCCCGTCTGGAATCTGCTGGATGCGCGCCCGCATCTGCTGGGCGGCACGGGATTTCAGCTCGGCAATCGCCTGATTGATTGTGTCGGCGCCATAGCGGTCGAGCAGGGCGGTGAAGCGTTTTTCGCCGACTGCCAGCGCGGAGGCTTGGGCCTTGATGTCGCCGATGCGCTGGTCCGCGATCCGGATGTTGGAAAGGATGATCGAGAGGATTTCATCATCCAACTCGCCGCCTTTGAAGAGCTTTACGGGCGGCAGCCGCAAGCCCTCCTGCTCGACCTCGGTGGCGTTTGCCGAAAACCCGCCGGGCACCGCGCCGCCCGTGTCCGGCCAGTGTCCGGTGTTGGCGAGCCACGCGAACAGTTCCCCCTTGTAGAAGAAGGGCTTGACGAAGCGCACGTCCATCAGGTGTGTGCCGCCAAGGTAGGGGTCGTTGACGATGTACACGTCACCGGACTGCAAGTCCTTCGCCCGCTCAATGACGTGTTGGGTGCCGAACTGCATCGTGCCCACGAAGACCGGAAGCCCCAACTCGCCCTGCGCGATCAGCTCGCCCGTGTCCTTGTGGTAAATGCCGTCGGAGCGGTCCAGCGCCTCCGAGATCACTGGACTGAAGGCCGAGCGCACAAAGGCGAGGTCCATTTCGTTGCAGACCTGCTGGAGGCCGCTTTGGAGGACCGCAAGGGTGACGGGATCAAGGGTGGTCATGGTTGAGTTGTTTGGGTTGTGGTTAAAAGTCTTCATAGAGCATCATGCCGTCC
>CAZQXS010000237.1:0-2697 GCA_964597275.1 uncultured Pseudomonadota bacterium | reverse complement strand
GAGGCGCAGGACTCGCACCTTCAGGAACTGGCGACCAAGAAGGACATGGAACTGCTGGAACAGCGGTTGCTGGTCCGGCTCGGTGGACTGGTGATCGCCGTTGGCGGACTGATCATCGCGTGGATGGAATTGAGGGGATGAGTGCCCTGACCTTTGACACCCACGCGACCATCAAGTTGCTCACTGCGGCTGGACTTGGGTGAGCATCAGGCGGAAGGAGTGACGCAGGCCATCCGCACCGCGCAGGACGCGCACTTGCAGGAACTTGCCACCAAGAAGGATTTGCTGGAAGTGAAGATGGACATCAAGAATGCCACCATCACTCTCGGTGCCCTGATGATTGGACTGTTCGGGCTGGCAATCGCCTGGTTCGAACTGCGCGGAGGCTGACCTTCCAGCCCTGCGCAACCCCCCGCTACAGCTAGACCTTCCAAAGCCACGCCTTTCCGAGCGTTTCCCCGGCAACTCCTCTCAAGCGAACAGCAATCCAGCCCGACTTGTTGCTGCGGAAACCGTTGCGGGTCAATCCCCCATCAGCCGGGCCTCATCCGGATTGGCTGAGGTGTAGTAGGAGATCGTGTCGTGCTTTTCGTCGAGGGTCGTTTCCAGAAACGGCGCTTTGGAGCGGCAGAACAGTTCCCGCTGGACCTCGTACCAGAAGGTCGGCGGATCGAAGGTGCCCCCGCCAATTCCGGTCAGTCCCGTGATCGCCTCGGCGGTTCCGGTCCAAATGACGGTCGAGCCGCAATTTTCGCAGAACTGCACCTCAAAGCGGTATCCGGATTCGGTGGGATAGCTGTAGGACTTGAGGGTGCCTTGCAGCACCTCCACGTTCTCTGCGTCAAAGTACACCGAGATGCCCAAGGCGCTTCCGGTGCGCAGTTGGCAGTAACGGCAGTGACACACCCCCACTCGCTTGGGATCGCCCGTGGTCCGGTAGCGGACTCCGCCGCACAGGCAGCCGCCTTCGTGCAGGTTTTCTTCGCTCATCGTCTTGCTCCTGTGAAAGGTTGAGGGTCGGCGCGAGGCGGCAAGCCCTCAGTCGTCCAAGGGGGTTTCCGGCCTCGTCCCTGAACCCCGAATTCTAGGGAGTTGGACACCGAAGCTCAACAAGAATCGTGTGGGGCTTCAAGGGACGGCCCACTTGACACGTTCTCGGCATTCCCTACACTAAAGCCTTTTCAATGACACGTGGGTACAAGTGAACAGAAAATACTCTAGAGCGAAGAGGGGTTGAAATGTCAGAAGTCAGCGTGGTGGCCTCGGTGCGAGTGAAGCCGGGGCAGGTTGAGTCATTCTTGGAGATTTTCCGGGCGAACGTGCCCAACGTCTTGGCGGAGGACGGCTGTCTGGAATACGCCCCTGCGGTGGACGTGGATTCCGGGATGGCGGCGCAGGAACTGGCTCCGGAAATCGTCACGATTCTGGAGCGCTGGGCGAGCCTCGACGCGCTCAAGGCCCACGCGGTGGCCCCGCACATGCTGGCCTACCGCGAGCAGGTCAAGGAACTCGTGGAGGGCGTTTCGCTGAAGGTGCTGCGCAAGGTGTAATCCGGTAGCAACGCAGCCGGGTCCGAAGACCCGGAAGTGACCCGAACCACTCGATGATCTAGTATGCAGGGTAAGCTTCAACGCAGCCGGGTCCGAAGACCCGGAAGTGACCGCAGCGAGAAAATCTCACTGAAATCATTATGAAAAAAATCACCGTTGCGCGAACCTTCCGGTAGTAGCCAACAGGAGGTCGTGCAACGAGAAGTCAAGCCCTCTAAGCATTTGATCTGTCATGGTTTTCTCTAGGTGCGAACCTTCCGGTAAAACCGCCGCCGCTTGGGGTTCGCGCTCAGCCGACGAGGGTGGCGGGCTTGAGGATGGCGTACCCCTTGGTGCCCACGAGTTGCCGCAACGAGCGAAAGACGGCCACCCCCCCTCGCCTGTAGTTCAGCGAACCGGGGCCGTTCCCGGTGCAGTTCTGCCACCGCCAACAAAGTTTGTGCCGTGCCCAGAGGGATCGGCCTGTCCCAGAGCGGCCACGTCAGCCAGTTCTGACGCTGGTGGCGAGAGAAGCCTGTGGATTGCATCCGGTTTCCGGCCATCCCGTTCGGGAAGCAGGGCAGGGCTTCGTAGGCCAGCCACACGGCCGCCTGCACCCCCATGATTTGTTCGCTTGTGGGCGATTGCGCCCGGTGGGCGTGCAACCGCTCGGTGTCGCAGTCCCAGCCCAACGAATGCACCTCGTCCGTGTATTGCCACGGGCCGAAGAGGGCTTCCCGTATACTGTCTTAATAAACGCGGATCCTTGGGGTCATCCTTGAGCTTTTTTCGCAGACGGCCCATGGACATGGCCACCAAGCGGCTGTTGACGTCCCGCTCCATGACTTGCAGGTTCTCCTAATCAAAGGCCTGACCCCTATTGTGTCAAATACATTCCAAGGATTTTAGATCTAGGCAGAAATGGCGATTACTTTCCGTTCGGCAATGGTGATTTCGCTTATTCACGCGCTTTGGGGAGGAAATCCGGTGGCAGTCAAATTCGGACTCCAGGTATTTCCTCCGTTGTGGAGCGGTTTCCTTCGTTTTTCCATCGCCATTCTCTGCATTCTTGTTTGGGCCCGGTTCAAGGGTATTCCAATGATGCTGAAGCGTGAGGAACTGAGGCCTTTTTCCATCCTCAGTTTCATTTTTTTCATACAGATCTGGC
>CAZQXS010000236.1:0-2771 GCA_964597275.1 uncultured Pseudomonadota bacterium | reverse complement strand
GTCGTTGAAACCCTGTTCAGTTGCGCTTGAGGATCAGCAGGTTCCCGCCGAGGGTGAGGCCCACGCCAAGGATGGCAGGCAGGGTCCAGATGTAGTCCTCAAAGACGGTGGAAAGGCCTAGGGCAACGAGCGGGAAGAGCAGGGTGGCGTAGGCGGCGCGGTCGGGGCCAATCTCTCCAACGAGGGTGAGGTAGCACCAGAAGGCGATCACGGACGCGAACACGGCGAGGTAGAGCAGCGCCCCGACGTAGAGCGGGGTCGCCTCGAACTCAAAGGGCGTTCCGGAAACCAAGGCGCCCAGCACCATCAGCCCCGCCCCGTAGGTCATCGCCCAAGCGTTGGAGGCCATCACGGAAATTCCGGCCTTCTGGTTGCGGGCGGAGGCGATGTTGCCCAGCGAGGCGAGGATGGTGGCCACGACGGACAGCCCCAGTCCGTAAAATCCGTACTCGTTGGCCTCAACGCCTTTCACCTCCGGCCAGAACACGAGGCCAATTCCAAACAGCCCCAATCCGGCTCCCAACATCACTCGCCGATCCAAGGGATGCCGAATCCACACCGCGCCGATGAGGATGTTCCAGACGATGATGGTGGAGAAGACGACCGCCGCAAGGCCGCTGGCGATGTGGGATTCGGCGATGTAGAACAGCCAGTAGTTGAGGGAGAAGAGGCTGGCCCCCTGAAGCGCGAGGAAGCCATGATCGCGCCCGGAATAGCGCATGGGGCGGCGCTGCACCCAGCACAGCCCGTGCATGATCGCGGAGGCCAGCAGGAAGCGGTAGGCGACCGACACCACGGGGTCCACGACTCCAAGCTGATAGACGATCGCCAGCCAGCTTGTGCCCCAAATCAGCACGGTGCCCGCATAGAGCGCGACGCTCCGCATCAAATCCGAACGCCGCCGCTGATCTCGATGATCTCGCCCGTCACATAGTCGTTGCGCAGGATGAAGAGTACGCCGTCGCTGATTTCGCGGGGTTCGGCGAAGCGTCGCAGGGGCACGCTTTCCGTGAACTTCGCCTTCACGTCCTCGCGCAGGGAGACCACCATTTCGGTGGCCGTGAATCCGGGGGCAATCGCACCAACACGGATGTTGTGCTGTGCGAGCTCCTTAGCCCACAGCACGGTCATCGCGGCGACTCCGGCCTTGGCGGCGGAGTAGTTGCTCTGCCCGAAGTTGCCGTGGTAGGCGATTGAGGAGATGTTGACGATCACGCCGGGCTTCTGAAGTCCGATCAGTTGCGCGGCGGCTTCGCGTCCGCAGAGGAACACGCCCGTGAGGTTGACATCAATCACGGCCTGCCACTTGTCGAGCGGGAATTTCTGAAGCTGCCCGTCCTTGACCTTGACGAGCAGGTTGTCCCGGAGGACTCCGGCGTTGTTGACGCTGCCGTCCAAGGTGCCGAAATCGGCCACCACCTGCGCGAAAAACGCCTCCACTTCGGCCTCCTTGGAAACGTCCAGTTCGTAGCTCCGCACGTCCGCGCCCTGCTCGGCGAGTTCCTTGCGGGTTTGCTCAAGCTGCTCCGGATTGCGGTCGGCGAGAGCGACCCGCCCACCCTGCGCGGCGATGTCCAGCGCAAACTGGCGGCCCAGCCCTTGGGCGGCTCCGGTGACAACGATGACTTTGTCTTTCAGGTCCATTTTTTTTCTCTCTGTGATCTCTGTGTCTCTGTGGTGAAAAAAGTACGGCTTTTGCCTCCGTCACATGGTCATGCCCCCGTCAATCACGAAGACCGCCCCGGTCGTGTAGGCGGATTCATCAGCGGCGAGGAAGGTAGCAGTCGCGGCGATTTCCTCCGGAGTGCCGATGCGCCCCATCGGCTGCCGGGCGATGAAGGCCGCCCGCACCTCGTCCGGATTCCCGCCCTGCGCGGCGATGCGTTCGTCCAGCGAGGGCGACTGCACCGTGCCCGGACAGATCGCGTTGCAGCGGACACCCTGCGTGACAAAATCGGCGGCGACCGCCTTGGTCAGTCCGATCACCGCCGCCTTGGACGCGCCATAGGCAAAGCGGTTCGGCACCCCCTTCACGCTGGAGGCGACCGAAGCCATGTTGATGATGGAGCCGCCTCCGGCTTCGAGCATGGCCGGCAGGAAGGCCCGGAGCATCCGGTACATCGCACGCGCGTTGAGGTCGAAGGCAAACTCCCAGTCCTCCTCCTCGCAGTCGAGGATCGTGCCGTGATGCACGAAACCCGCGCAGTTGAAGAGTGCATCCACCGCGCCGCGTTCCTGCGCATACGCCTTGATCGCGTCCGGATCCCGGACATCGAGGAGGGCGGTCTGGATGGCCGGGTTTTCGTCAGCAAGTGCTTGTAGTGCGGCTTTGTTGATGTCGGAAGCAAAGACCGTGGCGCCCTCGTTGGCAAAGCGCAGGGCGGTGGCGCGCCCGATGCCTTGGGCGGCGGCGGTGATGACGGCGGTTTTTCCTTGAAGTCGTTGAGTCATGTTTGAGTGTGGAGTCAGTTTTCTTATCAATGCTTGAGTGTTGGACTCCCCGTTCGTGCTGAGCTTGTCGAAGCATGGACGGGGTACGCCCTTCGACAAGCTCAGGACGAACGGAAGCCTAGCTGGTGCTCATTTCCGGGTAAGCCGCCAAGCTCGCGAAGGACACTAGGTTTTTTTGGGCTTGGCGAAACTTCGCGCACTTCGCAGCTCTTTTCATGAAATGAGCGTCGGCTGTGTGAAAATGCGTTGATTATTTTGCGGTACTCCGCAAAGTCAAATGGGGGACAAATCACCATTACGGAAATACCAAATGACTGCAA
>CAZQXS010000235.1:0-2829 GCA_964597275.1 uncultured Pseudomonadota bacterium | reverse complement strand
AGACGCACACCTCGGACGACAGCGGGTATTCGGTGCTGGTGGACACGACGGCCCCAGAGGTCACGGAGGTCCGCTTCGAGTCCAGCAACACGTCGAGCGATCCGGATCATTTGGACCGGCTGCTGGCCAAAGAGGGGGACACGGTGACGCTCCACCTGACCATGGACGAGCGCGTGGAGGAGGTTGAGGTGAAGATCAACGGCACGAGCTACAGCGCGACGGGTGATGCTGACGGCACGGGCTGGAGCGTGGCGCACACGGTCATTTCCGGCGAGGATGCGGAAGAGGCCCAGTTTGAGATCACGTCCTTCAACGATCCCTCCGGCAACGCGCTGGTCTCCCCAGAAACACACACCTCGGATGACTTCTCAAAGGTTGTGCGGGTGGACACGACTCCCCCCCAATTGGTGTCTGGGAGTGTCGAGTTGGCTTCCACCAACGCGAACGACTCCACGGCTCATGCGAAGCCCGGCGACAACCTGACGCTCAGCTTCCGGTTTGACGAACCCGTTTCCACGCCGGACATCGAACTCGCAGGCGTGGACAACGATGACCTCCAGTTGCTCCCCAATGCCGACAAGACCGAATGGCAGGCGATTCACACGGTGGCAGGCGGCGATCCGGAAGGAGCCGTGGCCTTCAGCGTGTCCTTCCTCGATCCTGCCGGGAACGACGGGGGTTCATTCAACACAGAGGACACGGACGACCGGATCACGATCGACACCACCCGTCCGCAGGTTCTGGCTTCGAGCGTCAAGCTCACCTCCAGCAACCCGAATCCCGCGACCGGGCAACTGAAGTGGGCCAAGGCGAACGAGGCGATCATCCTGCGCTTTGACACCGCCGAGTCGGTGTTTGAGCCAAAGGTGCATCTCAACAGCAGCGAGGTCACGGCGCGGCCCCGTAACGGAGACTCCAGCGGAATGAAGTGGGAGGCTCAGGTTCGTGTCGAAACCACCGACGTTCTGCAAACCCTGCTGGGAAGCGCCAGCCTGCAACTCTGGCTCGATGCGACGGACGTGGACGGACAGTCCAACACCACCCTTGCCGAGGATGCTCGCGTTGGCCAGTGGAACGACAAGAGCAGCCACGGGCACCACCTGAGTTCCGACAGCAGCCGCCCCAAATTCAACAAGAACCAGTTGAACGGCAAGCCCACGGTCAACTTCGAGCAGTACCAGAACCCCCTGCGTTCCTCGGCAGACCTGAGCGTGAACGCCATCTACATCGTCCACAAGAGCAAGAACTCCAGCAGTTGGGACTGGGAGTACCTCTTCGACCTGCGCGATGGCATGAACAAGATCGTTGTGGCCAAGGACGGGGAGATCATTGGTTTTTCCGATTACTTCTATGTGAATGGAGTCAAGAACCCGCAGGGCTATGTCGAGAACCAGTCCAGTCTGGTGTTCTCGGACACCTTCCAGGTCTCGACCTTCAACGCTGGAGCGACTGGAACCGCCAAGTTCTCGCTGGTGGGGCGCAACACCGGATTTGAGAGTTCGCTCAGTTCGATTGCCGAGGTGCTGGTGTTTGACCGGGAACTCACGAACCGCGAACACGTCACCCTGCTGCAACACCTTGGCGAAAAGTGGGGGCTTTCCACGGAGGTGGACAGCGACAACGACGGGGTGGTGGATGCGGAGGAACCGACCGGAGTGCAGTGGGCCTTCAAGTCCATGACGGATGCCGCAGGCAACACCTTGGACCTGGCGGCAGCACCGGAGGTCACAGTGGACGGCAGTTCGGTGGAGATTGACAAGCAGGCTCCGAAGCTTTCGGTCGTGACCCTGGCCTCCAACAACCCGAACCCCTTGGGGCAGCCGGGCCACCTCGCCAAGGCGGGGGATCAGATCACCCTGCGGGTGGAAGCTTCCGAACCGCTGCACACCCTTGCCCTGCGGGGAGCAGAAGGGCAATCCACCAGCCTTGAGGCGGAGGACGCAACCAAGCAGAAGTGGAAAGGGGTCCGCACCGTGGCTTCCGGAGAGAACGGCCCCGCCTCCTTCACGCTGGACTACACGGACCGCGCAGGCAACGCCGGGGAAGCCGTGAGCGCGACCACGGACACCAGCACCGTCCGGGTGGACACCCTCGTGCCCAGCCTGGAAAACGTCACGCTGGCCTCCAGCAACCCGATCACTCTTGGGCAATCGAATCAACTGGCCCGTGCCGACGACACCCTCACCCTCAGCTTCAGTGCCCTTGAGGTGATCCAAACTCCGGGGGTCACGCTGGGCGGACACACGGTGACGGCCACGCCAGTGGAGGGGGAAACCAACCGCTGGCAGGCCACGCATCAGGTGCTGGGCACGGATGACAACAGTGCGGTTGTGTTTGAGATTGCCTACTCCGACGCTGCCGGAAATCCGGGCGACAATGTCTCGCTGACCTCGGACCAAAGCACGGTGCTGGTGGATACCCAGCAGCCGAGCCTCAGTGAGATTACCATTGCTTCAAACAATCTGACGAACACGAGCCTTGCGAAACCGGATGAGACGATCACCCTCACGTTCACGTCCCAAGAAAAAATCAAGACCCCGGTGGTCAAAATTGCAGGAAAACCTGCAAATGTGACAGGCACGGAAGGAGATACTCGGTGGACCGCAACCTACAAAATTCAGTCCGGGGATGACCAAGACCCATTCGGCGAGGGTTTGAGTGCGCATTACCTGCTGGATGGCAATGCAAATGATCGAAGCGGGAATGATGCAGACGGAACGGTTGAGGGGACAACACTGGCCACCAATCGTCATGGAGGGGAAGGCAAGGCCTTAAGCTTTGACGGGAGCAATGATTATGTAAGCATTGCGAATGATGACTCCCTGACCA
>CAZQXS010000234.1:0-2863 GCA_964597275.1 uncultured Pseudomonadota bacterium | reverse complement strand
GAGCAGGAAGGCGTGGCTGAAGTGAGTGCTGGCGACCCAGCCCGCGAGAACCGCGCCCAGCGCCCCGATGCCGTCCATCAGGGAATACGCGAAGCCGAGCGTGGCCCCTTCGCGGCCTCCGGCGTACTCCACCGCCCCGGCGAGGATCGCGGAGCGCACGCATTCCAGCAGGGCGACCCCGACCAACAGGGCACCCAAAATGGCGAACAGCCATCCGGCCTGCTCGAAAAATCCCACTGAAATCGCGGCGGCGGCGGCGAGTCCGTTGCCCAACACGATCACCTTGCGCCGTCCCACCCGATCGGACAGCCGGCCAATGAAGGGCTGTCCCACCGCGCCGACCAGCACCATCGTGGCGTAGGCGATTCCGGTTTCGGAGGACGAGAGGCCGTGGAATTGTTGCAGGTAGAGTGGGATCATGCTGATCATGGCGACCAGTGCCATGTGGTAGGTGCTGATCATGGCGATGATCCGGACCCCCTGACGGTTGAACCACGTCCGGGCGAGTGCGGAAAAATCCGCTCGCGACACTTTTCCAGTGGTGGCCTGAGCCGGAATCCACCGGGCAATCCAGAAGAACGCCAGCCCCATCACGGCACCGGGCAGGGCGATGAGTTGCAGCGTCTGCCGCCAGTCAATGACCGTCAGCAGAAACCCAACCAGCAACGGGCCGATGACCCCGGAGAGCGTCCCGCCAATCGCATGGATGCCCAGCGCCTGAGCGCGTCGCTTGGGATCGTTCTGCACCAGAATGGAGGTCGCCAGCGGATGCCACGCGGCATCGCCGAATCCGGCCAAGGCCAAGAGTGCCGCGAGCATCCAGAATCCAGGAGCCAGCGAGGCCAGCCAGTGTCCCACCGCCACCCACCAGAAGGTGATCAGCAGGAGCCGTCCCCGGTTGCGCACCACGTCCGACAGCATTCCGGCAGGCAGGAAACCCAGCGACGCCCCCCAGCTTTGCAGGGCAATCAGCAGCCCCACCTCGGTGGTCGAAAGCCCAAGGTCCGCCGCAATCGCTGGAGCCAGCACCAGCACGGAAACCGGAGCGAGGTCATTGGCAAAGTGTCCGGCGGAAAAGGGCAGGAACAGCGAGCGAGCGGATTGGGTGCGATTCACAGTGAATAATCGGGCAGTTCAGGAGTTTTTCTGGTTCAACCAACAGCCGATCACGAAAATGCCTTGGTTTCAAGACCCCTGACAGGTATTCTTTAAAATTTTCCCAGACTCACTCAGCCCGACTCACCATGAACCTCGACCCGGTTTTTCAGGAAATCCTCAGCCCGGAACTCAAGGGCTTCCCCTATCACTCCGCACCGCTGCGACTCGACGCGCTGGAGCGGCAGGGCTGGAATCTGCTAAAAGGCGACCTGCCGTTTCCGGTGGCGGTGCTGAAGGATTCCGCGCTCCGCAACAACAGCGCGTGGATGCGCCGCTTCACCGAGCGTTTCGGGGTCAAGATCGCCCCGCACGGCAAAACCACGATGGCTCCGCAGTTGTTCGAGCAGCAGTTGCAGGACGGCGCGTGGGGCATCACGGTCGCCAACGTCCACCAACTGCGGATGTGCCGGGGCTGGGGCGTGTCGCGGGTGCTGATCGCCAATCAGGTGGTCGGCCCGCAGGAGTTGCGGGGGTTGATGTCGGAACTCCGGGAATTGCCGAAGTTGGAAGTCTTCTGCCTCGTGGACTCGGAAGCGAACGTGCGGCAACTGGCCGACTCCGCAAAATCCGCGGGCTTGCAGCGTCCGGTGCAGACCTTGCTGGAACTTGGCGTGTCGGAGGGACGCACCGGATGCCGTACCGAGGCGGAGGCACTGGCGGTGGCTCGTGCGGTCAAGGGGGCGGAACCCCAACTCTGCCTGCGGGGGGTGGAGGGCTTCGAGGGCTTGTTGAAGGGACGACTGGACGCGGAGGCGCAGGTGCAGGACTTCCTCCAGCGCATCAATCAGGTGGCCGAGCGTTGTGCCGCCGAAGATTGGTTTGCCGAGGGTCCGGTGATTCTCACGGCAGGAGGTTCCGATTTCTACGATCTGGTGGCCCAGCAGTTGGCCAGTCCTTCCGGAGCGCACGAGGTGCTGCGCGTGATCCGCAGCGGCTGCTACCTCACCCACGATTCCGAATCGTACCAGACGATGTTCCGCCGCATCCGCGAGCGCAGCCCGGAGGTGGAGGACGTGGGCGGTGGACTGCAAGCGGCCTTGCAAGTCTGGGGGGTGGTGCAGTCGCTCCCGGAACCGGGCCTCGCCATCGTCACCGCAGGCAAGCGCGACCTCTCCTACGATGTCGCCCTGCCCGTGCCGGAATTGCATCACCGGATGGGCGCAGCGGCCTCGCCCACGCCGCTCGACTCCGAACGCTTCCGCGTGACGGCTCTCAACGACCAACACGCCTACCTCACCCTTCCAGAAGACGCAGGCTGGCAGGTGGGCGACCTCGTGGGACTCGGCATCTCGCACCCCTGCACCACCTTCGACAAGTGGCGGCTGCTCTACCTCGTGGATGACGACTGGACCGTGATCGGCGGCATCCGCACCTACCTCGCCTGACACTCCAAGCCGCCAAGTCCGCCAAGGATCACGCGGATAAAAAATCCATCCGCGCCCATCTGCGGAAATCCGTGGCAAAATCCCTTCTCCGCGCCCATCCGTGGCAAAAACCCTTGACCCGTCCGCCGCATCGCGCTAGACTCCGGAAAATCTTCACACCCACTCCCCACGGAGGCACGATGCGACAACGATCCTCACACCACCCCAGCCTCGGCGGGTTGCTGCTCCTGCTGGCCGTCCTCCTGCTGGCCCTTCCCGCCTTCTCCGCCGAGACCCGTGGGGTCAAGCGCGTCGAGATCAAGACGCAGGCGGGGGAACTC
>CAZQXS010000233.1:0-2866 GCA_964597275.1 uncultured Pseudomonadota bacterium | reverse complement strand
GAGCATTCGGAAAAGCTTCCGGGGCGCGGCACCTGCTGCTCGTACCAGGTGGGGCTGCTTGTGTGCTGAGATGAAGGCTGTGTTTTCATGCTTGGTCGAGGTGAGAATTCTTGCAGGAAAACAGACATTGTAAGGCGTGGAGAAGAAAAAACGACTTTGAAGTGTGTGGTTGGTTGTAGCGGGCGAGCTTGGACGCCAGTGTGAAAGGGTTTCCCTGACTGCTGAATTTTCGTATGCTGAAACCTGCTGTTCGCAATCGGGTTTGAGATTGCCAACCTAAACGTGAACCTGTTTCGAAGAATATCCCATGACTGAAACCACCCTAAATCCGCAAACCCTCAAGGACACGATCCGCGAGGCGGTTCGGGAATCGCTCCAACAGGAACTGCGGCCCGCTCTGGAGGAAATTTTTGAAGACACCTTGTTGGCTCGGGACATTGACGAGGGGCTTCGTTCTGGAGCCGTCTCCCGCTCTGAGGTGATGGCGGCCTTGGATCAGGTCGGATGAAACTCGAATTTCAACGTTCCTTTCTCAAGGATGTCCAAAAGTTGAGGAATCCCGAGATCGCTAAGCGAGTCAAGCGGATCATCGAAGCGCTGGAGGATTGCGACTCATTGGCAACATTGCCCAACCTCAAGCAGCTTCAGGGCACGGCAGGCTACTACCGGATCCGTCTTGGGGATTACCGGATTGGGTTGAAGGCGGTGGGCGACACCGTGCAACTTGTCCGCTGTCGGCATCGGCGTGAAATCTACCGGGGCTTTCCCCCAGACGAGTAAACCATCCGTCCCATTAGGTACGCGCACTCCGTTGTTCAAGGACATACAGCTTGAGCATCTCGGAGATCATGGTCTGGTATTTGACATCCGCCTGCGCCGCTTGGAGCTTGAAGAAGGCAATCACCCCTTCAGGCAACGAGATCGTGATGGTCTTACGCTTGGACATGGAGGCCACGAGGTTGACGTCCAGCCAGCGGAAAAAAGCCTCGGTTTCCGCAGAAAGCAGTGCGTCGCTTCCTTCTCGGACCACCGACGCTTGGGCGGGAGGCACGGCATCGGCAGGCTCCGTGGGAGGAGTCACGCTCTCGGAGACGGCATCCACGCGCTCCCAATCGCTTTCGTCCTTCAGGTTGCGAAGTGCCTCAAGCGAGTAACTGACGATAGGCTTGGATTTCGCCTTTTCTTGCCCGGCGGGCTGAGATGATGCGGACATTCTGACCTCTTCGGGTGTAGGTGATGGTCAACATGCGGCCCTCCAAAGGGCCGGTGAGCTGGAAGCGCAGTTCGGTTCGGGGGCTGTATTGCAGTTTGAGTGGACGCACATCGAACAGTTGCACGGCGGCACGAAAATCAATTCCATGCTTCTCAAGGTTGCTTTGTCGTTTGGCTTCGTCCCACTCAAACTTCATAATGCTACCGATTAGTTTTATTTATGATTATATTTATTTTTTCCTGAATTGCAAACCCAAATGCTACTGTTGAACAAGGCTCCCATGCCGAACCGATGCTCCCGAACCCTGCCATGACCTCCCCCTTCAAGAAACTCATTGAGGTCGCCCTGCCGCTGGAGGAGATCAACGCCGCACCGTGCGGGAGAACGCAAACACGCTGGGCTTTGACCAGCACAGCTTTGAAGAGGACTGAACCCCGCCCACAAGGAGGCGCATGGCGTTTCGATTTTTTCGTAGGATCAAACTGGCCCCTGGACTGACGCTCAACCTGAGCAAGTCCGGGGTGTCCGCTTCGCTGGGGCCGCGTGGGGCGAAACTCACGATGGGGTCAAGCGGGGTTCGCAAGACGGTCGGCCTGCCCGGCACCGGACTTTACTACACCGAGCACGATTCGTGGGAGCAGGAGACCGAGGACACTCCGGGCGAGTCTGCTCCTCAAAGGTCGCCGCCAGCCTCGGTGGATGAGCGGCTGGACTTGGGATTCTTTCAACGCTTGGTGACTTCTGGGGAGGAGGTCACGCTTGTGGAGGGACTGAAGGCGTATGTCCAGGGCGATGCAGCGGAAGCCTTGCAGAAATTGAGGGAGGTGGGGCACTTGGCTGATGCCGCCTATCTGGTGGGGGTGCTGTTGATCGGACGGCAGCAAAATGCAGAGGCCGTGAGGTTTTTGAAGACCGCGGCGGAGCAACACCGCTCCTTGGGCCGCTACTTCAACAAGTACGGGCTGGAAGTCACCACCTCGCTGCAAATCACCGAGGAGCTGTTTGCTCAACTGCGTCCCAACCGCCAAAGTGCTTTGCTGGCGCTGGTCGAACTTTACCAGGAAGCCCGCAAGTACCGCAGCGCCCTCGACTGCCTTCGCACGCTCCGCAAGCTCGACCCGCAGGATGTGGTGGTGCGGCTCTCGCTGTCCGAACTGCTGCTGGAAGCCCGGCCCAACCATCCGAAAGTCTTGCACGAAGTGGTGCGGCTCGGTGGTGGGGTGGAGAACGAAAGCGCGGTCCACACCGCCCTGCTGCTCTACAAGGCCCGCGCCCTGCGCTTGCAGGGAAGAACAGAGGCTGCCCGCACCACCCTCACTCCGCTGCTCAGGCGCAAGAAAGGCCGCTCCCTTGAACTGCGGCAAGCCCTCTTGTTCGAGCGCGGCCTTTGCTCCAAAAGCCTTGGAGAACCCAAGAAAGCCCAACTGGATTTTGAAAAAGTGTACGCCCTCAATCCGGATTTCGAAGGACTTCAGGAGCATCTGTCTGGGATAAACCACCCATCTCGAAAATAAACCTTTACACTTCTGCAATAATCTGTAGAATTTCATTCGTCCCTTTAATGGAATATTTATTTCATTAAAGGGATATCGTTCCGGCGGCCCCCCTTCACCGTGGAGGGGGGAGTGGAACCTGAACCCGTTGATCCAGCGG
>CAZQXS010000232.1:0-3038 GCA_964597275.1 uncultured Pseudomonadota bacterium | reverse complement strand
GTTGTAGGGACAATCCCGAGTTCCTCCATGGAACTCTCAAGCAAGAACGGTAAACCGATTTTCGCCTGAAGGCAACAAAAAACGAGCATCCGCCGCCTCCCGTCATGCACTCCTCTGAGATTCGCACTGAAATTCTGGTACATTTTTCGTATCCGGAATCACAAACCTGTGAACCTGCTTGAACATGGCTGACGATCAATCCTCCATCCCCGGACTCGGTTTCGCACTGGGGGGCGGCGCGTTCCGGGGCGCGGTGCATCCGGGCGTCCTCAAGGCGCTGGAGGAGGAGGGCTTGCAGCCGAACTTCCTGAGCGGCACCAGCGCCGGGGCGATGGTTGCGGCCTTCTACGCCTTTGGCACTCCTCCGGAAACCATCCGCAAGCTCGCCCACGAGCTGCGCTGGCTACGCGTGTCCAGTTTCACGCTGCCCAAGCTCGGCCTGCTGTCGAACGCGGAGATCGGCAATTTCATGGAGAAGCAGCTTGGCGACGTGCTGCTGGAAAACGCGCTCATCCCACTCGCGCTGGTGGCGGCGGACATCCAGACGGGCGAGCGGGTGGTCTTCAAGACGGGCAGTGTCGCCGAGGCCGTGATGGCCAGCACCTGCATTCCGGGCGTGTTCACTCCGGTCGAGGTGGACGGGCGTTTGCTGGTGGACGGCGCGATTGTGGAGAACGTCCCGGTGTCGGTGTTGCAGGACATGGGCGCCCGCGTGAGTGTCGCCGTGGACTTGGGCAGTGGCCGCTACCGCGCCCCGCAGGGCATCGTCGAGGTGTTGCTCAACGCCTTTGCCATCGCCGTGGACCAGACCACCCGCCACCAGACCGAGGCTGCCGATGTGCTGATCCGCCCCGACCTTGCGGGCTACAGCCTGATGGATTCCGGCAACTCCGCCAAGCTCTACGCCGAAGGCTTCCGCAGCGCCACCCACGCCGCCGATGCGATCCGCGAGGCGACCAAGCAGGCCGAGCCGTCCTCATGGGAGTCGCTGGAGCAACGCTTCCGCAAGTGGCTGAAAAGCTAAATGCCCTGTTTCGTCAGGTTGTGCCCCTTTGCAGGGCATCCAATCCGTTCGTTCTGAGCTTGTCGAAGGGCGAACTTTTGGGCTTCGACAGGCTCAGCTCGAACGGAAAAGGCACGGAGATCGAAACAGGTTTGGAGAGCAACCTGGCGAGTCAGCTCAGCGCCTTCGCCCGCTCCCGCAACTCGGTTTTGCGCACCTTGCCTGTGGAGGTCTTGGGCAGTTCCCCGAACACCACCGTTTTCGGAATCTTGAACCCCGCCAGCTTCGTCCTGCAGAAGGCGATGGCTTCCTGCTCGGTGAGGTCGGCTCCGGCCTTGAGCGTGACAAACGCGCAGGGATGCTCGCCCCACTTCTCGTCCGGGCGGGCGACCACGGCGGCTTCCAGCACATCGGGATGCTGGTACAGCACGTTCTCGATCTCGACGGAACTGATGTTTTCGCCCCCGGAGATGATGATGTCCTTGGCGCGGTCCTTGAGTTCGACATAGCCGTCCGGGTGCCGCACCCCCAAATCGCCGGAGTGGAACCAGCCGCCGCGAAACGCCTCCTCGGTCGCCTCTGGGTTCTTGAGGTAGCCCTTCATCACCACATTGCCCCGGAACATCACCTCGCCCAGCGTCTCTCCGTCCGAAGGCACTGGCTCCAGCGTGTCCGGGTCGGCCACGGTGAGGTCTTCGAGAACGTGGTAGCGCACCCCCTGCCGCCCCTTCATGCGAGCCTGCTCGGTCGGCTCCAGACCGTTCCAGTCCTCCTGCCAGTCACACACCACGGAAGGACCATAGACCTCGGTGAGTCCATAAACGTGGGTGACGTTGAAGCCGATTTGCTGCATAGCGGCAATCACGGACGGCGGCGGCGGTGCGGCAGCGGTCATGATTTGCACGGGGTTGGGAAGGTCGCGCCGCTCGGACTCAGCGGCGTTGGCGATCATGCCCATCACAATCGGGGCACCGCAGAGGTGCGTGACCCCGTGGTCGGCAATCGCGTTGTAGATGTTCGGGGCCGCCACCTTGCGCAGACAGACGCTAGTGCCTGCAAGCGCGGCCAGCGTCCACGGAAAGCACCAGCCGTTGCAGTGGAACATCGGCAGCGTCCAGAGGTAGGTGGGGCGGTGCGGCAGTTCCCACGCCAGCACGTTTCCCAGAGCCAACAAGAACGCACCCCGGCTGTGATAGACCACCCCCTTCGGTCGGCCCGTGGTCCCGGAGGTGTAGTTGAGCGCGACCGACTGCCAGTCGTCCTCCGGTAGGATCGGTTCAAACGCAGGATCGCCCAGCGCGAGCAAGGCTTCGTAATCCATTGCACCAAGCAGTTCCCCCGTTTCCGCAAGCGGATCGTCAATGTCAATCACGAGCGGGGACTGCTCTGCCAGTTCCAGCGCCTTGCGGATCACGGGCGAGAACTCGCGGTCGGTGAGCAACACCTTGGCCTCGCCGTGGTCGAAGATGTACGCAAGGGTTTCCGCCTCCAGCCGCACGTTGAGCGCGTTCAGCACCGCCCCGGTCATCAACACGCCGAAGTGCGCCTCGTAGAGTTCCGGGACGTTGGGGGCCATCACCGCCACCGTGTCGCCGCGTCCGATTCCGTGTTTTTGCAGGGCGGACGCGAGGCGGCGGCAACGCTCGTCGGTCTGCGCCCAGGTCCGGCGGATTTCACCGTGGACGAGCGCGGTGCGTTGCGGATGCACCGAGGCGGCGCGTTGCAGAAAGCTGAGTGGCGAGAGTGCGGCGTAATTCGCCGGGGTTTGCGGGAGTTCGTCGTAGGCGTTCATGGTGTGCGGTGTGCGGGTGTATAATGAGGCGACTACCTAAAAATGCTCTAGAGCATTTTCAGGGATTACGGATTCAAGAGCGTCATTCCGGGCGGAGCGGAGCACAGACCCGGAATCCAGAGCAAACGGCCGTGTGGACTGGATTCCCGCCTACGCGGGAATGACAAGTGGGTACAAATAAACTGAAATTGCTCTAGCAAGCAACTTGAAGTTTAGGACAACCGCCCGGATTGTCAAAGCGTA
>CAZQXS010000231.1:0-3050 GCA_964597275.1 uncultured Pseudomonadota bacterium | reverse complement strand
TTGGCAACTCAGACCAACCCTTTATATACTTGAAAAGTGAAATATTCAATTTTTAATTTTTAAGTGGATGAATTTTCTTATGCCTGCCCAAGGCCCTTCCGTCATCACTGATTTGCTCGCTCAGGCCAGCCGCTTGTCCAATCAGCAACTTAGCGAACGTCTCAGGCCAACGGGGTTGTCAGTGGACAGTTGGAGGATACTCACGCTGTTGAGGGGCAGTGACGGGATGTCGATGGGAGGGCTGGCGGAAGGTCTGGTCGTGAACAACCCCACCCTGACCAAGATGGTGGACCGGATGGTCAATGATAATCTGGTTTACCGAGTACCCGATCCAAACGATCGCCGGAAAGTACTGATCTGCGTAACGGATTTGGGTCATAAAATCCACGGAAACGCACAGCAGATTGTGATGGGGCATCAAACTCAGATTGACCAGAGTTATCAGGATTCAAGGGAACTGTCCGATCTTCTCTTGAAGTTCATCCGGGAGTTTCGCAGTTGAGCGACCCCCCTCAAAGCATGTTCGGAAGCGCGTCCAGCGTGAGGTCGTCGAAGCGGCCTTGGGCATAGCGGTGCGCGGCGAGGCAGGCGACCATTGCGGCGTTGTCGGTGCAAAGCCGGGGCGGCGGATAGAAGAGTTCGATGCCGCGCTTTTCGCATTCTGCTTCAAAGGTCTGCCGCAGTTTCTTGCTGGCAGCCAGGCCTCCGGAGACGGTGAGGCGCGTGAGGTTTTCGGAGTCGAGCGCACGGAAGGTTTTTTCCACCAGCACGTCCACGACGGCTTGGAAGAAGGAGGACAGCACGGCAGGTTCCTGCTCGGAGGCCGCCTCCGGATTTTCTTCCCGAAAGCGCAGCAGGGCGGTTTTGAGTCCGCTGAAGGAGAACTCGCAGCCCGGCTTGTTGAGCAAGGGGCGGGGAAAGGCAAAGGCATCGCCGGGGGCTTCCAGCGCATAGCGGTCCACCACCGGGCCTCCGGGCATGGGGTGCCCGAACATTTTGGCGACCTTGTCCACGCACTCCCCGGCAGCGTCATCCACGGTGCGTCCGAGGATGGTGTAGTGGAAGTGGTCGTCGGCCCGCAGCAACAGCGTGTGCCCGCCTGCGACCACGAGATGCAGCACCGGAAACTCCCACGGCCCCTGCGCGAGGATGTTCGCATAGGGGTGCGACTCCACATGGTTGACTCCGATGAGCGGTTTGTCGAGCGACCACGCCAGCCCCTTTGCCACCGTCACCCCCACCAGCAGCGAACCCAGCAGCCCCGGCAGGTTGGACACGGCGATGTAATCGAGATCGGCAAAGTCGAACTTGGCCTTCGCAAGGGCTTCCCGGATGAGGGGATGGACGACCTCCAGGTGCTTGCGCGAGGCGCGTTCCGGAACCACCCCGCCGAATTCCTCGTGGTCGCGGTACTGCGAGAGCGTGAGGTTCGCCAAGACCTCGCGGGTGCCGCGCAAGAGGGCAACCGAGGTGTCGTCAAAGGTGGTGTCGAGGGCGAGGCCGAGTGCGTTCATGGACTGCAACGTGCAAGGGATTTCACTCTAAGGTTCCGGGGGATCAGGGCAAGCCGAATTCTGGGACGGACCCCCGTTCGGGGAATTGCATTGAAACCCCAAGGCAGCTCCGGCTATACTGACCACTTGAACGCAAACGCCCGCACACGGCGTCAACGCACCCCTTGGATTTTGGATGCAGATTCCCGGACAGCTTGAAATGCAACCCACCGACACCCTGCGCAGCGGCCAGTTTTATGCTGTGGAGGTGGTGCATCGGTGCTATCGGATCAATGAGCCGGACCACTTCCTTCAGGATCAGGTCTCGGCGTTTTTCGCGTACTTGGACAAGGAGGGCCAACTCCGGCACTTCAATCGACCTCGCGCCCAGCAAGCCGCCAGCACCCCGCTGCTGGACCTGCTCAAGATTCAGGGCACGAAGTCGCTGACGTTCCAAGAGGCTTCGAGTGCCGCCGTGGATCAACTGCGGACGGGCCTCACGTCTGAATCTGCGGAAGAGCAACAATCCGTGGAGGTGATGCAGAGGGCGGTGCAGGCGTTTTCAGGACGGCAAGCCGAGGATGCGGGTGTGGAACACTCGCTGGAGGCGTTGCGGCTGGAACACGGGCTGGAGTACCTCGATCCGCCGGACTTGAAGCACTGACCCGGACCGCTCCTTCAGTTTCCGCCAGAATTGCGTTTGCCCAACCAGGTGTTCGCGTCGGGAGGAGCGGGGATCATGCCGTAGGTGAGCGAATAGCGTTCGCCTGCGTGGGAGACATTGCGCTGACGGGCAGCTTCCACAATCTGCTGGATTTCCTGACGTTCCCGCTGACGCTTCAGGTTGGGGTCCGGAGTGGCCTCAAGCTGGGCTTGTCGGCGTTGCTCGATTGCCGCCTCCATGAGGGCGCGGCGCTCCTTGGCCTCCGCGATGCGGTTGGCGATGCGGGCCAGATAGCACTGGTAGCGGGCGGCGTCACTGGCGTAGCAGGGTTCCAGCCCCGGAGGCACTTGCGCATGGAGAGACACGGAAGTCGCGCTGATGAACAGCACGCCCAACAGGATTCTTAGCCAGCGTCGGATCGGCATTGTTTTGTCGGTGACAGGGTTGCTCGTTTTGAGTACAGCGGCTTCGTTTGCCCAAGAGGCGGCGGCTCCTGCCGCCGATGCCCCCGCCGCTCCGGGAGCCGCCCCTGCGGTTCCAGTGGACCCAGAAGAGGCGACCTCTCGCGCCGTCTTCAATCTGGCATGGGAGACGACCCGAAACAAGTGGCGGCTTCACACGAACGAGGACGGCCAGCAGTCGGAGGAATCCGGACGCGCCGCCCGCGAACTCATGAAAAACGCCCCGGTTCCGCCACGGCGGGATCCGGAGGCCATGCTCAATCAGAGGTTTCTCAACAGCCGAAAGCGCATGCAAGAACGCTATGAGCTGGTCATGCAGGAAACCCGCAAGCGCTTCGACACCTTTCAGCGCGGGCGCTACCAGCAAATGAAATACAACGGGCGCTGGATTGATTACACGGCACCGCTGCAAAATCTCCAGCCCATCGCCCG
>CAZQXS010000230.1:0-3142 GCA_964597275.1 uncultured Pseudomonadota bacterium | reverse complement strand
AACTCGTGCGGGCGCTGCTCGACGACCACGCCGCCGAACAGGGGACGCACACCCGGCGCGACGACCTCACCCTGATGGCCCTGGAGGTGTGAGGACATGACTCAAACCACCGATTACCTACTCATCGGCGGCGGACTTTACGGCGCGGCCACCGCCTTCAACCTCGCCCGGCTCGGCGCCTCCAACGTGACCCTACTGGAACGGGGCAGCCTTTGCTCCGGAGGCACCGCGAAATCCTGTGCCATTGTCCGCACGCACTACTCGATCCCGGAGAACATGGCCCACGCCGTCGAAAGCCTGAAAATCTTCGCCAACTTTGCAGAAGTGGTGGGCGGCGATGCAGGGTTCCGGCGCACAGGCTACCTCATCTTGGGGCCGGAAGCGCACCGCGAACCAATGCTGAAGGTGTTTGCGGAGCAGAACCGCTTTGGGGTGGACACGCGGGTGGTCGAGGCCGAAGAAGCCCGCGAGTTGCACCCGCTGCTGCAACTGGACGACGTGGAGGTGATCGGCTACGACACGCTCACGGGCTACTGCGATCCGTACCTGACCACGACCTCCTACGCGAACCGCGCCCGCGATTTGGGAGTGGACGTGCGCACCGACACCCCGGTGACAACGCTCACCAAATCCGGGAGCCACTACCGGGTGGAAACCCCGTCCGCGACCTTTGAAACCCCCAACCTGATCCTTGCCGCCGGGCCGCACACCAACCGCCTGCTCTCCAGCTTGGGGGTGAAACTGCCCTACGAAATCAGCCGCCACCAAGTGATCACGCTGCGCATCGGCGAACCGTACCGACCCGATTGGCCCATCGTCAAAGACCTCACCAGCGAGGACAAGCTCTACTTCCGCCCGGACTCCGGCGGGGTTGTGTTGATCGGCACAGGCGACCACGGTGATCCGCTAGACGACCCGGACACGCTCACCGACGCGGTGGACCCGGAACACATCACACGCATCGGGGAGCGCATGACACAGCGCATGCCCGCCTTTGCCGAGGCGGAATACGTCAACGGCTGGACTGGGCCTTACGACATTCCCCCGGATTGGAACCCGATGGTCGGCCCCGTACCCAGTTACAACGGATTGCATGTTGCAGTCGGCTTCAGTGGCCACGGCTTCAAGCTCGCCCCAACCGTGGGTGAGGCGCTGGCACAAACCGTGCTGGGACAGGCCCCCCGGATTTCCATTGAAGCTTATCGTCTCTCACGCTTCAATGAAGGGCAGGCACTGCACGGTGCCTATGGGATTGGCTCGATTTCGTGAAAGGAGCCCCCACAGGTCATAAGTGAAGCAAATCAAAGCGCTTGGGTGCCATCTGCCCTGAGCTTTTCAAAGGTTGAGCCCTCCCATGCTTCGATAAACTCGGCACGAAGGGGAAGAGGGCATTTTCCAAGCCGCGATTTCAGTTAAACCAAAGCTACTTTAAGCGACCATGACCTCTTACGAACCGAAGATTGGCATTGCTGGCGGGGCAGGACCCTATGCTGGAATTGACCTTGCCCAGATGCTGCTGGAGGAAACGCTGGCGGAGCAGGATCAGGACCACCTGCCGACGGTGCTGCTTTCCACCCCGGAGCAGATCGAGGATCGCACACGCTTTCTGCTGGGGCAGGCGACGGTCAATCCCGCTCACGCGCTCTTCCGCAACATCCGGGACTTGGAAATGCTGGGCGCGACCGTGGTGGGACTGCCCTGCAACACCGCCCATGCCCCGCGAATCTGGTCGGTGCTGAACCGCAGGCTGGAACAGGCGGGGAGCCGCGTCCGCCTGCTCGACATGATCGCGGAAACGGCAGAGTTTCTGCGGGAGGAGTGTCCGGAAGTGGAAACGGTGGGGGTGCTTTCAACCATGGGAACGTGGCGGGCGGGCTTCTACCCGGACCTGCTGGAACCCAAGGGTTACCGCGTGGTGCTGCTGGAGGAAGCCCAGCAGCGGGAACTGCACGAGCAGGCCCTCTACCACCCCAAGCACGGCATCAAGGTGAAGGCCCATCCAGTCACAACACAGGCCCGTACCGTGCTGATCGACGGGGTCCGTGCCCTAGCAACCCAAGGTGCCGAAGCCGTGATCCTCGGTTGCACCGAAATCCCCCTCGGCCTTCCGGAAAAGCGTTTTGGAGACACCTACCTCATCAACCCCGGGCGCATCCTCGCCCGTGCCCTCATCCGAGAATTCCAGCCAGAGAAACTGCGGCCATGGAGATGGGAGTAACGAGTACCGGGCCACCCCTGCCTTCATCAGTAGTTCATCCACCATGCAATTGAGTCCTCATGATTGAGCAGACGGGGAGGGGCATGTTAAACACTCATCAAGTGATCATTGCCGGAACTGGCCCAGTGGGATTGGTGGCGGCACTGGCATTGGTGCAGCGGGGAGTGTTTGTGCTGGCGCTGGAGGCAGAACCGGGCTTGACCCATGATTTGCGTGCCGGATCGTTTCACCCACCCACAGTGGAAATGCTCGATGCACTTGGGGTGGGAGCGGCCATGCATGACGCCGGGCTGAAAGTGCCCATCTGGCAGTTCCGGGACCGGCTGGAGGGCGTGGTCGCGGAGTTTGACTTAGGCCTTTTGCGAGATGAAACGAAATTTCCGTACCGCCTGCACCTCGAACAACATCGGTTGACTCCGATGCTGCTGGAACGACTCAAATCGTTTCCTGAGGCAGAGGTGCATTTTTCCTCAGCCGTGACAGGGTTTGCACAAGATGCCGAAGGGGTCACTGTCATGGTTGAAGCGGGGGGTGGTCCACAGCAATTCCGGGGGGATTGGCTGATTGGTGCCGATGGCGGGCGTAGCACGGTGCGTCGCGAGACGGGTATAGAGTTTGAGGGCTACACCTGGCCAGAGCGCTTTCTTGTCGCCAGCACGACGCGGGAACTGGGCGATCACGGCTTTGCACACACGGCCTACATCGCCGACCCTGACCGCTGGGCCGCGGTGTTCAAGGTTCCGGACAAAGGCCCCCCTGGCCTGTGGCGCATCGCTTACCCCACGGATCCGGACATCCCAGAAGCCGAGGTGCTGACCTCCGAGGAAATCAAGCGTCGTTTGGAGGAGTTGTTTCCCTTCGGCGGGGCTTTCCCCCTCAAGTACCGCAGCACCTATCGTGTGCATCAGCGCGTCGCCAAACAGT
>CAZQXS010000229.1:0-3185 GCA_964597275.1 uncultured Pseudomonadota bacterium | reverse complement strand
AAAAGGCGGTGGCGGATTTGAAACGCATCATGAAAGAAACCGGGGAAAACGCTCAGAAACGCGGCATGACCAAAGAAGTTCTTGAAGATATTTTGGAAGCTAATCTTGATCGGGTCTTTGAGTGAAACTCCGTTATGTCATTGACGGTAGTGGCTCAACACTCAATGATGGGGTAGGGCGGTTCAAGCGAAGCGGAACCGCCAACACCGCAACCGAGGCAGGCGGATGCGCTACGCTTCATCCGCCCTACCCGGTACGATCATTTACACTTGCACCACTACCCATTTTTTGATTGCAGAAGAAGGAGACCGCATGAAGACCGCAACCCTAAACCGACGCACCTTCCTCAAGGTTTCCGCCGTCGCCGGAGGCGGCCTGCTCGTCGGCTGCACCTTTCAATCCAGTCCCAACGTCAGCTCGCCCACCGCGCAGCCGGAGGAACTGGGTCTGTTCATCCGCATCGCCAAGGACAACCGCATCACCATCATCAGCCCCACCTCGGAAATGGGGCAGGGCACTCACACGGCCCACGCCATGATCATCGGTGAGGAACTGGAAGCGGATTGGGAGACGATCAACGTGGTCACCACCCACACCATCCGTTCTGAATACAACACAAGTTCAAAAGTCTCCACAGGAGGCAACCGAGGAATCCGGCTGTGGTGGGATCGGCTTGCGAAAATTGGTGCTGGAACACGTGAGATTCTTGTTGAGGCGGGTGCCCAAGAAATGGGAGTTCCCAAAACCGAGTGTGAAGCCCAAAACAGCCATGTCCTTCATCGGCCAAGCGGTCGCAAGCTGAGTTACGGAGAGCTTGCCGAAGCCGCCTCCAAGCTGGAGCCACCCTCAAGCCCCAAGCTCAAGTCCAGAGACCAGTACCGTTTCGTTGGGAAACCCATGCCCCGGCTGGACATTCCCGCAAAGGTCAACGGCAGCGCGATTTATGGAACCGATGTCCGCCTTCCGGGCATGCGCTATGCGGCGGTCAGCCAGTCCCCTGTTTTCGGCGGGGAGGTCAAGTCCTTTGACAAGGCCGCTGCAATGACGGTGAGGGGGGTGGTGGCCGTCGTGCCGATCCCCCACGGGATGTCCGTGGTCGCGGACTCGACCTGGCATGCACAAAAGGGGTTGGAAGCCTTGAAGGTAGAGTTCGAGGGCGGGACAACTGCTGGCCTGGGCCAAGAAGAGTTGGACCGGCGTTTCCAGACCTCTTTGGACGAGATGGGAAAGACCGAAATGAGCGGTGAGAAAGTGCTGGATCTTGAGTACGAAATCCAGTTCTTGAGTCACGCCGCCTTGGAACCCATGAACTGCACGGCTTCTGTCACTGACGATTCCTGCGAAGTCTGGGCACCCTTTCAGGGCCAGACCAGAGCCTTGGACAAAATCAAAGACATGACGGGGTTCTCCGAAGATCAGATCAAGGTCCACACGACTTATGTGGGCGGCGGTTTTGGAGGTCGGTTTAGAGTGTGGGGAGAAGATTTTGTGGAGCAGGCCGTCCTGCTCTCGAAGGAATTGGGAAAGCCCGTGCAGGTCATCTGGTCCCGTGAAGAGGACATGCAGCAAGGCTTTTACCACCCTGCCAGCAGAAGCCGCTTCCAGATCAGCCTCGGGAGGGACGGTCTGCCAGCGCAGTGGGAAAACCAGCAGGCCGCAGGGTCGCAGTGGGTTCAACATGACAAGCTCTTGCAGTTTCTTGACCTGAACCCTCTGGCATTTTCGAGCAGCCAGCATGGCGGTTTGTCCAGTGCGATGGCTTCCGCCTTTGCCCCAAAGTTCACGCCTCACTACGACATTGAGGGGGTTGATTTCGAGCAGACCGTTGTTGACCTTGAGATTCCTCTGGGGTGGTGGCGCTCCTTCATGTTTCAGAACACGTTCTATCTCGAAAGCGCACTGGACGAATCCGCCCATCTGGCGGGAGCCGACCCCTTTGAGTACCGCATGAAGCTGCTGAACAACCCCCGATTCAAGAAGGTGCTGGAGTCCGTCGCAGCCGATGCGAACTGGGGCGATCCGCTTCCCGAAGGGCATGGCCGGGGCATGGCGATCTGCAACTTCTCCGGAAGCGTCTGTGCCGAAGTCGCCGAGGTCTCGGTCTCCAAGCGAGGGAAGTTGAAGGTGCATCGCGTGGACTGCGCCATTGACGTGGGCCGAAATGTGAACCCGGACACCCTGAAGGCGCAGGTGGAGGGCTGTGTCATCTGGGGAGTCTCGCTGGCGACCAAGGAGGAAATCACCTTCAGGGACGGGAGGGTCGAGCAGAGCAACTACGACGACTACCGGATTTCCCGGATGCGGGACGCGCCCCTCGTCAACGTCCGGGTCATTGACAGCGAGCAGGGTCCCTTTGGCGGGGATGCCGGGCTGCCCCCGACGCCTCCGGCGATCACCAACGCCATCTTCGCCGCCACGGGCAAGCGCATCCGCAGGCTGCCCATCGGCAGGCAGAAGCTGGTGTGACCGTTCTGTGGTCATTCCCGCGCAGGCGGGAATCCAGAAGGCAAACGGCCGTGGGGCTGGATCCCCGCCTGCGTGGGGATGACGATTTCGATAGCGATCCCGACTCGATAGCGATCCCGATTTCGATAGCGATTTCGATAGCGCGGTTCGCGGGCATGGCCCGCTCCTACACCCCTGTTTTGTAGGGGGATCGGTGGGCTTCCGTGAAAATCCGTGGTAGAAAAGGAGGTGGCAGAGGGACGGGGTTCAGCCTTCCAAGGACAGGCCGCATTCCTGAAATGCCGCACGGGTTGCGGCCTTCTCGGCTTCGGTGAGTTGCAGTAGCGGGAACCGCACCGGACCTCCGGCCTGACCCAGCAATTCCTGCCAGTACTTCTGATGCGCCTGCGGCTTGCCGCCCGGACGGGTGGATTTGAGCGCGTGGCGCACGGGTTCCAGACTGTCGCGCACGGCACGGGCTTTTTCGCGTTCTCCTTGAAAGGCAAGCTGGGTGTACTCGTGCATGCGCCGATCCGCTTGGGTCTGGAGCAGGTAGGGCGGGGAGGAACAGAGGTAGAGCCGCCAGCCGAGTTCGAGGATGTTGTCGAGCCATTCTTCCTCGGACGCGGTGCTGACCAGGATTTTGTCGCCTGCGAGTTGGGTCAGCTTGGCGTACATCTCACGCGGCACGCTGTACTTGATGGCGACGATGTTGGGCAGTTCGGCGATATGGGCGCAGA
>CAZQXS010000228.1:0-3198 GCA_964597275.1 uncultured Pseudomonadota bacterium | reverse complement strand
CTTTCTCTCCTCACTGCCTGAAGCCCCCCTGCTTCATCTCCTTCCCTTCCCAATCGGGACCATCAGAAAATTCAGCAAATAACCGGACCTCTTCCCGAGACCAACCTTTCCTATGGACTGGGGTTTGGACTCAAATCCAGAAGCAGACGCCACGCCCAGACCAGTGCTTCCGCGAGCCACGGATGGCGCGGATGGTTCTGGTTGGCGGGGATCGGTCGGGGCTGTCGGGGTAGTGTCGGGTAGGGGCAGGTTTGAAACCTGCCCCTACGGGGTGGTCGGTTTTCACATGGCGGGAGTGAACCGCCGAGTGTGGTAACGGTTGCAAGCCCCATAACGCGCCAAGCAGAGGAGACGCTCCAGCAGCAGTTGAGGCCGTCGGCAGTAACTTTTCAGCGCATACTGTAGGGCCAAACGGCCTTTGCTGTCGGAACCCCCGACCGTGCCTGCCACCTGCCAAGGCTGGGTTTGCACCAACACATCCTGCTCGACCCCAAAGCCGTGTTGGCGAAGCAGCCGTTGAAAGGAAGCATCGCTGAAGTCATGGCAGTGGTGGGGGTTGCCATCGCAGGTGGGCGTGGTGGGCACGCTGGCAATCAGCTGTCCCGTTTCAGACACGCAGTTTCGCAATCGTGCAACCAGCCGTCCGGTGTCCGGAATGTGCTCGATGGTTTCCAGGGACACCACGTTGTCGAAAGGCGTTTCCGGTTGATACTCCAGCACATCGGCTTGCAGGAAACTCAGGTTGGGGCGCTGGTAGCGTTGCCGGGCGTAGCCAATGGTTTCGGGGTCGAGGTCCACGCCTGTGACCTGAAGGGATGGATGCGACTGCGCTAGCAGGAAACTTCCGTAACCACAACCACAGGCGATGTCCAAGCAACGGGTGCCTGCCAAGTGCTGACTGGCAAAGCGATACCGCTCCAAGTGCAACTCCAGACTGAGCGTTTGGGCGAGGTCGTCTGTCGGGATGACATCCGGGTAAATCCGCTCCAAAGTGGCCGGATCACTGACAATCTGACGGCTGGAATTGGCTTGGCGAACCATCGGTTCGTTTGTGGGATTGGAGAAAATCTGGGCGGGGCAAAAAGGGGGGCGAGCCGGGAACAAGCACCCACTTGCTCCCTTGAAGCCCCTCAGTTGCGGCGCTTGACGACCTTTTCGTACTGGTCTCGATACAACGCCACCAGCGCGGCGGTTTCGGAATCCGGCATGTTGCGGCGGATGATCTTCACCACCTCGCGGTTGAGTTCCCGGAGGTTGTAGTAGGCGGCCTTGTGCGAGGCACGTCGGTCCCAGCACTTGCCTGCGCGCTTGGCGGTCGTGACGGAGTCCGCGCTGGCGTAATACGCCTGGAAGAGTCGGTTGTCGTTCTGCTCTTCGTAGTAGAGGGCCAGTCCGGTCTTGGCCTCCTCGTAGTGCCGGATGGCGCGGTTGATGACCGGGGCGGCGCACGAGGGCCGTCCCGCGCCCTGCCCCGTGGCCAGTTCCTCAAATTCAGCGCAACTGCCCAAAATCATGAGGGTTGCGAACATCAGCAGTAGCAATCGTGAGTGCGACATGAATCCTCCAAATGGTTTTTCTAATTCCCTTATCGGCAGAATCCCGCATTTTCTTTAGCCGGAATTTTTCCGTGACCAAACGGCTGGGGTTGCCCTCAGCAGAGGAGGGAAGTAAACTACCCGTGATCCGCCCAAACCGACAAACTTTGCGTGGACGCTGGCCGAACGCAACTCTGATCCTGAAGAAATCATGGAAGAAAAGCCGGAGAACCCTGAAGAAAAGCCGGAGAACCCTGAAGAACTGAAGGATGCTCCCGACCCGGAAAACCCGGAGCCTCCGGCATCGTCTGAAACCACTGCGGCATCGGAGGAAGCCGAAGCCCCCGCCGAAGCTTCGGAGTCGGCCACCGAAACTTCCGGCATCGTGGTGGCCCCATCGGTTCCCAAACCCGCTGCGGCCCAGCCCTCTCCACCGCAACCTGTTGAGTTTGGCGGCAGCGCCGGGGAGTATTTCGGCATCTGGCTGGTGAACCTGTTGTTGAGCGTGATCACGCTGGGCATCTATTCCGCGTGGGCGAAGGTGCGGCGATTGCGCTTTTTCCTCGGACACACCACGATTGGTGGGCACCGCTTCGAGTACCACGCCAACCCGATAGCGATTCTCAAGGGGCGGCTGGTTGCGGTGGGAGTGGTGGTGGCCCTCAATGTCGTCTCCAGCGTGGCCCCTGTCTTGGGCGGAGCCACCACACTGGCCCTGCTGTTGCTGTTCCCGTGGGTCGTCAACCGCAGCCTGCGCTTCAACGCCCGCATGACGAGTTTCCGTAACGTGCGCTTCGATTTTCAGGGGAGCTACGGCCGGGCCTTTGTCGCCTTTCTGCTCTTCCCGTTTTTGAGTGTGATTTCACTGGGGTTGCTGATTCCGTTCTCCACGCGCTACGGTGCCCGCTACCTCGCCGAGAGTTACCACTATGGTACTTCGGAACTGAACACGGACCCGCCACTTTCCGCGCTTTACAAGGGGCTGCTTCTGGCTTTTGGGATCATTGTTTTGCCGTTGCTACTGCTGGTGGGCTGGGCGAGGGCATCGTTCGATTGGTTGGCCCCGCTTGAGGTCAAAGGCGAACTTCCTCCGGAAATCCTGCTGTTCCTCCAGTTCCTCCCCGTGGTGCTGGTGCTGGTGTTTTACTTGGGGTACTTCTGCTATCAGGCGATTGCCCGCAACGTCGTGTTCGGGCATCTCACGCTCGCCGAGGTCCACCGCTTCGAGTCCCGGCTTTCCGGCCTCCGGCTGGCGTGGATTCTCCTCAGCAACACGGTCCTGACCATCGCCACGCTGGGGCTGCTCCAGCCGTGGGCCGCCGTGCGGCGCTGGCGCTACGAAAAAGAAACGCTCACCCTCATTCCCGGAGGCTCACTTGATGAGTTCATCGGACAGGTTCAGGCTTCTGACGAGGTGATCAGTTCCGAATACGCCGACCTTCAGGACATGGATGTGGGAATCTAGTTTGAAGAATCCATCGGTTTTTTTCCCTGTTGAAAAACGCCTCTCCGTTCGGGCTGAGCTTGTCGAAGCCTAATGGTTCGCCCTTCGACAGGCTCAGGACGAACGCAGAATTGTGCCAGTACCAAAGATGTTGAGTAAATTCTGTTCATGAAAATTCGCGGCAAGCTCTACCTTCCGGGAAGCTCCCGCTCCGGCATC
>CAZQXS010000227.1:0-3202 GCA_964597275.1 uncultured Pseudomonadota bacterium | reverse complement strand
AAATTCTGGAGTACAACCCGAAAACCGTGCGGGACATCCGCGCCGCCGGAGAACTGGCCCACTACGGCGATGCCACCCGCTCCGAGGTGCTGCGGCACCTCCGCGTCAGCGAGTTTGACAGCGCGGTCATCGCCATTCCGGAAGCCGAAGCCACCCGCCGCGCCGTTTCGGTCCTGCGCCGCCTGCATCCCAACGTTTACCTGATCGCCCGCACCCGCTTCGTCACGGAGGTCGAGCAACTTCAGGCACTCGGCGCCAACGTGGTGGTTCCGGAAGAATTCGAGACCTCGCTGCGGCTCTTTGCCGAACTGCTGACCCACTACCACCTTCCTCCACACATCATCGCCGTGCAGATGGATCTGGTGCGCCGCCGCAGTTACGGACTGCTGCGCTCCGAGAACGATTCCGGTAGCCTTGACCGCGAACTGCAACCCCTGCTGATGAAACGGCTGGTGGAGGCCGTGCCCATTGCTCCGGACCACAAAACGCTTGGAAAAACGCTTGGCGCATTGGGCTTTGGAGACGGAGAACGCTGCTCGGTGATTTCCGTCATCCGAGGCTCCGGGCCACTGCCCGCTCCCTACGACACCACCGTCATCGAGGCCAACGACCTGATCGTGCTGTACGGCGACCACGCCGCACTTGATGCCGCACTCAAGCGGTTTCAGTGAAAGTTTGGACGGCCCAAGTCAGGACGGCAGCAGCCCATTCTCCACTTGAAGGCTCCATCGCGCAGTTCGCAAGCCACGATAAGGCGGACCGGCGCTCAGGACGACACGGCCTCCAGCACGGCTTGCGGATTTCGCTCCACCGCCTTCATCAGCACCCGCGCCGGGCCTCTTGGGTGTCGGTCCCCCTGTTCCCAGTGGCGCAACGTCCCCAACGACAGACCGAAAGCAGCACAAAACTGCTGCTGGGTCATCCCGGCTTTTTGGCGGATTGCCTTCACGTCCACACGCTCTGGCTTATGCACCACCGTGTCTGTCTTGCCTCCCTGCGCATGGAGAACCGCCTCTTGCAGCCCTGCCTGAATTTCCTCAAACGCCTTGCCCATTGTTCGCTCTCCAAGATTTCACCAGTTCCTTCACCGTTGCCTTCAACATCGCTTTCTCTGCCTTGGAAAGGTTGGCCCGCTCGCTCTTTCCAAAGACCGTCAGCAGGTAGAGGGGGTGCCGCTCGCTGTGAAAGTAGTAGATCACCCGCACCCCGCCGCTCTTCCCCATGCCGCTGCGACCCCAGCGCAACTTGCGCACCCCTCCGGTCCCTTCAATCAACACCCCTGCTTGAGGGTTGGAAGACAAATAGGCGATCAGGCCGTGACGCTCTGAGTCGGTCAGCAGACGCGCTGCCTTCTTTTGGAACGGAAGCGTCTCCGCAACGGTGTTCATCCCCTCCAGACTACTCCAATGGAGTACACGAGCAAGCAGAAAGTCTTTGCATAAAAAAACCGACACACCCCGCGTCAGGGCGCATCGGCTTTGCAGAACACAATGAGCGCTCAATCACTGTTTGAGCAATTTCTCATACTCCGAGTGTTTTCCTATCCAGAACCAGACGATTTCATTTGCACTCAAGATTCCCACGGCCCTGTAGTTTCTGGAAACACGCACAGAGTACAGGGGGCGTTTGGAGTGGACGCGCTTGAAATTCAGGCTGGGGTGGTAGGGGTCCGCTTGGAACTGTCGGTAGGCCGCTCGTGCCTGCCGTTGCTGTTCTTTGGGCAAAGCCGCGAGAAGTTGCCTGAAGGATTTGGTTGTGTGGGAGATCAAAGGCGGTCAAGGTCGAGAGGAACTGTCTTTCCTTGCTCATGTTCCGCAAGCGCTTCATCGGCCAACCGCCCCAAAGCATCTTCAGACTCCGCAAAGAGTTGGGCCCACTTCCTCTCTGACTCCAGTTCTTCCAAGAGCTGCCTAGCAAAAATATCTTGCTCCACAGCAGGAAGACGGGAGGCTTCCTTAAAGGCGGCTTCCAGCAGTTCGGTCATCCTTCTCCTCGCCCAAAATACGTTTTAGCAAAAACCAAACATTACCAATGGATGAACAGCACAATTCGAATCAGTCTATCACATTTCCAGTTTCATGGGGAAGGAAAACCCCTCGGGCTCGAAGGAAGGCCAAGTTCAGGTCCAAAGGCACTGAGGCCGAAGACAGAAGAAGATGGTTCTACAACCCGTAGGAGCGGGCCATGCCTGCGACCACCAGCCACCAGCCACCAACCACCAGCCGCCGCAACTGCCCAACTCCACGCCACGGATCACACGGATCAAGAAATCCTGAGAATCTGCGCAATCTGCGGACCCAACCAACCACCAGCCCCCGAAAACCAAAAAAGCCGACACGCCCCCAACCAAGGACGTATCGGCATTCCCCCACCGAGTCAGTAGCTCCCTCTGCCACTGGAATCAAGGGGGTGGAGCCTGCTCCAGCAGGTTTTGGATGGACCGCACAACCTGCTGTGGGGTTCGGGCTTCAGACGCCCCACCACACGGGCGACGATGTTTTGATGTGCGGTGAACAGCTTGCCGGGCCTGACGTAGCTGGTCCGTCGCAAGGAGCCGGATGAAAACTGGGCTTCCCCCAGCGCAATGGCCATCGGATCCGCATAGGGATTGCTGGTGATCTGGCAGAGCAGCCAGTCGCCCCGCCCCGCTTCCGCCAAAGCCAAGGCCGGCCTCAGCTTGCTCCCGCTCAAGTCCGAAAAGGGAAAGGACACCAAAGCCACGTCGCCTACTGCAAGTGGCCCCATGCCTCGTCTTCTTCCGGGCGGTTCCAGTCCTCGGCCAAAGCCGCCTCGCTGAGCAACAGGGTTTCGGGAACGGCCTCGCTGTGTTCGTCCAGAATCGTCACCAGCGCCGTCTGTGGCTGGGGAAGCTTGACCGACTCCAGCAATGTCACCTGACCATCGGTTTCAATACGGGCCAGCAGGGTTTGCAACATTTGTCTCCGTCTAAGAAAATCAATAAGCCTGTGGGGTCTCCTCAAAAGGCACTCTATCGCATCCGCATCTGCAAATCAACAAGAGGCTACCGGGGGGGAGCACTCACGACTCCGCTTTGGTCATCAAGGTGATACCCCAACTACCCCCCAGCCACCGAAAACGAGCCAACGCCACGGATCGCACGAATCAAGAATCCAACATCCGTGAGCATCCGTGTAAATCAGTGGCAAAACACCGAAAGCCGAAAACAGGATTGTAGGAGCGG
>CAZQXS010000226.1:0-3245 GCA_964597275.1 uncultured Pseudomonadota bacterium | reverse complement strand
ACTCTAGCGGATTTTTCCACGAAAAGGCAGGGTCGCGGTAAGGCGAGCCTTGGGGCAGATGCTCCGGGTCCAGTTCCACCAGCACCCGACCGAGCAACCGAAACGCCAGCGTCTTGCCGTGACGATCCAGATTGCGGGACTGGTTGACTCCGCCATCGAGCGTGTTTTCAATCACAAAATTGAGGGCGTGCAAGTGGGGCAGTTCGTAGCGGGTCACGCGAGTCGCACCGAGGGGCCGAAAGCATTCCAGCACCCGTGCTTCCGTGACTTGCGATTGCAGGATGGGCCACGCCCGCGCCTCGTAGGCAATCACGGAAATGTTGCTGTGGTTGCCCTTGTCGCCCGCCCGTCCGTGAGCGATGGCGTGCAGGGGGAATTTCCGGAAGGACGCGCTCATGGCTCCACGACCTCCACGCGCACCTGCGGCTCGATCAACTCCCGGTCCAGCAGCACGGACACCGTGGCGAGTTGTTCGCTCACCTGCCCCCGGAAGCCCCCTCCGGCGGCGGGACCGGAACAGTAGAGCGCCTGCAACTCGTCCACCACACGTTGCGCGGGTTCCCGTGTTTGCGAAGTCAGACAAACCCGCACCCGGCAGTCTGCGTCAAAAGGCAAGGGGCGATCGGCACACGCCTCCTTCCCGCCGCGCAGCACCGAAGCAGCACCGATCACGTCCACCCGTAGCGATTCGTCAAGCCCGTGAAGCTGGAGCCGCTCTTGCACCACCGCTCCCGCCAGTTCTGCCCGTGCCAGCGCGTTGGGTCCGGCGTAGCTCATTTCCGCTTCGCCGAGCCAGCCGTTTTCCACGCAGACGGTCGCCTTTAACTGCCGGGGTGGCGCGTGACCCCGGCCTCCGGAAACTCCGATGCGGTTGGGGCCGTCCGCATGGAGTCGCAACTGAGTGATGTCGGCGGTTACGTCGGGAACGAGGTACGCGGCAGGGTCGTGCAGTTCGTACAGCAACTGCTCGGTGACGGTGGCCGTGCTGATGATTCCCCCGGTTGCAGGCGGTTTGGTGATGACCATGCCGCCCGACTCATCCACCTCGGCAATCGGGAAGCCGACGTTGGCGAGGTCCGGCACGTCCTTGAAGCCGGGATCGGCGAAGTACGCACCCGAAACCTGCGCCCCGCATTCCAGCAGATGACCGCAGATCGTGCCTGCCGCCAGCTTGTCGAGGTCGGTTGCGGTCCACCCAAACTCGTGCAGCAGTGGACCCAGCACAAGGGCACTGTCCACCGTGCGGCCCACCAGCACGATGTCTGCGCCGGTGTCCAGCGCGTCGTTGATCGGCTGTGCGCCGAGGTACACGTTGGCCGCCAGCAAGGGGCCGTTGCCAATCTCGTTGCCCTCCATCGTGGGCAGGCCCCGGATTTCCGTGTCGTTCAGCACCCCTCGCAGATCATCGCCCTCCACAATCGCAATGCGCAGAGGCGGCACCCCCTGCTCGCGGGTGAGTTGATGAATCCGGCGGGCGGCGGCCCTTGGATTTGCCGATCCCAGGTTTGTGACGATCCGCACCTGATTTTGCCGGAGGGTTCCAAGCAGGGGCGCGAGGTAGCGGTCGAGGTACGGAGAGTAACCCTGCTCCGGGTTGTTGCGCCGGAGCTGCTGGGCCATCGCCAAAGTACGCTCCGCCAGCACCTCAAAGATCAGGTAGCGCGGTCCTTCGCAGTTGGCGAGCTGCGACACCACCGGACCTGCTGCGTCAAAGCGGTCGCCGGAAAACCCCGCCCCGCAGCCAATGAAGACCGTGCGGCTCACCCGAAGAGTTCCTGCAAACGGCGTGATGGGGCTGCGTCCAGCCGCACTGCATCGGCCCCCAAGGCTCCCCCGGATTCAGGATAGAGCGTGAGCACGAGCGGGTCGTGTCCGGGAATCACATGGTCCTCGCTTTCGGCCAGCGCCTCGAACTTGTCGTAGCTGGTCAGCAATTCCGGCTTGGACCAGCAGATGGCGAAGGGCACCCGCTTGTACCAGTGCTCGTAATAATGCGAGGCATCGGATGCCAGCAGCACCCAGCCACGCTTGGTGCGCACCCGCACCGACTGCATCCCCATCGTGTGGCCTGCCATGCGATGCACCGTGATTCCGGGGGCGATCTCGCCATCCTCCTGATGGAAGACCACGCGCTTGTCAAACAGGCAATGCACGAGTTCCGCAACGTGGTCGGCGGAGTAGGCATGGCGCTCCGCATCGTCCAGCATCCAGCGTCCGGTGGCAAACTGCATCTCGGTTTCCTGAACATGAAACTTCGCCTGCGGAAAATCCCCCAGCGATCCGGCATGGTCGTAATGCAGGTGCGTGATCACGACATTCTCCACCCGAGCCGCCTCCACCCCAAAGGCCGCCAGCGCCTCCGCAGGCCGCCGGATCAGGGGGCGGTTGCGCTTGCGGGCTTCCAACGGATCGAATCCGGTGTCGATGACCACCGTGCGCTGCTCGTTGCGCACCAGCCAGATGAAGTAGTCAATCGGCATGGGCGCGTCGTGCGCATCCACCACCTCCAGAAAATTCTCCTGTCGCGTGCGCTGGTGAAAGGCGTAGCGCAGGGCGTGGATTTCGTAAGTTTCTTCTCGCATCGCAGTTTTTCAATCAAGACGGGGCCGCCCAAGTTGCTCCGTGGATTTGCCTTGGTGGTCAACCGAGGGTCTGGTGGCCTTTGGCATGAAAGGTTCGGGGGAAGCAAAACGCCCCTCCCCCCAAAAACACCATAACAAGAAATCCGCAAAGCACATGCCATTCTCTGGTTGTCGTTTTGGGGGAGGCACTGCGGAGTTCCGGCTTCCCATTGCTTGGTTCGAGTTCAACTGTTTTTTCTTGACAATGTTTGCTTGAGGGGTAAAGTGAGTGTGAACTCAGCGAGTACTGCGCTTCGGCAACCCTCTGGACGAGCGATCCATGCGATCCCTTTCCGCCAGTCTCATCCTCGCCCCGCTCCTGCTTCTGCTGGTGGTCGTGCAGTCGTGCGCTCCGAGCAGGGAAACCCAGCAATCCCGCGACGACAACGCTCCAGAGGGCATCACCCTCAAGGTGAGCCTCGGAGGCTCGTCCCGCGCCGAACGCTTCCTCGGCACCTTTGACGAGATTGACCGCCTCACGCTGGACCTCAAGCGCAACTTCGATGGCCGCGAGGTCGTCTCCGGATTTCCCCTTGCCCGCGACAACGTGACGGGCCGCTGGGCGGGCACCCTCAACAACCTCATCGTCAGCTTCGACTACACCGTCACCGGACACGCCTACAA
>CAZQXS010000225.1:0-3301 GCA_964597275.1 uncultured Pseudomonadota bacterium | reverse complement strand
CAACTCCGTCAGCCAGCCCATCGCCCCTGCCCCGGATTTGCTGGAGCGGGCACAAGCGCTGGCTCAAGCACTGGGAGTTTCCATTCAGGTGCTTTTCAAAAAGGGGGAATCGGCTCACCTCGTCGTCGAGGGTCCGGTTCTGGTTGACTTGGAGCGCGTGCTGAATCTGTGTGCTTCCCAAAACCCCTTGGGTCCGGAGCTTGCCAAAATCACTGCCGACCGGGACCGCCGCATCCAGCAGATGAACATCGCCAAACAGGTCGTGTACCTCAGCAAAGCGGCCACACAAGCCCACAACGCCAAGCATCCCCTCGTGCCCTCCTGATGCGGATTTCGCTTTCCCTGCCGTTTCCATCCTGACAAATCCCCCTGGGCAGGCCACAATGTCCTCCAGCCTTACGCCAGTTTCGGAAAATGCTGTCACTCCCCGTTCGTGCTGAGCTTGTCGAAGCAGGAACGGGTTCACCCTTCGACAAGCTCAGGGCAAACGGAGGGACAACCTTCCCAAGGCTTGATTTTGAATTTGAACCCCAACGCACTGTCCAACATGCTCGATGTGACTGAACTCACCCAATCCCGTGCCGCCTGCGAACAGGCCGATGCCGCCGACCCCTTGCGCTCGTGGCGTGAAAAATTCCATCTCCCGGAGGGCCTGATCTACCTTGACGGCAACTCGCTCGGCCCCCTGCCCAAGGCCGCCAGAGCGGATTTGCAGCAGACGATTGAGCAGGAATGGGCGGAGGACTTGATCGTCAGTTGGAACAAGGCGGGCTGGTGGGAACTGCCGGGAACGCTCGGCGAGGTGCTGGCTCCAGTGTTGGGTGCGGCGGCGGGGCAGACGGTGGTGGTGGATTCGGTGTCACTGAATCTGTTCAAGGTGGTCCACGCCGCCCTGCAACTGCGTCCGGGGCGCAAGGTGATCGTCTCGGAAGCGGACGGATTTCCCACCGATCTCTACATGCTGGAGGGTATTTCCGGAGCCAATCCGGGGGTGGAGCGTCGGCTGTTGGGCAGGGACGGCGAAACCTTTGAGGAACTGCTGGACGAGCAAGTGGCCGTGGTGGTGGTTTCGCATGTGAACTTCCGGACGGGGGAAATTCTGGACATCGCGGAGCTTGCCAAAAAGGTCCACGCCGCCGGAGCCTTGCTGGTGGTGGACGTGTGCCACACCGCCGGGGTGGTGCCGATCGAGTGTGATGCGTGGGAGCTGGATTTTGTGGTGGGCTGCACCTACAAGTACCTCAACGCCGGGCCGGGAGCGCCTGCGTTTTTGTACGCCGCCCGACGGCACTTGGCGGAAGCGCTCAACCCCCTGCCGGGCTGGTGGAGCCACGCCCGCCCGTTTGCCTTCGAGGGCGACTATGCCCCGGTTGCCGGAATCAAACGCTTCTGCACCGGAACCCAGCCGATCCTCTCCTTCCGGGGATCGCAGGCGGGCTTGGAAATTGCCGCCCAGGCCGACCTGGGGCAAGTCCGCGAAAAAAGCCAGCGGCTCACGCAGTTGTTCCTGGAACTGTCCAAGCGCTGGCTCGCCGAATTCGGGGTGGGGGTGGTCAGTCCCGAAGCCCCGGAACTCCGGGGATCGCAGGTTTCCCTCTATTTTGAAAACGGCTTCCCGGTCGTCCGGGCGCTGATCGCCCGCAAGATCATCGGCGACTTCCGGCCTCCCGGCTTGATGCGCTTCGGCTTCGCCCCGCTCTACCTGCGTCACACCGATGTCTGGGACGCGGCGACGGCACTCCGAGAGGTGCTGGCCAGCGGCGAGTGGCAGGACGAACGCTTTCAGGAGCCATCCGCCGTGACGTGAGGAAGCCTCGGTTCCTCAACGCCCTCACGAGTGCCCCAACTCAGGATTGGGGTGTAGCGGCCCATGCGTCGTAAACGGCCTTGAAGCGCCGCAGGTACTCCTCGTTTTCCGCCTCCACTTCAAAATGCTTCCTGGCTTGCAGCACGTCAAGCGTGTATTCCTTCTTGTACCGTTTTTTGTAGCGTTGGACATATTCGCCAAACAGTTGCAGGGCCGCCTCCTTTTGCCCCAGCGCGTGAGCGCCAATTGCGGCAAACTGCCGACAGCCGGTTCCCTGCTTTGAGATCGTCAGCATGTTCTGAAAATCGCGGACGGCAAAATAGGCAAAGGCGTAGGGCCAGCACTCCCAGCCCTGCATTTTGGGACTCAGTTCCAGTGCCCGTTTTGTACTCTTGACCGCTTTTTCGCCCTGTCCGAATTTCGCGTAGATCAGCGCTTTCCAGGTGTAGGCGTTGGAATCACTCGGATTGTATTGAATGGACTTGTCGTAGTACCCAAGGATGGTTTGCAGATCCGGCTCCGTCTTTTCAAACTTTGGGCGCAGGTCGAATTCTGCAAAGCCCATGGCGCGGTAGATCAGGTCTGCGGTTGGGTCGAAGTTGAGTCCTTTTTCGGCAATGGCCACAGCCTCATCAAAATACTTCCGTTCCTTGGTCTCTCCAGCCAGCCTCCCGTAGCTGTAGGCCAACATCCCATAGGTCTCCGTGGCCTCTTCTACTTCAAGAGCCTGCTTCCCAAAGTCAACGGCACTGAGCAGGCGGTTCACCGTGTCTCCCCGGAAGGCCATGAAAAACTGCCCCCATCCGGCCAGCACGAGTTGGTGGGCGTCCATGTTCTCCGGCTGCCCCAAACCAATATCGGGCATCTCCTGATCCACAAGGGTCGCCCAGAAACCGCCATACTTGTTGGTGAGGTGGCTGGCGATGTTCAGCGCGATTTCCTGCTGCAACCGCAGGGAGAGTTCAAACTTCTCCTGGTAGGTCTGCTCCCAGACCATTTTTCCGGTCTCGGCCTCCACCATGGAAACATTGATCGAAACATCCTCACCCAAACGCTGGAAACCGCCCTCGATCAGGTAATCCACGTTCAGTTCATCCGCGATTTCCTTGAGTGGTTTTTCCGAGTTTTTGTAGGCCGAGGAGGTCGTCTGAGAAATGACGCTGAACCGCTTGGTCTTGGCAACCAGCGTCCGGATAGAATTGGAGAGGCCGTTGACAAAGCCGCCGTCCTTTGCGTCTCCCGAAACATTCTTCAGGGGAAGCACCACCACGCTCAAATCCCCGAACAGCACTCTTTTTTCCTCATCAAACTTTGGGATGTTAGCGTAGATTCCCGCACCCGCAGCCATCAGCACCACTGCCGCCGCAAGGATAGCCAGCTTTGTAGCGGAGGATTGCTTGTGGGGCTGGGGCGGCTTTCTTTTGGAAACGCCTTCCACTGAGATGTCCACGGCGTGCATCACGGTGTTCTTGACCTTCTGCTGCCCGAGGTCGT
>CAZQXS010000224.1:0-3371 GCA_964597275.1 uncultured Pseudomonadota bacterium | reverse complement strand
AAACGGCACGTTTGCCGCCGAGCAGATTTTGCGTGAAACCACCGACTGGCCCCACAACCGCCCGGAACGCCGCGCCACCGTGAGTGCCTTCGGCTTTGGCGGCTGCAACGCACATTTGATTTTGGAGAGTTCCCAAGGGGCAAAGCTCCAAAGTTCCAAAGAGGATGGAGCCTCCGCCCAACCAACCACCGACCAACGACCAACGGCCACTCCCTTGGCCATCATCGGGATGGACGGCATCTTCGGCAAATTCAACGGCATTGACGCGCTCCAGCGAGCTTTCCTCAACGGAGAGCATGCGTTCCACGATCTCCCGCAAACCCGCTGGCGCGGTCTGACCGACCACCAACCACCGACCACCGACCACCGACCACCGACAGCACCACAAGGCGCATGGCTGGAGTCCTTCGAGATGGACTTCCTGCGCTTCAAGCTGCCCCCGAATCCGCAGGAACGGCTGATTCCGCAGCAGTTGCTGACGCTGGAAGTGACCGACCGCGCCCTGCGACAGACGCAATTGCAGGCCGGCCAGAACGTTGCGGTGCTGGTGGCGATGGAAACCGAACTGGAACTGCACCGCTTCCGGGGGCGCGTGAACCTCGCCAAGCAGATCGAAGAGGGACTGGCCGCTTCTGGAATCACGCTCAACGCGGAGCAGCAGGCCGAACTGACCCAACTCGCGCAAGATGCCTTGCTGGGCGCCGTTCCGGTGAACCAGTTCACCAGCTTCATCGGCAACATCATGGCCTCGCGGATCAGTTCACTGTGGGACTTTTCCGGCCCCGCGATGACGATTTCCTCTGAGGAGAATTCGGTCTTCAAGGCACTCGAAATTGCCAAGCTACTGCTGGAATCCGGTGAGGTGGAGGCGGTGGCCGTTGCCGCCGTTGACCTTGCGGGAAGCGCGGAATCGGTGACGTTGCGGAGCCGGGGAGGATCGCGGGCATGGCCCGCTCCTACGGGGGATGTCGAAGGTATTGGCTCCGGCTGGCTTCCGGGAGAAGGCGCAGGGGCGGTGGTGCTGAAGCCGCTGGAGCAGTCCCAAGCTGACAACGACACGATTCACTCCGTGGTGGAGTCGGTGGCGTTTGAGCGGGGAATCCTTGCGGAGTCGGTGGCTCGTTCGGCAACAGCGGCCTTGGAGCTTGCAGAGGTTGCGCCGGATCAGATCGGCTTTGTCTCCATGCACACCTCTGGAGTTCCGGGCAGGGCTGTTAAATTTTCGCAAAAAGGAGCTGATTTCATTCGTCCTGAGCCTGTCAAAGGGCGCACGGAATCGGACTTCGACAAGCTCAGCCCGAACGGAAAAACTGAGAATTTAACAGCCTTGGAAGTTCCGGGGGAGGATTCGGCGGAGGTCACTGGCCTTCAGCAGATTTACTCGGAAGCCGCATTCGGCAGAGCGTCCGACCACCTCGGCCACACCTTTGCGGCCTCCGGGATGGCTTCCCTGCTACAAACGGTGGTTGCGTTGCGGCATCGCACCATTCCCGGAATGCTCACCGAGTCCCGCCCGTGGCTCAAGAACACCGATGATGCGCCACGCCGCGCCGCTGTGAGCGGTTTGGGACAGGATGGCTGTGCCGCGCATTTGATTTTGTCGGAAGCTTCTGCGGTCCCTGAGACGAAACCCCATGCTGCCGTTATTGCTGAAACAGGGGGCATCACGCTCATTCCACTGACTGCCGCCGATGCCTCCGGAGTGCAGGCGCAACTGGACTCGTTCACACAAGCACTGGAGTCCAACGTTCCCCTGCCCGAAATTACGCGGCGAGCGTTTGAGGCTCAGCACGAAACGCAAGACACGCTGGCCGTCGCCTTGGTCGGAAATTCACGGGAGGAACTGCGGCAGGAGGCGGAATCCGCAAAATCCGGAATCGAAGCCGCGCTCAATGCAGGCACGGACTGGGTGACTCCGCGTGGCAGCAGCTTTTCGCCGAAACCGCTGGGGCCGGAAGGCAAGGTGGCGTTCACCTATCCCGGCGGCTTCAACAGCTACGTCGGCAACAGCCGCACGCTCTTCCAACTGGTCCCGGAACTCCACGAGTGGATAAGTTCCTACACCCGCCGACTCGCCGACCTGCTGCACGACCGCAGGCTTTATCCGCGCTCGCCACAGCGGCTTTCGGAAACGGAAATCGAGCGTTTGCAGGACGAGTTCGTCAACACGCCGATTGCGATGTTCGAGAGCGGGATCAGCACCGGAGTGTTGCACACACGGGCACTCCGGGAGGGCTTTGGGCTGGAGCCGCAGTTGGCCTTCGGCTACAGCATGGGCGAGGTGACGATGATGTTCGCGCTCGGCGTTTGGGGTTCGATGGACCCGATGAGCGACATTTTGAACGTTTCACCGCTCTTCAAGGAACGCCTCTGCGGTCCGATGGACACCGTGCGCGACGCATGGAAGCTCAAGCCGGACGAGTTCCAGCAGGAAACGCTCTGGCAGTGGTACACGCTCCGGGCGACTCCAGAAGCCGCGCAAGCCGCCATTGACCAAGAGGAACGCGCCTACCTGATCCTGGTCAACACGCCGCAGGAGGTCGTGATGGCCGGAGAACCTGCCGCCTGCGAGCGCGTGGCGAAAGCGTTGGCCGTGGAGCCGCATCCGATCCAGGTCACCGATGTCGTCCACTGCGCTCCCGTCAAGGCGGACTACGACGAGGTGAAGCGCGTCCACACGAATCCCGTGATCTCCCAGCCGGACATCCGCTTCTACACTGCCGACACTTACGACGTGACGGAACTCGATGCCGACGGGCTGGGGCACAACATCGCCCGCATCTATGGGCGCACCGTGGACTACACCAAACTGATCGAGGCGACCTACCGTGACGGGGCGCGGATTTTCGTGGACCTCGGCCCCCGCGTGAGTTGCGCGAAGTGGATTTCTGAAACGCTGGGGGAACGTCCGCACCTCGCCGTTGGAATGAGCCACCGGGGAGTGGATGACCGTGTGCAGGTGATCCGGACACTGGCCCGGCTTTACAGCCATCGTGTTCCGCTCGATTTGGAACGGCTCTATCCGGAAATTCCAGAACGCCCCGCCAAGCAGTTGATGCAGACCATCACCCTCGGCGGCGAACCGATTCAGGCAATCTGCACGGAGGAAAACCGGGCGAAGTTCCGAGTGGCGAAAGATTCACCACAGAAAGAAGGCTCACCACAGAGACACAGAGAAAAAGAAACGGCTGAACCTGTCGAAACCCAATTTCGTGTGCCCTTCGACAAGCTCAGGACGAACGAAATTGGACACACTCCGCCGAAAATCAGCAATCCCGACTTTGCCAAAGGGGGAGATGGCGCACCTGTTCCCGCTGGAAGTTTGGGTTCGTATCCACATCAAGTGGATTCCGCGCATTCCGCTTTTCTTG
>CAZQXS010000223.1:0-3416 GCA_964597275.1 uncultured Pseudomonadota bacterium | reverse complement strand
CGTCGCCGAAGAGGTTGTCGCCCTCCGCGATCACGTCGCCCAGGTTCAGCCCCACGCGGAACAGCATCTGGTCCTCCGGCGGCACCGCCGCGTTGCGGTCCCGCAGGTTGCGCTGGAACTCCACCGCCGCGCTGCTCGCGTCCACCGGGCTGGCGAACTCCGCGATCACGGAATCCCCCGCGCTGCCGAAGATGCGCCCCCGGTTGCTCGCAATCGCGTCGTCAATGATGACGCGGCAGGCCTTGAGGTTGCGCAGCGTGCGGTTCTCGTCCTCGCCCATCTTCTTGCTGAAGCCCACCAGATCGGTGACGAGGATCGCGGCGAGCTTGCGGATGGGGGCTTGGTCGGACATGGGTGGCTTTGTGGAATGAATGATGGAAGCTGTTACCGCAGTTCTGACAGGGCTGATACAAAGCTTGGTAAGTGATGTCACTCCCCGTTCGTGCTGAGCGTGTCGAAGCAGGAACGGGGTTCGCCCTTCGACACGCTCAGGACGAACGGCGGTGGCTCCGGCTTACTCTAGGCGGTTTTTCACAAGTGGCAAGTCTTGGAGTTCCTGAATCCTTTACTTCAGCGTTGATTCGTGATTTGATGATCTTTGCCAGAACCTCGCATGATTCAGCGACGAACCTTAAAATGAACATGGAACGAGACTTTACCCGTCGGGGGCATCACGACATGGGCGGCTTGGAGGCCGGACCCGTTGAGCAAACCGAGCATGACTACGCCCTCTGGGAAAAGCGGGTGGACGCTCTGATGAAGCTGCTGACGGGGCCAGACCACAAGCGCATGACGGTGGACCAGTTGCGCAAGGGCATCGAAAGCCTGCCCCCGGATGCCTACGAAAAGATGAGCTACTACGAGCGCTGGATTTTTTCCATCACGCAGGCGTTGCAGCACAACGGTGTGCTGACCACCGAGGAACTCAGCCGCAAGCTGGACGAGGTGCAGGCCCGCGCTGAAGCGGAGGGCGCATGACTCCGCAGTTTCAACCCGGAGACGCCGTGCAGGTGCGCACGGGTTCGCCTCCCGGACACATCCGCACCCCGTTTTACACACGAGGCCACCGAGGCGTGATCGAGCGCATTGCCGGAGCGTTCCGCAATGCCGAGGAACTGGCGTTCGGTCGCTTTGACGCGCCCTTGGTTCCGTTGTATCGCGTGCGCTTCAAGCAACAGGAGGTCTGGCCGGACTATGCAGGCAGTCCTGCGGACACGCTGGACGTGGAAATCTACGAGTTCTGGCTGGAACCTGACACCCAAAACCCAACATGAGTGCTACGCATTCCCACGAAACCCGTCCGGATCAGGACGCGCCCGCCACCTACTACCAGTTCATGGAAACGGCGGTGCGGGAGTTGTTGATCGAGAAGGGCATTCTCACCGCCGAGGACATCCGCCGTGCCATCGAGGACATGGACTCTCGCACGCCAGAACGCGGGGCCGAAGTGGTGGCACGGGCGTGGGTGGACCCGGAGTTCAAGCAGCGGTTGCTGGAGGACGCACCCGCCGCCGTCCGTGAACTGGACATTGACATCGGCCCGCTCAACCTAGTCGTGGTCGAGAACACGCCGGAGGTCCACAACCTCATCGTCTGCACGCTCTGTTCGTGCTACCCGCGCTTTCTGATTGGTCGGCCCCCGGACTGGTACAAGAGCCGCGAGTACCGCTCCCGCTCGGTGCGCGAGCCGCGCTCGGTGTTGCGCGAGTTTGGCACGGAAATCTCGGACCACGTGCAGGTGCGGGTTCACGACAGCACCGCCGATCTGCGCTACATCGTGCTGCCGCAGCGTCCGGAAGGAACCGAGGATTTGAGCGAGTCGGAACTGGCCGCGCTCGTGAGGCGCGACTCCATGATCGGGGTCACGCAGGTGTCGCCCCCCGCAGCCTACTCCCCCCCCTCAAATGACACCTCGCCGAACGCCAGTCCGTAAGGCCGCGTTACTGCTTGGCACCGTGTTTGTGCCGGGCAGTTGTGCGGACAGTGGTTCCGGAGGCTCTTCTGCTGGCTCCTCCGGTGCTTCAAGCGGCACGCAGATGGGCGTTGCCATCCAAGGCACTTCACTCAGTCTCACCACAGCGGTGACGGCCTTTGCTGGGACTGCGGGAACTTCTGGTTCGATAAATGACACCGGTCAAAAACACCTTGCTCAGTGTGAAAAATTGAAATACAGGCACCTCTTGTTGACGCTACTGCTGGTGTTGGTTACCGGACTCGCTCTGGCACAACCCGCCCCGCAGTTCTGGATCCGGAATCTGGAGGGGCAGCGTTTTGATTCACGCAAAGTTGGGGAGGAATCCATCGTCGTCAGCTTCTTTTTTGTGAACTGCATTCCTTGCCTCAAGGAGATTCCGGAACTCCACGCCTTCATCTCCAAGGAACTTCCCGCAGTCCACCTGCTTTTCATTGATCCCCTCAAGGAAGATTCCAAGCAGGACATGATTGGCTTTGCCGAACGCCTAGGAGTGCCTCAGAAGTTTTTCTACAAGGACGGCCTCGGAACCGTCAGCCGCAAGTTCTTTCGCGGGGTTCAGCAGGCGTTTCCCACCATCGTTGGCATCAAGGGGCGTCAGGAGCTTTTCCGGCTCTCCGGACTTCCTGAAGGGGCGCTCGATCAAATTCTAGAGCGACTGTGAGGCTGCTCCGCCAAACGTTGCTCATTCTCCTCATCGGGTGCCTTCCGTGGATTTCGTGGGCGAAATCCCCAGCGGCCCTTGCGCCGATGGGGGTCTTTGGTGAAATTTCAGAGATGGAGCAACGCATCTACTTCAACACCCTGCAGGAGCCCCTGAGCATACATTATTCCCTAGTTTCTCAGAAACTGTTTGAGCAAGCCCAGGAGCAGGCGTTCAATGAGCTGGACTTTGAGGAATGCACTGAAGAACAGTGCTTTGCCTTGATTCAGGAACTGTTGCAGGTCGAGAACCTGTTCCTCTTCCAAATCGTCCGCGAGGGAACCTTCAGCCAACTCACCCTGACCAACATTGATCTCGACAACCAGCGCACGGTCCGCACCGCCTTCTGCGAAGACTGTGGAATCGGCCAGATTAACCGACAGATTGACGATCTCGTCCGTAAGATTATGAAGGCGACTCCCGATGCGTCCCTTGCCGGAACCCCGATCCGCCCCACTCCCAAGCAAGAACCTCAACCCGAGCAAACTCCGGAACCCGTGAAAGAAGCCGAGTTGCAACCTGTGAGGGAAGTCGAACCGGAACCAGTGACCGAAGCAGCGCCCGAAGCCACTGCAACAGTGGAGGAAACTTCCGATGCGTCCCTTGCCGAAACACCGATCCCACTCACCCCCAAGCAAAAACCTCAACCCAAGAAAACTCCGAAACCTGTGAAGGAGGCAGAGCCAGAACCTGTGAAGGAGGCAGAGCTGGAACCTGTGAAGGAGGCAGAGCCGGAACCTC
>CAZQXS010000222.1:0-3454 GCA_964597275.1 uncultured Pseudomonadota bacterium | reverse complement strand
TCAGATCGGTCGCCTGCCATCCTATCATTTCCCAAGAACCAAGGAAACCGCAAGTGGCGAAAAACTGGCGGTTGACCTGCCGGATTCAACTTGAAATGCGGGGGAAGGAATGGTGTAGGTGTTGGGGTGGGGTTTACTGTCGCATCTGTCACTGTCCGCACTTCTTTTATCCAGCTTACGTTTTCAACTCATGGCCCTTGCCGCACGATTTCAACAACTCACCGGAGTGCCGTTGCAAGCCCAGACCCCCTTGCTTGCGGTCACGTTCGGACATGGAGCGACTCACTGGATGGGCACGGCGTTTTACATGCTTCTGCCGTGGATCAAGGACGACCTCTCGCTGAGCTACTTGGCCGCAGGGAGCTTGGTGGCGGTGGCGCACTTCAGTTCCTTGCTGGCCAACCTGGGAAGCGGGGTCTTGGTGGACGTGACCGGACGCCGCGTCCTGATCCAGTGTGGGGCGCTGGTACTCGGTGCGCTCGCGCTTTCCGGAACCGCCATGGTGGAAACCGCCGTACAACTAGCCGTGCTGGTGTCCATCATCAGCGCGTCCGGGCTGATCTGGCATCCGGCGGCGATTCCGTTTCTGTCCGAGCTGTACCCCAACAACCGAGGGTACGCGCTCTCCACCCACTCTCTGGGGGCCAACCTCGGAGATTTTGCGGCACCATTGGCCTTGGGGGCTTTGCTGGGTTGGCACTCGTGGCAGTTCTCGGCCTTCTTGACCGCCGTTCCGGTGGGGCTGGTCGTCCTGCTGCTCTGGTGGACCCTGCAACGACACCGGGAGCGCGGTGCCCGGACGGATTCCGAACGACGAGGGCTGGGGGAGTACTGGAACAGCCTCAAGCAGTTGACGCAACATCGCTCCTTGCTGAGGCTGTATCTGGCCTGCGGCTTTTACGGTTCCGCTCAAACGGGCCTGCTGATGTTCATTCCGATTTATCTGGCCGATCGGCTGCAAACCAGCCCGCTGATGACGGGGCTTGGACTCGCAGCCTTGCAGTTCGGCGGCATCATCGCGGCTCCCGTGGCAGGAGTCACCTCGGATCGCATTGGCCGCAAGCCCGTCGTGCAGTACGCCTTGCTGGGCACAACCCTCCTGGTTGCCGGACTGGCGGCGGTCTCCCAACTGGAAGGCTTCGTGCTGCTGGTGTTGCTGCTCGGGTTTTTGCTGTTTGCCATTCGTCCCGTCGTCCAAAGCTGGTGCATGGACTTGGCCCCTCAGTCCATCGAAGGCACTGCGATCAGCCTGCTCTTCGGGTTCAAGTCGGTGTTCTCCATCTTCACCCCGCTGATTTGCGGGGCGATTGCCGACGCATGGGGACTCCGGGAGGTGTTCTTGACCCTGACCGTTTCGGCACTGATCGCCACCCTGCTGGTGTACTTCCTCCCGACCCGCCAGCCCTCGCAAGCCTGAAGTGACTGCCTCCGTCGCCCCTTCGGGGAGCCTGAACCTTGCGCCCCCGAATCCCGCCCCACCCCCGGTGGTGATCCCGGAAGGACGGGCCTGGCTGGCCGAGCAGCTCGTGCCGGAGGACTGGACGATCCCGTTGTCAGACGCGGTTTTGTCAGAGATCGAAACCCTGCGGCAGGCAATTCGTGAACAGCCGCTGCCGCTGGTCCTGCGGCAGCCGGGCGAATTTGAGGCTCCGCAGTTGGCCGACTTGATGAAGCAGGCGAAAGCGATCCTCGACGAGGGATGCGGTTTCTGTGTGCTGGATCGCCTGCCGATCAGCGACGAGGCCGTGGATGAGTGGGTGGCATGCTTTTGGGTGCTGTCTCAGTGGATCGGACGCACGGTTGCCCAAAAATGGGACGGCACCATGCTCTATGAAGTCACCGACACCGGAAAACCGTTTGGGTACGGAGTTCGCGGGTCGCACACCAACGTCGAACTGGTGTTTCACACGGACAACGCCTTTGGGGTGCAGGTGCCGGAATACGTCGGCCTGCTGTGCAGGAATCCAGCACCAGAGGGGGGAGTCAGCCGTTTTTGCAGCCTCTACTCGGTCCACAACCGCATGGTCGAGCAACACCCCGGATTGCTGGAGCGCCTTCACCGACCCATGCTGTTTGACCGCCAGAAGGAACACGCGCCGGACGCGCCCCGAACTGCATGGGCACCGTTTTTTGTGTGGAACGGCAAACGGCTGATGGCGCGGGCCAACGTGATGCTCGTGCGCAAGGGCTACGAGGTTGCGGAACTGCCTCTTGATCCTGAACTCAGCGATGCCTTGGATGCGGTCGAAGTCCTGGCCAATGCTCCGGAGTTGTGGGTGGAGGTGCCCTTGGAGCGCGGGCAGGTGCAGTTTCTCAACAACCACGAACTGGGACACTACCGCAGCCAATTCACGGACTCTTCGGATCCACGCCTGAAGCGGCACCTTTATCGAACATGGCACCGGGAGTCCGGTGCCCGAACCTACGACGGTTAACTGTTTTCAAGGAATGTGATCATGCGAGCAATGCAAGTTCGTGAATACGGCGACTCGGAAGTCCTGAGCATGGGCGAGGCTCCCCTGCCTCAGCCCGGATCGGGCGAAGCCTTGGTGAAACTGAGCCACGCGGGCATCAACTTCATTGACATCTACATGCGCAAGGGCGTGTACCGCAACTCGCACACCTACCAGAACCAGCCCCCGTTCACGCCCGGCATGGAAGGCGGGGGCGTGGTGGAGGCCGTGGGGGACGGCGTGGAGAACGTGCAGCCGGGCGACCGGGTGGCCTACTGCCTCTCGCTGGGGAGCTATGCCGAATACGCCGTGGTTCCGGCGTGGCGGCTGGCGTCGGTTCCCGACAACGTGCCCATGCCGATTGCCGTCACGCTCATGCTGCAAGGCAACACCGCGCACTACCTCACGCACTCGCTGTTTTCGCTTGAAGCGGGCATGACCTGCCTCGTCCATGCGGGAGCCGGAGGCGTGGGGCAACTGCTCACCCAAATCGCCAAGCTGCGGGGCGCCCGCGTGATCAGCAACGTGGGCACTCCGGAAAAGGCGGAAATCTCCCGCCAGTTGGGAGCCGAGCCGATCCTCTACAAGGAGGTGGACTTTGCGGAGCGTGTGCGGGAAATGACGGATGGCGCAGGAGTGGAGGTCGTGTACGACAGCGTGGGGCAGGCGACCTTTGCCCATTCCCTCAAGTGCCTGCGGCGGCGCGGCACGGTCGTCCTCTACGGCGGCGCATCCGGTGCCGTCCATTCCGTCGAGCCGCTGGCGCTCGCCGAAGCCGGGTCGGTCTTCCTGACCCGCCCCCACCTTGCCGACTACACCGCCAGTGCCCAAGAAATTGGCTGGCGCTGCGACGAATTGTTTTCGTGGTGCCTCTCCGGTGCCCTCCAAGTCACCATTGACCGCACCTTCCCCCTCGCCGAAACCCGTGCTGCCCACGACACCATCGAAGGCGGACTCACCAAGGGGAAGCTGATTCTGGAAATCTGAAGGAACAGCGGCGG
>CAZQXS010000221.1:0-3473 GCA_964597275.1 uncultured Pseudomonadota bacterium | reverse complement strand
CATCCCATCATCACCCGCAACACCGCCCCGAACCCCTTCGCCGCATTGGTGGAGGATTTTTTCCAAGACGTCCTCAGCGAAGGCCGCCCGCTGGACCGGAGCTTCCGGCCCGCGCTGGACCTGCGCGAGGAGGACGGCGCGTACCTCGCCGTGGTCGAGCTTCCGGGGCTGGCCAAGGAGGACGTCACCCTCAATCTGGAGGACGGCGTGCTCACGGTCAAGGGCGAGAAGAAGAGCGAGCGCGACGAGGAGAAGGACAGCCTGCGCCACGTCGAGCGCAGCTTCGGCAGCTTCAACCGCGCCGTGCGGCTCCCCAAGGAGGTGGACGCCGAGGGCATCAGCGCCGAGATGGCGAACGGCGTGCTCACCGTGCGCATCCCCAAGGCCGCCAAGGCCGAGCGCAAGTTCATCACCATCAACTGATCCTCTTGGATCACGGGGGCGCTTCCGCGTCTCCGCTTCCGCTTTCCGGGCGGCAGCACCACTTGTTGCCGTCCGCCCCCCCCTCTTTTCCTCTCCCAAAAATTCAAGAGACGCTTGACATACTCTCCGACTTTTGGGGAAATGGGGAACCCGCGACAACGTCACCTTTTTTCGAGAACGACCATGACCGCACGGTTTGCCGATGCCATCCAAGTTGTTGACCATGCCGCCCCGGATGCGGCAGAGCGTTTTGTCGCCTCCCTGAAGGACACCGGGTTCGCCGTCCTCAACCCACACCCGATTCCTGCGCCGCTGATGACGGAGGTCTATGACGGCTGGGCCGACTTCTTTGCCTCCGAGGAAAAGCACGACCACACACACGATCCGGAGGTTCAGGAAGGCTACTTCCCCTTCCGCTGTGAGCAGGCGAAGGATTCGACCATCATGGACCTCAAGGAATTTTACCACGTCTATCCGCACGGCCCGGTTCCCGAGGTGGTGGAACCGCCGACCCGGCAGCTCTACAACGCACTGCACGAACTGGGATTGTCCCTGCTGGACTGGCTGGAGCAACACACCCCGGAGGAGGTGCGCCAGCGTTTTTCCAAGCGGCTTCCGGAGATGATGGCAGGCAGTTCGCAGAGCCTTTTTCGCATTCTGCACTACCCCCCACTGGACGGCAGCGAGGAGGCCGGGGCGGTGCGGGCGGCGGCGCACGAGGACATCAACCTCATCACCCTGCTCGTGGCGGGCACGGCTCCGGGCTTGCAGGTGAAGGACGCCGACGGCGAGTGGCAGGGCGTGCCCTGCGACCCCGGTTCGGTGGTGGTCAACGCGGGCGACATGCTTCAGGAATGCTCCGGCTTCCACTACCCCTCCACCACGCACCGCGTCATCAACCCCGATGCGGCCAAGGCCAACACCTCGCGTTACTCGATGCCCTTCTTCGTGCATCCGAACCCGGACACGGTGTTGTCGGAACGCTACACCGCCCGTTCGTACCTCCAGCAACGGCTGGCAGAAATCCGGCTGAAATGAAGCCTTTGCTGGCAGACTCCCTGAAATATCAGTGCCTTGCCGACGCGATTGTGTCGGATGAAATTCGCTGGAAAGTCGCGCACCTACTGCATGTGACTTGGCCCGACCCGGAGTGGCCGGTCGAGCGCATTTTCGACACGATCAAGGCGATGAACGACCGCAAGAAGTACCGAGTGCTGGCGTGGCAGGGGAATGACCTGATGGGACACGCGGCCCTCCTCGCGGGCACCGTTGGCACCGAGCGCGGCCCCCTCGACATCATACAGTTTGCGGGCGTGTGCGTCGCGCAAGAACTCCGGGGCCAGCAGATTGGGCGCAAGATTGTGGAGTGGGCGTTTGAAAAGGTGGGGCCGCCCGGACTCGGCGTGGCTCTTTTTCAGACAGGCGTTCCGGGATTTTACGAAAAGCTGGGGGCGCGTTGCGTGGACAACCGCTTCGTCAACTCCACCAACACGGAAGCCCCCGAGGCCAACCCGTGGTGGGACGAGCACATCATGATCTACCCGGCAGACTTCGACTGGCCGGAGGGCACCATTGACCTGCTGGGGCCGGGCTACTGAGGCAAAATGGCTTTTGGGAGTTGGAAACGCTGGCTGCTGAACGGGGCGCTGATCCTCGCCACCTTTCTGGCCGTGACGGCATGGCAGAGCCGGGGGTTGGTGTCCGAGCAAACCCCTGCGCCGGACTTCCGGCTTCCCGCCTTTCCCGGAGGAACTGTTGGGCTGGAGGACTTGCAGGGTCGGCGTGTGCTGCTCTACTTCTTTGCGCCGTGGTGCCAAGTCTGCGACCTCAGCATCGGCAACCTCAACTGGGTCCGCAAGCTCCGGGACGAGGAATCCGTCGCCCTCTTCGCAGTCGCGCTTTCCTACTCGGACCTGCACAGCCTCGAAGCCTTTCTGGAACGCAACGCCCTTGACGTTCCGGTGTTGCTCGGTACCCCAGACCTGCTCCACACCTACCGCATCAAGGCTTTTCCCACCGTTTACGCGCTTGACGAATCCGGGAACATTGACGGGGCCTCCGTCGGCTACGCCACCACGCTGGGCCTCTGGTGGCAGACGCTTTGAGCGTTTTCGGCATTGATCACGGCTAAGCCGCAGCAGACTTGAATTTCTCGAAGATGTAGATGCCGGAAAGCACGAGCAGCAGGGAAAACCCGTGGAACCCCTCGAACGCCTCTCCCAGCAGGGCGACCGCCAGGACCGAGGCAAACACCGGAACGAGGTTGACGAACACCCCCGCCCGCGCAGGTCCGATCAGCTTCACGCTGGCAATGAAGCAAATCTGCGACAGAAAGGAAGGAAACAGCACGATCAGCCCGACGAGCAGCCAGGTTTGCGGCTCCGGCCAGACCGTGCGCCCCGAGGCAAACTCATAAACCGTCAGCGGCAGGGTTGAGACAAACGCCGCTACAACCACCGAGGCAAACAACCCAAAGGAGGAAAGGTCGTGCTTCCGGCGCAGCCCCACGGTGTAGGCTCCGTAGCACAGCACGGCAATCAGCATCAGCAGGTCGCCCGGATTGAAATTCAGGGCCAGCAGGTGCCCGAACTCTCCACGGATGCTCACAAAGACCACCCCCAGCATGGTGACGGCCACCCCCGCGATTTGCAGGAGATTGACCGGAATCCGGAAAAAGAAATAGCTCCCCACCAGCACAATGGCTGGCATGGCTCCCTGAATGATGCCGATGTTGACCGCTGTGGTCGTGTGGGCGCTGTAGTAAATCAGTGTGCCGAATCCTCCTAAGCCTGCGGTGCCCAGCAGGTAGGTGTAACCCAAGTTGCGGCGGATCGCAGACAGGTCGGCAAGGATGACCTTTCCGGCAAACACAAACAGCAGAACGAGTGTGCCGAACCAGCGGATCGACACCAGCAACATCGGAGAAATCTCCCCCGCCGCCATGCGGGCGAACACCGCGTTCATCCCCCAGCACAGCGTCGTGAAAACCAGCAGGCCATACGCCCGTAGAGTTACGGAATTTCCGTAGCGTGCCAGTTTCAGCAAGACAA
>CAZQXS010000220.1:0-3504 GCA_964597275.1 uncultured Pseudomonadota bacterium | reverse complement strand
GGAGAATTGCCTTGGTGACGTGCAGTGAGTTTGTCCGCCTGCGCCACTGGAGCGCAGCAGGAGTTAGGTTGGGCAAAGCGCCGCGTGCCCAACGCGGGCGGGGGTTGGGCACGGCGGAACCGCCTTTGCCCCACCGACCGGGCTGGAGCGGGGGAGGTCCGTTCGCCTTGGAGGCAAGGGCCGTCTTGTGGATGTGGGGCGTTGCGCCTACAGTGGGAGTGAATTTTTCAACAAAGGAGCCTGATGAAGACCACGGATTCATTTTCCGCTGGAATCCTGTGGAAATGCGAACTCGTCCCGGAACGCCTGAGACTGCTCAAGGACGGAATCCCCACATCCAGAAAGGGGGGCCGCAGATTGAAGACGCTCGGCCATGTACGACCAGCGGCTGCTTGGCTCAGGTGCCACCTCCTCAATCTGCAAGCGGACCTTGGCAGATGAGGGATGCGACAGGGCTTTGAGGCGGTTTGGTAATTCTGCCAGCGTGGTTTCGATTTCCATGGGACTCCTTGCTTGTAGGCTGTGACGGCTCAACAACTTAGCCTACCACGGACACCGACCGCCTTCAACGGCGGGGCTTCACTCGGCGGTCACGGCGAGCCGCAGGCCGAGGGGCTGGAGCAGGGCGGTCAGGCTGGAGAGTCGCGGGTTGCCCGGCGCGGAAAGCATCCGGTAGAGGCTTTCCCGATTGAGGTCGGCTTCACGGGCCAGCCGGGACATGCCGCGAGCGTTGGCGACCTGCCGAAGCGCCAGCAGGAACACCGAGGGGTCGTTGTCCGCAAGGGCAGCACTCAGGTAGGCCGCCGCTTCTTCCGGAGCTTGCAGGTCTTCGAGCAGCCCTTCTTCGTAAGGACGGGATTTGGGACGATCAACGTCGTTGGTAGTCGTTCCAGCAGTCATGGGCTTTGCGGATGTCGGTTTGTTGACGTTTTTTGGTGCCGCCTCCCAGCAGTAGCACCCAAGTCGAGTCCCGTGCCGCAAGGTAGATGCGATAGCCGGGACCATAGTTGATGCGCAGTTCGGAAACCCCTTGGCCAACGGGCTTGAGGTCTCCCCAATTGCCGAGGGCCAGCCGGGCCAGTTGGACCCGAATGCGGGCACGGGCTTGACGGTCTTTGAGTGAGTGCAGCCAGTCTCGGAAAGGACTGCGGCCTTCCGAGGTCAGGTACTCTTCGAGGATGACACGAGGCTCCGTCATTAACTTGTAGCTTATAGGTTACAGAAATGCAACCCTTTTTGTTGAAGACCTATGACACGGGGAGCTGCGCCTACAGTGGGAGTGAATTTTTCAACAAAGGAGCCTGATGAAAACAGCCACCGTGGGAAGCGTTCAAAAAAATTTCGCCCAACCTACCGGACTTGCCTCGCTTTTCTCATGTTGAGGATCACGAGCGACGTTCCCGGCGCACGGCTTGGATTTCTGCCTCGATTTCTTCCGGGGTGATGCGGTCTGTCCCTTTGCGCACCGACCCTGCTTGGATGGATCGGATGGTCTCAGTGGCTTGGCGGCGGGTCAGTTGAGGTTCCGCCTCGTCCTGCAACCACACCTCCAGCAGTTGGGACACGGCCTGACGGCGCTCAAGGGGGGCGTTTTGGTAAACACGGGCGGTTTCCGGGGAAACCTCGATGGTGACGGCTTCGGTGGTCATGGCAGTTTTTTGCAGACGATGGTGAGTGCTTTACCGTTCAGCCTACCACGGGCACCGACCGCCTTCAACGGTGGGGACTCACTCGGTCGGTAGAAGTCCAATATGAGGCTTTTTTGATTATTGCAGCTTACAGGTTACAGAAATGCAACATCTATTGTTTCAGGCGATGAAACCCCGAGTGCTAAAGCGAACCCTTGCGGTTGGGCTGGTGTTGGCGCTGCTGGTCACGGCCACAGCCACGGCGTGGGCGGAGCCGGAGGTGCGCCCGTTCCGCATCCGCAATCTTGCGGGCGAGCGTTTCGATTCCCGGCAGGCGACGGGGCCAGTGGTGTTGTCCTTCTTCTTCACGCGCTGTCCGCCGTGCATCCGCGAGATGCCCGCGCTGCACCAGTTCATGCAGGAGCGCGGGGTGACGGCGCGGCTGCTGTTCGTGGACCCCTATGTGCGCGAGTTGGGGATTCCTGACGCGCCGGACCACGAGCGGCAAATCCGCCGCTTTGTGCGCGAACTCGGCCTTCCGGAAACGACCGTGTACTTTGACGAACTCGGCACACTCGCCAAGAAGTTCGCCCGCGCCGGAGTCTTTCCGCAGGCGCAGAAGCTGGGCACGCTGCTGATCTTTCCGACCCTCGTGGTGGTGGACGCGGACCACAAGGTGCGGCTGGTGCTGGAAGGCTCGCCTCCGGATTTTCTGGAGCAGGTTGCGGAGGTGCTGTGAGAGCGGTAATTTTTGGGGTGGGTCTGCTACTGGCGCTGGCGGCGTGTGGTCCGGCACCACAAACGGAGCCACGAACCAAGCTGGCGGAAGCCCACCAGCAGCATGAAAGCAACCTTGCCAAAGCCGATTTGCGCGAACAGACACCGGACGCAAAAGCGGAAGCCCCGTCCGCCGAACCGGAAAAACAGACCGCACTGGTCACGCTGGCGCAGGGCGAGACGCCCCCGGCGTGGCAGTTGGAATTGCCGCGTGACTGCGAAACCGAGTTTTGGTGTGGACTGGCCTTTGTGGACGACTGCGCGAACCTCAACTCCTGCCGCGCCGAAGCCGAAACCCGCGCCCGCAACGACCTCCGCAAGCGCATCGCCGTGCGCATCCGCTCCCGCACGGTGGGGCGGCTCTACCGAGAGCAGGACTTGGAGGGCGAATCCGGGAATCGGCAGTTCGAGCAGGAAATCCGCGAGTCGGGTGCGGTCATCGAATTGAAGGACGTGCGCTTTGCTCACTTCTTCTGGATTCCCGAACGGCAGCACATGGTGCTGGCCCGCATGGCGCGTCCCAAGGAAGCGGAACCCTCAGCAGCCCAAGCCGCAAAATCCGCCGAGGCCGACTGGCTTCCGGTGCAGTTGGTGGTGGGCGACTCCGCCAAACCTGCACGTCTGCACGGAGAGTTTCGGGACCACCTCGCGCTGCTGCTGCGCGAAGCAGGCGGTCGCGTGGTGGACGACCTCACGCACACCGAGGCGTTCCGGATCCTCACCCCGACCCTTGTGGTGCGGCTGGACGACCACGCCGGGCAATTCCTCTTCAAGGGCATGGCCACCGCCTACCTCACGCTGACCGTGCAGGACGAGGCCGGAACCGCGCTGGCCCGCAAGACGTGGACCGCCAAGCGGCTGCTTGCCAAGGCTCCGGGCGACCTCAGCGCCACCGAACAGCAGGCCGCGCAGCAGAAAGTGGTCCGCAAGGGACTGCGGGAGTTTGAGGCGGAGGTGCTGCGGTTTTTGCGGCAATACCTTCAGTGATGAGCAACGCCACAAGTGGGCTGGTTCGCGTTGCCTGAACCGTTTCAGGAGTTCGGTTCCACCCGCTGCACGGAGGTGTGCAAGGTGCCGTCCGCCAGCCGCAGGGTGAGTT
>CAZQXS010000219.1:0-3525 GCA_964597275.1 uncultured Pseudomonadota bacterium | reverse complement strand
TTCCAGCTTGGGTTTGCAGATTGGTTCTAGCAGGGTTTTCCCGCGACTGCAAGCCTCGGATTTGAGAGGGGCTTGATTGGTCATTCCGGGCGTCGTGTGTGAAGTCGTGAAACCCATGTAACGACATGCAATTCTGGATTCCCGCCTACGCGGGAATGACGAACTGAGGAGACGTGATCATTCACAGTTCCCACGCCGCCCGGAACCCCTCCAGCACGGCCTCTTCCACCGTGCGCGGCGCAACCGCGTCTCCGATCACGATGAGCGATCCCGAAAAGTCCTGCAACGATGCGGCAAGCGCATTTTCGGCTTGGCGCGCGTAGCACGTCACCACGGTGTCCACGTCTTCGCAGACGATGGGTTCGCCGCTGGTCATGTGCTGGAAATACGCCGTGGTCGAATCGGCCCCGAAGAAGCGGGCGAAGGGGATCATCTCGACTCCCAGCTTGTGCAAGATGCCGAGCCACTGGTCCCGAACAATCCCTTGAAGCTGCTCTCCCGCCACGACTCCCCCGCTCAACAGTCGCACTCGGCAGCCATCGCGGGCGAGTTGCTCGGCCACTCCAAGGCCGCCCCAGTCGCAGGCCCAATCAGCGATCACCACGCGGTCGCCCACCTCGGCCTTGCCGGAAATCACGTCCCAGTGTTCCACCACGGTGGCTCCCTCGATCTCGGCTTCCGGCAAGCAGGAGCGGGCACCTGTGGCGAGAATGACGGCCTCTGGAACTTCCGACTGCACGAATTCCGGTGTCACGGTCACACCTTTTTCAACACGGACTCTGCAAAGCTCCAGTTCGCGCAACAGGTTGGTGACGGAGCCTCCAAACTCGGCCCGTCCGGGAAGCTGCTGTGCCAGCAACACCTGCCCGCCCAACTGTCGGCTCTGCTCGTAAAGCGTGACCTCATGTCCACGCTGGGCGGCGACCACGGCGGCTTTCATGCCGGCCGGACCTCCACCAACGACCATCACGCGCTTGGGGGCTTGTGCAGGCCGTGGTTCCCGGAGGGTGCGCTCCCTGCCCGTCACCGGATGCTGGATGCAGGAAATCGCGTGGTGGGCAAGCCGATGCCCCACGCACGCCTGATTGCAGCCGATGCAGGCTCGGATGTCCTCGGCCCGGCCTGTGCGTGCTTTGTTGGGAAACTCCGGATCGGCGATCAAGGCTCGCACCATCCCCACCATGTCGGCCTGTCCGGACGCGAGGATGGCTTCGGCGGTGTGCGGCTGGTTGATGCGTCCGGCGACCAGCACGGGCTTGGACACCGCCGCCTTGAGTCGTGCCGCGTCCGGAGCGACATAGCCCGTCGGCATCGCCATCGGCGGAAAGACGTGCATCCAGCCGTCCGGGCTGGCGGACGATCCCGCGATCACGTTGAAGTAATCCAAATGCCCGTCTGCGTCCAGCACCTGGCAGGCGCGGATCAGGTCTTCGGGAGGCAGGGCGCGATCCACCTTTTCGTCAAGGCTCACCCGGATGCCGAGCGTGAGGGAAGGGCCAATCGCCTCGCGGGTGCGAGTGACGATTTCCCGGAGTAGCCGCAAGCGGTTTTCAAAACTGCCGCCGAACTCGTCCTCGCGGCGATTGGTGTGCGGATTCAGGAATTGCGCGATCAGGTAGCCCATGCCTGCCAGAATCTCCACCCCGTCCAGTCCGGCTTCGGCAAAGCGTTGGGCGGCGCTCACATAGGCATCAATGAGTTCCCAGATCAGTGCGTTCGGCATGGGAGCGGGCACCATCCGGTAGCGCTCGTCCGGAACCGCCGAAGCGGACCACACCTGCGGGCGGCTGCCGTCGTGGCTGAGCCGCACGGCGCGTCCGGCGTGAAAAAGCTGACCGAACACCGGAACGCCCCGCGCCCGGCACTCGCGCCCCAGCCGCTCCAGCCCCGGAATGATCTCGTCGCTTCCCGCATAAAGGAACGCCTCCGGAAAGCCGTAGGTCGGGTGCAACGTCATGCTTTCCAGAATGATCAGCCCCACCCCGCCTTCGGCCCGCGTGGTGTGGTAGGCGATCAGTTCGTCCGTGACCTTGCCGTCCTTGCCCAAGGTCGTTCCGTGCGCCGGATTGAACAACCGATTCCGGAGCTGGGCCGACCCCAGTTGAAAGGGCTGGAAGAGGTGTGGGAAGTCTGGCATGATCACGGTTGGAATGAACCCTCGTGCAACTCGTCAGTGGCAACGGTTGCAAACGTCCACCAGATTAGGGGGTTTCTCCCATTACGCAAGCGATCTCGCATTTTCTACAAACGTGGAGTTGCGATGCTTCGGGCAGCAACGATGAGGCACTGACCCCATGAACACCGATCCCTTCGAACACTGGAGTCCAGAGCTGGAAACCCGGCTCTCGTCAGCCATTGAGCAGGCCACGGGCTTGCCGAATTCGGCGTACACCCGCCCGGAGTTTTTCGAGCTGGAACGCAGTCGGATTTTCGCACGGACGTGGATGCTCGCGGGATTCCAGCATCAGCTTGTCCGTCCCGGTGACATGCAGCCCGCCGAGGTCGCGGGCTGTCCGATCCTGATGGTGCGTCGTCCTGATGGCGGCATCGGCGCGTTCCACAACGCCTGCCGACACCGGGGAGCCGCCCTGCTGACCGCCCCCTGTTCCGGGCGCAATCGCATCGTGTGCCCCTACCACTCGTGGGTGTACGATCTTGACGGACAGTTGCAGGCGCGGCCCTACTTCGACAGTAACGAGAAAAAAACCTCATCCCTGCCGGACGATCCCCGGCTCAACTTGGTTCCGGTGCGCATCGCTACTTGGTTGGACTTCATCTTCGTCAACCTCTCCGGAGATGCGCCCTCGCTAGAAGAACACCTGCGCCCTTTGCAGGACGGCTTGGCGGACTATGACCTTTCGGCATTGCAGCATGCGGGAACGCTGGAGTTCGACATTCAAACGAACTGGAAGTTTGCCGCCGAGAACTTCATGGAGCAGTACCATGTGCCCACCGCCCACCGCAAGCTGCTGCGCTTCGCCCCCATGCACACGCGCACTCCGGGAACGTGGAATCAGCACTGCTTCTCCACCTTCTACCAGTTCCCGGAACCCGAAGCCGGACGCGGTGCGGGGTTGCCGCATTACCCCAATCTTTCCGAAACGCTACGCACTCGCGGCATTTGGTTTTTGCTGTTTCCAACACTGGCCATTGAGTTGTGGCCTGACCAGTTTGCCGTGATGCGCATCATCCCGGAGGCTCCGGGGCGGACTCGCGAGGAGATCCACGTGTACCTGATGGGAGAGGCGGCTCACGCCGAGGCTTATCGTGACGAGCGCGAAAGCGTGTTGCAGATGTGGCACGACCTCAACCAAGAGGATGTCGGCCTGCTGGAAATCCTTCAGCAGGGGCGGCGTTCGCCCAGCTATGACGGCGGCGTGTTTTCGCCGCACTGGGAAGCTCCGGTGCTGGAGTTCTCCCGGAAGCTGGTGCAAGCGCTCAAGTCTGACTAGCTGCCGAATCTCGCACAACGTTTGTGAGCTTGCGCTTCTAGATGGAGCATGGGAGAGTTTTGGAAGGGAGCAT
>CAZQXS010000218.1:0-3557 GCA_964597275.1 uncultured Pseudomonadota bacterium | reverse complement strand
TTCCCGCGCAGGCGGGAATCCAGCCATACGGCCGTTTGCTCTGGATTCCGGGTCTTCGTTGCACTGCGCCCGGAATGACGGGAATTGTGTTTCGGCATTGCACATGTGGGCGAGTTGTTCTAGCGTGTCCCTGAACGTCAACCGCCAAGTTTGCCATGTCCCAGCCCCGCATCCGCCCACGCCGCCGCCTCGGATTCAGTTTCATTGAGGTGATGGTTGTCATCCTCATCCTCGGACTGCTCTCCGGAGTGGTGGGGGTGTACCTGTTCAATGCCGCCGCTGAAGCCCGGGTGGACGCCACGAAGACGCAGATCAAGGGCATCGAAACCGCACTTGACCTCTACCGACTGCACAACGGGCGCTACCCCTCGACCGACCAAAGCCTCAAGGCGTTGCTGACCAAGCCGGAGGTGGGCCTGATTCCCAAGAACTGGAACGGCCCCTACTTGCGCGGCAACTCCCTTCCCAAGGATGGCTGGGACAACGAGTTCCGCTACACCAGCAGCGATGGCCGGGATTATGAGATCACCTCGATGGGTGCCGACGGCATTGACGGCGGGGCCGAACTGGACGCCGACATCAGTTCCAAAAACCTCTGATTCCTCCCGGCGACCCTCCGGGTTCACACTGCTGGAGGTCATCGCCGCGATTGCCGTGCTGGCTCTGCTGATCGGGGCGGTGGTCCCGCAGTTTTCCGCCCTTTTCACGCCCGACCACGAGGCGGTTTTCCAAAGCCTCGTCCGCAGCCTCAAAATCCTCCGCAACGATGCGGTTCTCAAAAACCGCTCCTACCGACTCGTCCTCGACGAGAAATCCCGCACCATCCAGTTCGAGCAACCCAACGACAAGGACGAGTACGAACCCATCGAATCGGATCGTGGGTTGCGTCCCATTCCCATTCCGGATTCGCTGGAGGTTCTGGAAGCCACCCATGCCGACTTTGACTGCGAATCCAGCACCTTCGGCACCTCCAGCATGGAGCGTTTAGAAGTCAAGATTGACAGCTCCGGCTTTGTGCAACCCTTTGCCCTGACGCTTGCGGAGCAGGGCGGTCCCGGACGCTGGAGCATTTGCTCGCAGAACATTCTGGGCACCCTCACGCTCAAGGAGCTTTGAGCGATGCGCCGTGCTGCTTTCACTGTGCTGGAGGTGCTGATTGCCCTCTCCATCCTCACCCTGAGCCTCACGGCGATTTACCAGACTTACGGCACCGCCCTCTTCTCGCTCAACACCACCGACGCGCTTTGGCGGGCGATGTCCCACATCCAGAATCAACTGCTCTTCCACGAACGCTCCAAAGAGCCGCCTCCGGTTTCGGTGTCGCAAGGCGAGTTTCAGACTGACCACGAACTCGCGGGCGACCAGTGGTTGCAACTTGTGGAAGACGTGGAGCCGCTTCCGGGGGTGATCACTCGGCGAGTGCGCTATCGGCTGACGTGGGAGGAGGGCGGACGCGAACGTGCCTATGAGGCGGATTTGTATGTCAAGCCCGATGCCCAGCCCTAAGCGGCACTCGCGGGGTTTCACCCTGCTGGAACTGCTCGTGTCCATCGCCTTGCTCGGCATGGTGGTGGGGCTGGTCTATTCCGCGTTCTTTCAGCTTTCCGGAGCCACCCGTGGGGTGCAGGACACGCTTTCGGCGCGGCAGGAATTGCGGTTGCTCATGAAGATGGTGTTGGACGATCTGCAAGCCGTGCGCTTCCTCAAACACTGGGCCGAGGCGGGTGGAGACGAGGGCCGCGTTTCGGGACTCGATGTGAGCCAGCAATTGGGGCCGAACAACGAGGACTCCAGCGTGGTTTCCCTGCACGCTGCCGTGCGAGCGAAGTTTTACAAACTTGATGAAAACGGTGAAATCGGTGATCCAGAGCTGCACGAAATCGGCTATTTTCTGGAATATGATTCCGATGATCAGGTTTGGAAGTTCTTGCGCCGAGAAGATTTCTACCTCGATGACGAGTTCACCGATGGAGGCAAGCAGCAGGTGCTTTCCCGGAGGGTGAGCAAGTTTCTGGTGGAGCCACGGGTTGCGGAGAAGCAAGCGGCCTTCGGGGGCGGTTCGACGGATTTGTGGGAGCCGTTGTGGTCTGCACGAACCCACGAGTGTGTCAAAAAGCAATCCGGGTGCCTCCCACTGGCGGTTCGCCTCACGATGGGAATTGCGCTGAGCGAGGACGAAAGCCTTGAGCAGACGCAGCAGATCAACCTGACGGTGCGTCCGCTCAACGAGGAGTTGTTCAAGTGACCGCACTGGAGTTTCCGGAACACGAGGAGGTACTGCACTGGGTGTGGGCGGAGCAGCATTTTCGGACGGAGGATTTGCGGATCAGCGACGGCGCGGCCCTCGTGGTGGAGTTTCCGGGCTGGGCGAACCGGGGCGCGGGGCCGGATTTTCGGGAGGCGCGGCTGCGGATTCAGGAGGCTTCCGGCGAGTGGGCCACGCATGTTGGCGCGGTGGAATTGCACCTGCGTAGCTCAGGCTGGACTGCGCACGGGCACCAGCACAATCCCGACTACAACGGCGTGGTGCTGCATGTGGTGCTGTACCGCGACCGCGAAGCGTTGGCGATCCGCGAGGATGGGCGTGCGATTCCAGAGGCGGAACTGGCCCCGCTGCTGTGGGAAGAGCCGATGCCGCCGCACAAGGAAGCCAAGGCGCGGATGCAGAAAATTGCTGCGCTCCCCGGACGATGCGGGGCGGTTGGCGATCCGGTGGGCCTCCGGCGGGTGGTGGAGCATGCCGCCGAGCGGCGCTTGCTCATCAAGGCGAAGGCGTTGCAGGAACGCTGGGACGAGGGCGATCCGGAGGAACTGCTTTTTCAGCGGATGTTCCGTGCTTTGGGCTATTCCGTCCACGCGCAGTCCTTTGAGGAACTGGCGAAGCTCTATCCGCTCCGGGAACTGCTTTCGCATTTGCGGCAGCCCGTCCGCAGTGCGCGGGCGTTGGTGCTGTCCCGCTGGTTCGGAGCCTGTGGTCTGCTTGACTCCCAGCGGCTTCCGGGCGACCCGACGATCCGCCGGGAACTCCAGCAGTGGCAGTCCGAGTGGGCCGCTCTGCCCCAGCAAGTCCGCGTGGCCACCCGCTTGCGGCAGTCCTCTCGTCCGCAAAACGCGCCCGACCGCCGCCTGCTGGCGATGTTCCACCATCTGCGACACACCGCGACTTCTGGATTCAGTGCCGCATGGCTGAGTGTGCTTTCGGTGTTGGAGCAAGAGTCCGATCGCCCAAAATTCCGCAGCCGCATTCTTGAGGCGAGCCTAGCCCTGTTTCCCACGCCAGAATGGGAGCCGTGGGAGCAGTTGGGGGGTGGCGGAATCCCGACTCGGCTGGTGGGGCAGGATCGGCTGGTGGTGCTGTGGGCGAACGCGTTGCTGCCGTTTTTCCTCGCGCAGGCGCGTCGTCAGCAGGACACCGCGCTGGAACACCTGCTCTTCCGGATTTTCCTCGCGCTTCCGCCGGAATCCGCAAACCGCCACACGCGCTTCATGCAACAGCGGCTCGCCCTCCGTCCGTCACGCAAATCTCCGGAAAGCCTTGGGCATCGCCAGGGGCTGCT
>CAZQXS010000217.1:0-3617 GCA_964597275.1 uncultured Pseudomonadota bacterium | reverse complement strand
GGTTCAGGACGGGGGCAGCAGCACGAGCTTGCCCGTGAATTTCTTGGAGAGGAACCGTTGCTGGGCCTCCACGATTTCGGAAAGTGGGAAGGTCGCAGCCACCACGGGCTGAATCTCGCCACGCTCGATGTAGCGGATCAGGTTCGGGAACACCTCCCGGTCCAGCACGGTGCAGCCGAAGAAGCTGAGGTCTTTGAGGTAGAGGGTGCGCACGTCCAGCAGCACGATGGGTCCGGCAATCGCCCCGGCGGTGGCGTAGCGCCCGCCGAGCTTGAGCAGGTCCAGCAGTTCCGGCCACTGCGGACCCGCGACCAAATCCACCACGGCTTCGAGGCTTTCCTTGCCCAACGCCTCCACCAGATTCGCCCCACGCGGCACCACGCGCTCGGCGCCCAATGCGGCCACGGACGCGCCTTTTTCTTCTGCCGCAACAGCAATCACCCGCGCCCCGCGCCGCCTGGCCAGTTGCACCGCCGCTGAGCCGACCCCTCCGGAAGCTCCCGTCACCAACACCATTTCGCCCGCCGCCAGCTTCATGCGGTGCAGCAGGTTCTCCGCCGTCGCGTAGGCGCATGGGAACGAGGCCAGTTCCACATCCGTGAGCGGACACTCGACCTTGTGGGTGTGGATGGCCGGAGCCGCACAATACTGCGCAAAGCCGCCGTCGCACTCGGAGCCAAGGAAGTGCGCCTGAAACGGCTTCCACTGCACGGGTTCGCGCAGGCACGGGTCCACCAGCACGCGCTCGCCGATCCGGGAAGAATCCACTCCAGAGCCGACCGCAACCACTCGCCCACAAACGTCAATGCCCTGAATGCGGGGAAACCGCAATGCGGCCCCGCCCCAGGTTCCGTCCTCCGAGGCATCCTCGCGGGTGGTCGAACCATCCTCCAGCGTCGCGCCTTCGTTGGTCTTGGAGTACCACGCGGTGCGCGTGTTGATGTCGGTGTTGTTGATTCCGGCGGCCAGCACCCGGATCAGCACTTCCCCCATCTTGGGCTGGGGCACCGGAACGTCCTCGCGGTACTCCAGCTTGTCCAAGCCGCCGTGCCCGGTCAGCAGCACCGCCGCCATCGTTTCAGGAATCGAACTCATCAGACGCTCTCAGGCCGTTTGCAATTTTCGTAATTCGGAAAAGAGGCGCTCCACGTCCTCCTGCGTGTTGTAAAGGTGCGGGGAGACGCGCATCCACTCCCCCCGGAAGCTGACGTACACCTTGCGCTCGGCAAGCTGGCTTCCCAGCGCTTCCGGCCAGCCTTCGGGATTTCGGAGTCCCAAAAAGTGCGGGGCGCGTTCCGGCTCCGGCATGATCTCCAGCCCAAACGCCTGCCCGGCCTCCGCCACGCGGGCCGTCAGCTCTCGCAGAGTAGCCGCGATTTCCGGAACCGTCCAGTCCAACAACTGCCGGGCGGCGGCCAGCGCCATCGGCACCAGCACGAAGTTGCTGCGCTCGCCCATGTCGTAACGCCGCGCTCCGGGCTGGAAGCCGTCCTGGTAGTTCACAAGGTTGCGGAAATCCTCGCTCTGCTTGCGGGCGATCCAGTTGTGTTCCAGCGGCGAACCGTCCTGCCACTGCGGCGCGGCGTAGAGCATCCCCAGCGTGTAGGGTCCGCAGAGCCACTTGTATCCCGCCGAGATCATGAAGTCGGGCTGCACCTCCTTTACGGAAAACGGCGCGGCCCCCAGCGACTGCGTGAGGTCCAGCACCAGCGCGGCTCCCACCTCGCGGCACCGTGCGCCAATCGCTTTCAGGTCCAGCCAGCGCCCGTCGGACCAGTGGGCGTTGGGCACTGCCACGACTCCGGTGGTTTCGCCGATGGCCTCCAGCACACATTCGCTGAGCGTCTGCCCCGGACTTGCTTCCAGAAAACGCAGCTCCGCCCCCACCTCGCGGCAACGCTCCTTCCACGCATAGACATTGGACGGAAACTGATTGGCCAACACCAACACCTGCTGTCCGGATGAAAGGGGCAGGTTTTTCGCGGCAAGAGCGAGTCCGTAACTCGCAGAGGGAATCAGCGCCACATCACCCGCCTCGGCCTCGCAGAGTTCCGCATATGCGCCCCGCAAGGCTTCGGACTCGGTGAAGAAATCCACCGGAGCGAGTTCCCACGGACGCGCCTTGCGGGTCACGGCCTGCTGTCCGGCGTCGGTCGCCGCCTTCATCTGGGGCGAGATGTAGCAGCAGTTCAAGTAGGTGATGCCGTCCGGCAGGTCAAACCGATCACGCTGGCAGGGTAGGGTCATGAATTTGTTATTTCGATTAGGTGATCGCTGTCTCTCTGGTGTCATTCCCGCGAAGGCGGAAACCCTAAATCGGGTTCGGGTTCGATGACGATAGCGGTCACGATTGGCTCCGGTTCGTCATTCCCGCGAAGGCGGGAATCCAGAACAGCAAGTGGCAACAAGACGGTTCATGCCGTTAGCCTGTTCTTGGGGTGAGGGGCAGTGCCAAATCCTCCACCACTTCCGCCCCCAGCTTGCGGAACACCTCCGGGCTGATCTTGAGCTTGTGGACACGACCGCCGCCGCCGAGGATGATCCACTCCAGTTCCATCAGCCGGGAATCCACATAGAGCGGCATCCCCTCCGGCAAGGAGAACGGCGTCACGCCGCCCACCTCCATGCCCGTCAGCGCGTGCATTTCCTCCGCCGTCGCGAAGGACACCTTGGACACGCCCATGAGCTTGCGGACGCGCTTGTTCACGTCCAGCCGCGTCGTCGCCAGCACCACGCAGGCGACATAGACCTTCGGCTCCTTCTTGGATGCCACCACGATCGTGTTCCCGGACTGCTCCATCGGAAACCCGTAGTGTTCGCAAAACGCGGCGGTGTCTGCAAGGGCGGGGTCAATCTCGATCACCTCGTGCGGCACCCCCAAGGCGGCGACCGTCTCCAAGACCGAGGCCGTGGCGGATGAGGCAGGGTCAGGCATGGCAAATCCTCTTCAAAGTCTTGTCCCGCTTGGCAGGATCACAGGCGAGCTTCATGCAGAGATTGTAAGCCTCCGGGGGTTCGGTGTCAATCGGAGACGAATGGGGATCGGCCTCCCGTGATTTCTGCCGCGAGTTCCGCCGGAATTTCCGCTTCTTTTCACTTTTTTTGCGTTTTTTTCAGAAAGAGCTTGACCAAAATGGGGGGGGGCTGATACATCTCTATTTTTCAACGAAGACTCAGGTTCTGAGTCGAGGCTTTTTGCCAAGCGCATTCACCCCAAACCAAGGATTCAAGATGGCATCAAACTTCTTTGTGGTCCACCACACGTTCCGGCTGGGCATGGCTGAAAAATACTTTGAGAAGCTCAACACCGAGTGGAATGATGAAAAATGGCAGCAGTTTGCTGCGAATATGGAAAAACGAGGCATTCACCTGCACCAATCCTTCTTCATTGACAAGGAAGGACCGATCTTTTGCATTTATGAAGCAAAAGCGACGGTATCGGACGAGGAGTTCCAGAAGTTCATTGACGGCCCCGAAGCCCTTGGCGTTCATCAAGGGCTGTATCCGGACAACCCGTTGAACAACACCTGTATGAAGATGGACTTGAGCTTGAGGGGTGGCGAACCGCCTCTGCCAAGGCACTTCACCGACTAGGAGTTTTTGCTTGCTCCGCCCTG
>CAZQXS010000216.1:0-3660 GCA_964597275.1 uncultured Pseudomonadota bacterium | reverse complement strand
CTAAGTTAGCAAAATACTAACTTATTAGGTGGACCAATTTTAGGGGGGCAGGTCAGAAGTGAAGTGAGACGAAAACCGTCTATGTTTTCAGTCCAGCCGCTGAATGCGGGCACCGATGGCGTTGAGGCGTTCGTCAATGCGCTCGTAGCCCCGGTCAATCTGGTGGACATTCTGGATTTCGGAGGTGCCTTGCGCCCCGATCGCGGCGATCAGCAGAGCCATTCCCGCCCGGATGTCCGGAGAGGACACCAGCGCCCCGTGGAGCGGGGAGGGTCCAGAAACCACCGCCCGGTGCGGATCACAGAGGATGATCTGCGCTCCCATCGCAATCAGCTTGTCCACCCAGAACAAGCGACTCTCGAACATCTTCTCGAAAATCAGCACCGCCCCCCGGCATTGCGTGGCCGTGACGGTCATGATGCTCGTCAGGTCTGCCGGAAACGCAGGCCAGGGGCCATCGTCAATTTTCGGAATGCCTCCGGGAATGTCCGCCTGAACGGTCAGCTTTTGGTCTCCGGGAACGTGTAAATCCCCGCCCTTCACTCGTGTTTCCACGCCAAGGCGCTCGAACATCATCCGGGTCATGCGCAGGTGCGGAACCGCCGCATTGCGGATGCACAACTCGCTGCGAGTCACCGCCGCCAGTCCAATGAAGGAACCGACCTCAATGTGGTCGGGCTGAAGCGTGTACTCGCCGCCGTGCAGCCGCGACACGCCCTCAACGGTGATCAGGTTGGTGCCGATGCCCGTGATGTTCGCCCCCAGCGTGTTGAGGCAGTGACAGAGTCCCTGAACGTGCGGTTCGCAGGCGGCGTTGTAAATCGTGGTGGTCCCGGAAGCCAGCACGGCAGCCATGATCGCGTTTTCGGTGGCCATCACGCTGGCCTCGTCAAGGTGCAGTTCGTCTCCCCGAAACCCAGAGGTTTGCATGCGGTAGATGTTGTCGTCGCCGTCCGTTTCAATCCACGCGCCCAGCCCGCGCAGGGCTTGCAGGTGCGTGTGAACCGGACGCAGGCCGATCTTGTCGCCTCCAGGCGCAGGCAGGTTGGCCTGTCCCAAACGGACCAGCAGCGGGGCCGCCAGCAAAAAGGAGCCGCGAATCTGCGACGCCTTTCCGAACTCCGGGGTGGAGGACGAGAGCGTGGCTGCGTCGAAGCGGAGCTGGTTCGGCCCTAGCTCAGTGATGCGTACGCCAAGGCTGGAGAGCAAGTCGCACATCACCTCGATGTCCCGGATCCTTGGAACGTTGTGCAGCACCACCGGCTCGGCGGTGAGCAGCAAGGCCGCCAGCACGGGCAGCGCCTCGTTCTTGTTGCCGGATGGAGTGATGGTGCCGGAGAGACGGTGGCCGCCCTCCACGATGAACCGGGCCATGAGTGAAAAACGCTGTCCGTTGGGCGACAATCGAGGGTGGAAGAATTCTGGATTCCCGCCTGCGCGGGAATGACCCCCTAGGACAGACTTTGCAAAAGTGGGGCAAAGACGCGGAGGCGGGGTGACTTGTGAGGAAAATCGGCCTATTCGGCCTTGGTGCCCACCAGTCGCAGGCGGCTGATGCCGCCGTCGGGGTAGATGCTGATCCGGACGTGCGTGACTGCGCCAACCGCCTGCAATTCCTGCTCGAAATCGTGCTGTGCGTCGGCCTCCAGTTTGACCTCCGGGAGCAGGGTTTGCCACGAAATTTCGGCACCCGCCCAATCCGCAGGCTCGATTCCGTGAGCGAGCCGCACCGCCTCCAAGCTGCACCGATCCGGATAGTTGCCCTTGAAGTGCGCGGTGTCCACCTCGACCTTGCGGACGGTTCCAGCGCGGGCCAGCCGGATCACGGCCCAGTCGTTGCCGGGTTCACGGCGGCGGCGCGTTTCCCAGCCGTCGCCCATGTTCACTCCGCGTCCGGGCGCAACAAGGTTGTCCATGTGCCCAAAGTGCTGGTCGTTGCAGGCCACCGCCTTGCCGCCATAGCGCGAGGCCGCGAGGTCCACAAGTTCGTCTGCGCCGATCTGCGACCAGTCCACAAACGGCTCGCCATACACCCGCAAACGCGCCACGCCGCCATCCGGATAGATGTGCAGGCGCAGATGCGTCCAACGGCGCTCGTCGGCAATTTCAAAGAAATTCTGGGAGCTGCCCTCCAGCGGCGACTTGGGCAGCAGTTCTGTCCACACGGTGGATTCGTCCGAATCGCCCGTGATCTCGCAGGCTTCCACTGAGGCGAAGGGCGGGTGGTTGCCCGTGAAGTGGTTGGTGTCGATGTCCAACGCCCGGATGCGCCCCGGAGCGCCCAGCCGCAACGTACACCAGTCGTGCCCGGGAACCCGCTTGCGGCGCGACTCCCAGCCGTCCATCCACTTGCCGTCCTCGGTGAACTTGTCCGGGATGAAGATGCCGCGTCCCGGCTTGATCAGGTTTTCCTTCTCTGCAAAAAAATCATCGGTCGCGTCCAGCACCACCGTGCCTAGCCGCTCCTCGGCGAGGTTGAGGTGGAGCTTCGCGTAGCGGTCGTCGTGCGGGGAGGTGATGAAGAGAGTGGGTGCGGTTTCCATTTCCGGGTGTTTTCAGACAGGACGGTGGTGTTCGTGCCAGTGGCGGGCGATGTCGAGGCGGCGGCAGAGCCAGACATGCTCGTGCGACTGCACATAATCGAGAAAACGCGCCAGCGCGGCGGCACGTCCGGGACGCCCCACGAGCCGACAGTGCAGGCCGACGCTCATCATCTTCGGGGCGGTTTCGCCCTCGGCGTAGAGCGTGTCAAAGGCATCCTTGAGGTAGGCAAAAAACTGATCCCCGGAGTTGAAACCCTGATTGGTCGCAAAGCGCATGTCGTTCGCATCAAGCGTGTACGGAATGATCAGGTGGGGACCGCCGTTCAAGCCGTCCACCCAGTAGGGCAAGTCATCGGCATAGGAATCCGAATCGTAGAGAAAGCCCCCGGCCTCCAGCACCAGCAAGCGGGTGTTGGGTCCAGTGCGTCCCGTGTACCAGCCCAGGGGCCGGCTTCCCGTCATGCGGGTGTGGATTTCGATGGCGCGGGCGATGTGCTCGCGCTCCTCCGCTTCGGAAATGTACTGGTAGTCAATCCAGCGGTAGCCGTGCGAGGCGATTTCCCAATCCGCTTCCAGCATCCCCGCAACGGCCTCCGGATTGCGCTCCAGTGCCATCGCCACGGCATAGACCGTGACGGGGATGCCGCGTCCCGTGAAGAGCCGATGCAGCCGCCAGAATCCGGCGCGGCTGCCGTACTCGTAGATGGATTCCATGTTCATGTGCCGCACTCCCTCCAGTGCCGGAGCGCCCACGATTTCGGAGAGAAAGGCTTCGGACGCCTTGTCTCCGTGGAGGATGCAGTTCTCGCCGCCCTCCTCGTAGTTGATCACAAACTGCACCGCGATGCGGGCACCTCCGGGCCACTGCGGGTCCGGGGGGGTACGGCCATAGCCGATCAGGTCGCGGGGGTAATCGTTCATTGGAATCTGTGTTTTCGATCCGTGCTTGTGCGACTCTCAGAACCTGGGTACTCCGTTCGCCCTGAGCCTGTCGAAGGGTGAACCCCATTGTGCTTCGACACGCTCAGCACGAACGGGATGACCTCCACTCAACAATGAATTTCGGCATTAAATGATCTGCGGTTGCACCCACAGTTGCAACCTGAATTGCGTTGAT
>CAZQXS010000215.1:0-3709 GCA_964597275.1 uncultured Pseudomonadota bacterium | reverse complement strand
TTTGGGGCGGCCTGCTTGCGCTGTTGCTGGAAGTGGCGGAGTTGCAGGCGCAGTTCGCTGATGAAGGTCCGGAGCGGTTCGGAGAGCAGGGAGTCGTGTGCCGCGTCGGCTTCCAGTCCGGTGAGGAGTTCGAGGAGGCGTTGTTCCTCGGCCTCGGTTTTGGGAAGGTCGCGCAGGTCGAGGACGTTGACCAGTTCGCGCAGGCGGCGGCTGACGTTCCGGAGGCGGCGCAGGACATCCTCGTGAAACTCGCGCTGGCTTTCCACGACAAAGGCGAACACGCCGGAGCGGGTGACGTGCGGGCCGTGTAGGGTGTCCTTGTCGGAAACCTCCACCCACGCGGTCACGTTGTCTCCGGCCCGCAGGACGCTTCCGGAGAGCGACCACTCGAAGAGTTCCTGATGGCTGGGGTAGTGATCCTCGAAGGACTGGATGATTTCGCGGTACGTTCGTCCGCTGGCGGCGATGTGGTAGCGCAGCACGATGAGCCCCAGCGCATGATCGTCTTGGGCCAGCAGGTTCACGTTCAGGAGGGAGCGGTCAAAGATGTGGGGCAGGGCGGGCCACGTCACGGCGAGCAGCGGCGCTTCGTCGAGACGGACCTGCACGGGCACGGCTTGCTGCCGCCAGTCGAGTTGCAGGAGGCCGGAATGTTCAAGCGTCAGCGACGCGCTCCAGCGCCCGGAGCCTTCCAGCCAGCGCAGGGGGCGGAAGTGTTCGGTGTGGGAAAAGCCGCTCTCGTCGCCGGGCGGCACCTCGGCGAGCAGCGTGATTTCCAGACGGCTGCCCTGCGGCACGTCAAGCGCGCCGGGCAGTTGTGGGAAAACCTCCGGGGGGCGGTTGAGGTACGCGGGAAACAGCAGTCGGTAGGTGTGGGGGATTTCTGGCGGAGCCGAAACCAGCGCATCGAGTTGCCGGAAATTCGGAACGCCCTGCCACAGCGAAAACGCCAGTGCGCCCTGCACCACAAGGACGACCAGCCACGGCCCCTGCCAGTTGGGGAACAGACGGGTTCCGGCGGCGGCAAGGTCCGCTTCCAGTTGTTGGCGATGCTGGCTCCGCAACTGCTCGTGGAACTCGTTTCCGGAGGGGGCGGACGCCAGTTCCAGTTCCGTCCGCAACGCCTCGGCCAGCGCGTAATCCCGCCGGGCGATTCGGGGCAGCAGGAATTTGGGGGAACTCCCCAGCCATGCGGAACCCGCCGCCGCCGTCAGCAGCAGCCCGTCCAGCACGCCCCACTGCCAGTGGGACCACTCCGGCAGGCGCAACAGGCACAACGCGAGCAGCACCACGCTGCCCGCCACGCTGGTGATCCCCGCCCGCCTTAGCGTCCAGCGCCACTGCTGGCGACGCATCCACGTCCGGATCGTCCCGGACGGCGGGGCAACCATAGGCTCAGTTCACGATGCTGGGATGCTCCAAAAAGTCCGAGAGGTCGTCCAACATCTTCGCAAAGACGTGGGTCGCGTAATCCACCTTGGACTCGTTGTCCAAAAAATTTCCTTGGAACGACTCCGCGAGTTCTTGCACCGCGTGGGACACGTTCTGCTCGAACCGATAGCTGGTGTCATCACCAACGAGCGAGTGATACTGCTCGATTTTTTGCTCTGAAGGGGTCATGTCCTTCTCTCCATCATCAGAGGATTGTTGTCGTTTAGCAAGCAAGACCATCCACCCCGCCTCCTCAGAGGGAGAAGGCGATGGCTGGACCACGACATCCAGAAGCGGATGTCCGTCTGCATGAGGCAACAGTCCGCCCGTTCCATCAGGCGGTTCGGCCAGCGGCAAGTTGGAGGATTCCGTGATGCGGAGTGAAACACGCCGTTTCCCGCAAAACGACAAAGCTCGGCCTTCCAATGTCCGAACCTCCTTCAGGTGGAAAAACTCCACCCTCCCGCCTTGGGTGGCGGCTCCAAACTTGCTTGTCCAAGAGCAACTCCCGTCCATGGGAGACCGTTTTACCTGTTCCTCGCATCGGCAGTTTTCCACAAGAACTTTAGCCCCATGTCACGATTTTTTGCGCGATGCCTCTCCGGAGTCCTGCTCGTCTGGGGGGTGGGCCTCCTTCCCACGGGGGCCAGCGCCCAGCAGTTTGCCACCGACCGCCTCTTCCAGCGTCAGCACCAAAAGACTCACTGCCTGCAGGACGTGAAGGAGCGCGTCGAGGCCGAGCGGAGCCGCAGCGAACACACCGCCGAACACGACCGACTCATCAACAACTCCCTCTGGTTCCGCTTCCGCAAAGGAGTCAACCTTGGCGAAAGCGAACAGCGCCGCTTCCAGCAAATCCGCCAGGGCCAGCACCGCAAATCCCCCGCGCTTCCCCAGCAGCAGCTCTTCCGGCAACGCGCCGCCCAAGCTCGGCAACTGCGCCAGAACTGCGGGTGACGTCCCGCCCTTGCTCAAGCCTGGATGCCCCGCCTCGCTTTTTTCTCAATTCTGAAAAATTTTGGTAGTGGCTCAACACTCAATGATAGGGTAGGGCGGATGAAGCGAAGCGGAACCGCCAACACCGCAGCCGAGGCAGGCGGATGCGCTGTGCTTCATCCGCCCTACCTGGTGCTGATTTCTTCCAGCCTGAACGTCAAACCCAATTGAGAAAATTGTGGGAGTGAGGCCTTGGTCAATGCTGGCATTGCCTGCTTGTGTAATCTCCGTTCGTCCTGAGCCTGTCGAAGGGCGAACCTCGTCCATGCTTCGACAGGCTCAGCACGAACGGCGGAGCGCAGACCCGGAAGCCAGAGCAAGCGGCCGTGTGTTACTGGATTCCCGCCTGCGCGGGAATGACGGCCTAAAGGAAGCCCATCCAATGAATCCACCCTCGAAATTCTTTGGGGGCGGAACATCGAATCCTCGGATTACGGTTCCTGCTTGACATCCCAAAAGCATTGGGGCAGGGTAGAGTGCCTGCTTTGTTCAGGTTTCCGGCACGACGTGCCATTTTTCCAATTCACGCAAGGAGAGAACAATGAGTATGGAACGACGAAAATTCCTCAAGGGTGCTGCGGCTGGAGGAGCAGCTGTTGCAGCGGCTTCAACAATGTCGGCCCCTGCAATCGCCCAAGGTCGCAAGGAAATGGTAATCGTCTCAAGTTGGGGTCGAGACTTTCCGGGCCTGGGAACTAGTGCCCAGCGCTTGGCCGCACGGATCACGGAACTCAGCGAAGGCCGCATCACCACCCAGTACTTTGCCGGGGGAGAGCGTGTCGGTGCCTTCGACGTTTTCGATGAGGTGGCCTCCGGGAACTCCCAAGCCTACATCTCTGCGGATTATTACTGGAAGGGCAAGCATCCGGGGTGGGCTTACTTCACGACGGTTCCCTTTGGCATGACCACCATCGAGTGGAACGCCTGGATCAAGTTCAAGGGCGGACAGGAGCTTTGGGACGAGATCGCAGGAGAGTATGGTCTCAAGCCGGTTGCCTGCGGGGCCACCGGAACCCAGATGGGCGGCTGGTTCAACAAGGAGATCGAATCCGCCGATGACCTCAAGGGGCTGAAGATGCGGATTCCGGGTTTGGGTGGTGACGTGATGGCCAAGCTCGGTGCGTCCCCGGTTTCGCTTCCCGGTAGTCAGATTTACGAGAACCTCGTTTCCGGGGCGATTGATGCCACGGAGTGGGTGGGGCCGTACAACGACTACTTCTTGAAGTTTTATGAGGCGGCCAAGTACTACTACTATCCGGGCTTCCATGAGCCGGGCGGCGGG
>CAZQXS010000214.1:0-3742 GCA_964597275.1 uncultured Pseudomonadota bacterium | reverse complement strand
GGGGCTCTCCGTTGATCGTCAGTGTGGTCATGGTGACCTCCTTCGTTCGGGTTGGGTTGGGTACTCGGTTAACTCAATCGCCTAAGCAAAGATTCTTGCCACGGATTCTCACGGAGGCTCGCGGATCGTCTTGCCTTGATTTCCCCGTGCCGTCCGTTGCCTGATTTGCCCGCAGAGTCTCACGGGTTGCGGGGGGTGTCAAGCCTTTTTGAGGATTCGCGGCTCCCTTTTGGGTCCGCGTGAACCGTGACTGCGTTGGGGCGGTGGTCGGGACTCAGGCCGCGAGGAAGGTGCCGAAGTCCCAATCCTTGCCGGGGGCGGCGTCGAGCAGGGAGCGGGTGTACTCGTGCTGGGGATTGGTGAAGACGTCGTGGGTGAGTCCGTATTCGACGACCTTGCTCTGGCTCATCACGGCCACGGTGTCGCAGATTTGCGCAGCCACGCGTAGGTCGTGGGTGATGAAGAGCAGGGCGAGGTTGAAGCGTCGGCGCACGTCGTCCAGTAGCTTGAGGACTTGCGCCTGCACCGAGACATCGAGGGCGGACACGGCCTCGTCCGCAATCAGCACCTCTGGTTCCATCGTGAGGGCGCGGGCGATACAGATGCGCTGACGCTGGCCTCCGGAAAACTGGTGCGGGAAGCGGTCGAGCGCGTTGGGGTCGAGATGCACGAGTTCCATCAGGGATCGCGCCCGCTTGAGTGCTTCGCTGTGAGAAAGGCCGTAGTTGGTTGCGCCTTCGATGATGGAATCCCCCACCACCCGACGCGGGTTGAGCGAGCGGTAGGGATCCTGAAAGATGATCTGGATGCGACGGCGGTAGGGGCGCAGTTGTCCCGTCCGGAGCCGTCCGATTTCGTCACCGTCCAGAAAGACTTCGCCGCTGGAGGGGTCAATCAGGCGGGCGATGCAGCGGGCGACGGTGGTTTTTCCGGAGCCAGACTCGCCGACGATCCCCAGTGTTTCGCCCCGCCGCACCTCCAAGTCCACCTTTTGCGCGGCATGGACGGTTCGGGTGGCCCGAAAGAGCGAACGCTCGCTGTAGGTTTTGGAAAGGCGGTCGGTGTTCAGCACGACCTGCGCGGATTCCTCACGTTCCCGGTGGCTGGGCTTCATGCTGGGCACCGAGCCGATCAGCATGCGCGTGTACTCGTGCTGCGGATTGGACAGCACCTGCTGCGCTTCCCCGAATTCCACCACCTTGCCCCACTGCATCACCGCCACGCGGTCGGCGATTTCGGCCACCACCCCAAAGTCGTGGGTGATGAACAGCACCCCGGTCTGGTGATCCCGCTGGATGTCCCGGATGAGTTGGAGGATGCTGGCCTGCGTGGTTACATCCAGCGCAGTGGTCGGCTCGTCCGCGATCAGCAGCACGGGTTCAAGGACGAGCGCCATTGCGATCATGATGCGCTGACGCTGGCCTCCGGAAAGCTGGTGCGGGTAGGTGTTGATCAGGCGTTTTGGTTCGGGAAGCCGGACCTCCTCCATGATCCGCAAAATGCGCTGGGTGCGCTCTTTTTGATCCAGCGGGGTGTGCGTGCGCAGCACCTCGTCAATCTGATCCCCGCAGCGCATCACGGGGTTGAGCGCGGTCATCGGCTCCTGAAAGATCATGGACATGCCCGTGCAGCGCAAGTCCCGCAGCCGCTCCTCGCTAGCCTCCAGCAGGTTCTCGTCCTGAAGCAGGATTTGCCCGGAAACGGGCGTGAGCTGTCCCTTGGGCAACAGGCCCATCACGCTGAGTCCCGTCACGGATTTCCCAGAGCCGGACTCGCCGACGATGCAAAGGATCTCGCCGGGGCGCACCTCGAAGCTGACGTTTTCCACCGCGTGCTGTCGATCCGCCCCCTTGGGCAGTTGCACGCTGAGATTGTCAATTTTCAGAACGGGTTGCATAGCCTCAGCCCAGCCGTTTTGCCATGCGCGGGTCCAGCGTGTCACGCAGGCCGTCGCCAAGGATGTTGACCGCGAGGATGGTGACCGCGAGAAAGATGCCCGGAAAGAGCAGGTTGTGCGGGAAGACGCGGAAGAGGATGCGCCCTTCGGCCATGATGTTGCCCCAAGTCGGGATTTCCGGAGGGATGCCCACGCCAAGGAAGCTGAGGATGGCTTCCACCAGGATCGCGGATGCGCAGATGTAGGTGCCCTGCACGATCAGCGGGGCGATGGTGTTGGGCAGCACATGCCGGATGAGGATCAGCGGCAAGGAGGTGCCCACCGAAATCGCCGCTTCCACATAGGGTTCCTCGCGGATGGACAGCACGATGGAGCGCACGAGCCGCACCACCCGTGGGATTTCCGGAATGAAGATCGCAAAAATCACTGTGCCCAAGCCTGCATTGAACAGGGACATCAAGGCAATCGCCAGCAGGATTCCGGGAATGGCCATCAGCCCGTCCATGATGCGCATGACGATGCTGTCGAGCCAGCGGATGTATCCGGAAACCAAGCCGATGGCCAGCCCGACGGCGATGCTCAAAACCGCCACCGCCAGTCCGACCACGAGCGAAATCTGGCTGCCGTAGATCACACGGCTGTACACGTCGCGCCCCAGCATGTCCGTGCCCATCCAGTGGGTGACCGGCACCTCGCTGCCGTCGTCCAGCCGCAGCATGCGCTCCGTTCCCGGAACCTTGTTGCGGTAGATCGGATCAATGTTGCTGGGATCAATCGTGCCCAGAAACGGAGCCAGCAGAGCCGTGAGCAGCATCACCGCCAGCACCACCCCGCCAAACCAGACGCTGGAATTGTGCGCCAGCATCTGCCAGGCAGTGAGTCGGGAGGCTGCCGCCGCGCTGGCCGCGCTGTCTACCTCCAAGGCGACGGGGGATTTCTCTAGCGCACTCAATACCGAATCCTTGGATCGAGCAGGGTGTAGGAGAGATCAATCAACAGATTGATCACGACGTAAACGCAGGAGAACACCAAAATGAGTGCCTGAATCGTGGGGTAGTCCCGACCCAGCACGGCATCCACGGTGAGCCGTCCCAGCCCCGGAATGTTGTACACGCTTTCGGTGACGACGACTCCGCCGATCAAGAGGGCAATGCCAATGCCCGTGATGGTGACGATGGGAACCGCCGCATTGCGCAAGGCATGACGCATCAGCACCACCATGTTGCTCAAGCCCTTGGCGTAGGCGGTGCGGATGTAGTCCTCGTTCAGCACCTCGATCACGCTGGCGCGGGTCATGCGGGCGATGAGGGCGATGTAGATGACGCTGAGCGTGAGACTGGGCAGGATCAGGTGGTAGAGAAACGGCCAGAAGCCGTCCGCCAACTCCTTGTAGCCCTGCACGGGAAACCACTTGAGCTTCACCGAGAAGATGAAGATCAGGAAGTACCCCAGCACAAAAATGGGCACGGAGAAGCCCAGCACGGAAAAGCCCATCACCATCCGGTCAATCCATGAGCCATGACGGTACGCGGCCAGCACTCCGAGCGGTATCGCTACCGCCAAGGTGATGACTAGGGTGACGATGGCCAGCGACAGGGTTGCTTCCACGCGCATCCCGATCAGTTCCGTGACCTTCTTGTTGAAGAAGAAGGACTCGCCCAGATCGCCTTGCAGGATGTTTCCCAACCAGATGGTGAGTTGGGTGAGGATGGGTTCGTTCAAGCCCAAGGCTTCGCGGATGCCCTCGATCTGATGCGGCTCCCCGTTGTCTCCTGCCAGAATCGCGGCAGGGTCTCCCGGCGTGAGCCGCAGCATGAAGAACACGAAGAGGGCCACCATGCCGAG
>CAZQXS010000213.1:0-3752 GCA_964597275.1 uncultured Pseudomonadota bacterium | reverse complement strand
TAAAGAAACGGGGAACCGTCGTTGCCGAGGGTTCCCCGCTCTTCATTCAGAACGACTGGAAGGGATTACTGGCTCTTCCAGGCCGTGAAGCGCTCCGAGATGGAGTCGCCATTGTCTGCCCACCAGGCCGGATTTGCGAACACCGCGTTCTTGGTGTGCTCTTCCGTGTTGGGCATGTGCTCCATGATGGTCACTCCGGTGTTGAACCACGGCTCATTGGCCTTGATGATGTCCAGTCCAGATTTGCGCATCGGGCCGTAGTTGATGTACTTGCCCTGTCCCGCCTGCTGGTACGGAGCGGTGGCGTGGACCAGGAAGCGCAGAGCCTCGTCATAGTTCGGGGTGCCCTTCACCATGACCAGCCATTCCTCTTCCAGCACCTGACCGTCCCAAATCGGAACGAACGGGGCGCCTTCCGAAAGGATGGCTGCGCCGACACGACCGTTGTAGGCCAGCGCCATCGAGGTCTCACCGCTGCTCACCAGTTCCAACGGCTTGGCGCCGGAGGACCAGAAGACCGCATCGTTCTTGATGGTGTCCAACTTGGCGAACGCACGGTCAATGCCTGCGGGCGTGTCCATGACGCTGTACACGTCACCAGCGGCCACGCCATCGGCCACGAGTGCCATTTCGATCAGCGCGTTGGCCCAAGTGTGGATGCCGCGCTTGCCCGGGAACCTGGCAACGTCAAAGAAGTCGCCAATCGTCGAGGGCTGCGCCCCGGAGAAGGTGCCCTTCTTGTAGAACGCCATGTAGGACCAGAAGATCTGCGGAACCACGCAGTCGTTCGGGACCGGGACCATGATGTCCTCGTCCATCGGCGTTCCGTCCGGTGCCTTGGCGAAGACATCGCGAGGCAACTCTTCAAAGAGGCCCTCGTCGCAACCAACCCGCGCCTCGTGCGGTAGCACGTCCACCACGTCCCACTGGATGTTTCCGGATTCCACTTGGGTGCGCACCTCGCCCAAGCCGCCGTTGTAGTTGATGAACTGGACCTTCCCGCCAATCAGCGGGGAGTCCGAGAAGGTGTCAGCGTAGGCCTTCTGCTGACTCATGGTGTAGGCACCGCCCCAAGAGGCGACAGTGACATCTGCGGAGGCTTGGCTGGCAAAGCCCGCGGCTCCCAGCACTGCCGACACGGCCAGTGCCATCAGACGATTCATGATTTTCATAAGTTCTCTCCTATGAAGTGAATTCACGGGATTTGGATTGTCCAAACCCCATTGGGTTTTGGCTGAGACTTCAGGAGTCTCAAGCCGCAATGGGCACGTCGAGTGCCCGTGCATCCTCTGCCTGCCAGCCTACCCGGACCTCATCTCCCGGTTGCAGGTAAGCGTGGCCCGCAGAGTTCGGAACCTTGACGATGAAATCGTCATGGCCACAGACATTCACCCGGGCCCGGATATGGTCCCCAAGGTAAATCAGTTCTTCCACCCGCCCGTTTGCAAGGTTGGGGCAACTCCCCTCTTCAGGGTTGATCACCACCCGTTCCGGGCGCAGGGAAATCATGGTTTGCTGGGAAACCCCCGCGATGTTCACGGCGGCGGCCTCAAACTCCTCGCCGGTTTCCATCGCCACGCGGCAATGGCCGTTGTTTTCCAGCGAGGTGACGTTGCCCACGAGCGTGTTGTTCTCGCCAATGAACTGCGCGACAAAGGCATTGTCCGGGGCTTCGTACAGGGTTTCCGGCGGAGCGAGCTGCTGGATGACCCCGTCGTTGAACACGGCAATGCGGTTCGACATCGTCAGCGCCTCGCTCTGGTCGTGAGTGACGTACACGACGGTGACGCCCAAGTTTTCGTGGATGTGCTTGATCTCGTACTGCATCTGCTCGCGGAGCTGCTTGTCCAGCGCTCCGAGCGGCTCGTCCATCAAAACGAGCTTCGGCTCGAACACCAGCGCCCGCGCCACGGCGACCCGCTGCTGCTGGCCTCCGGAAAGCTGGGCCGGGCGGCGATTGGCGAAGCCCTGCAACTGCACCATGCCCAGGGCTTTCTTGACGCGCTCATCAATCTCGCTCTTGTCCAGCTTGCGCACTTCCAGCGGAAAGGCGAGGTTCTCCGCCACCGTCATGTGCGGAAACAGCGCATAGTTCTGGAAGACCATGCCGATGTTGCGCTTGTGCGGAGGAACGTTGTTGATGGGAGTGCCGTCGAGGATGATCTCGCCGTGGGTGGCGGTCTCAAAACCCGCGAGCATCATCAGGCAGGTGGTTTTTCCGGAACCGGATGGCCCCAGCATCGTGAGGAACTCACCCTCGGCGATGTCAAGGTTGAGGTTCTTGACCACGAGAACTTCGCCGTCGTAGCTCTTCTGAACTTCCTGAAATCGAACGTAAGCGTCGCTAGAGGGCATATTCACTCGTTGAGGTTGTAAATGCCAAACTGCAATAGGTTATCAGCGCAGGGCAAAAAGTCAACTGTAGATTGATTGCCGCTCAATACTCAAGGAACGGTGGCCCCCTGTGCGAACCAGAGGGCGATGAGTTGGCGCTCGTTGTCGGTCATTTGGGTGAGGTTGCCGATCGGCATGTAACCCGTGCGCACGGTTTCGGCGAGCTTGATGGCATGTTGTGCGATCTGCTCCGGGGTTTCCAGCATCACCCCCTTGGGCGGTTGGGGGAATCCCGGCTGGGTGGGCTGGGCGGCGTGGCAGGCGACACAGCGCTGCTGAAGCACGGGTTGCACCTGCGCAAAACTCACCTGCTCGCTTCCAGAGGTTTCCAGAGGCTGAGGCATCAGGGCAACGATCAGCCCGGCCAGCAGCGCGGTGCCGGACAGTGGCAGCCACCACTGGCTGATGCCCCGGTGTCGCAGCACGAAGAACTGCCGGATCAGCACCCCCGCCAGCATGATCACCACCAGCACCAGCCAGCCGTGCTCGTGGCGGTAGGTCATCGGGTAGTGGTTGCTGATCATGATGAACAGCACGGGCAGCGTGAAGTAGGTGTTGTGAACCGAACGCTGCTTGCCGATGACTCCGGGCGTGGGGTCCACCTCCTCGCCTGCCCGGATTTGCGCGACCATCTTCTTCTGTCCGGGGATGATGTGGAAGAAGACGTTGGCGACCATCATCGTGCCCAGCATCGCCCCCACATGAACAAACGCCGCCCGTGCGCTGAAAAGCTGGAAGAGCGCGTAATCCGCCGCCACGACGAACACGAAGACCAATCCTGCCAGCAGGTTGTCCCGCCCCACCAGCATCCGGCAGAGTCCGTCATACGCCAGCCAGCCCACGGCAATGAACGCGATGCTGAGGCCGACGGCCTGCGCAGGGGTGAGCGCGAGGACGCGGGTGTCGATCAGGTAGGACGTGGCCCCGAACCAGTAGATCAGCGCCAGCAGGGACATTCCGGAAAGCCAGGTGGTGTAGGCTTCGTACTTCGTCCAGTGCAAATCCTGCGAAAGCGGCTCGCCCTTGGGTCCGGTGAGGAACTTCTGGCTGACGTAGAACCCGCCGCCGTGCACCGCCCAGAGTTCGCCAAAGACCCCGCGCTGCTCGTCCTCTGGGTGCCTGGGCGGCTTCAGCGAGAGGTCGAGCATCACAAAATAAAACGAGGAGCCAATCCACGCCACGCCTGCGATCACATGCAGCCAGCGCACTAGCAGGTTGGCCCAGTCGAGCAGGTAGGATTCCATCAGTCGTGAAGGTCAAGCAACAAGGACATCCGGAAAAAATACCACCCCCTTCCAGAGGGATCAACGCAATTCAGGTTGCAACTGTGGGTGCAACCGCAGATCATTTAATGCCGA
>CAZQXS010000212.1:0-3774 GCA_964597275.1 uncultured Pseudomonadota bacterium | reverse complement strand
GCTTTTTCATGCGCCGTGCCTTCCGGCACCACCCAGCCCACGAGTCCGGCCTGTAGCGCGGTTTGCGCGTCCCAGCGTTCTCCGAGCAGCAGCAAGCGCATGAGCGTTCGGGAACCCATGCGGGCGTGAAGCCGGGCCACCGCATCCGGTTGGTAGAGCAGTCCCAGCCGTGTGGCTGGAATCTGAAAAAACGCACGCTCGGACGCAACCAAAGCCTCACACGCCAAAGTCAGCGTGACCGCTCCGCCCACGCAGGGTCCCTCGATGGCGGCAAGACAGGGCACGGGCAACGCCTGCATTCGTTGCGTCACTTGCTCGATGCGCCTGTCAATTTCCTGATCGGCTGCGGTTCCGGTGACATCGGCAAGATCGGCTCCCACGCTGAACGCCCCCTCCGCGCCTTGCAGGATCACCGCCCGCAGTTCCTCGTTGTCCGCCAACGTCTCCACCGCCTGCCCCAACTCTTCCAGCAAGGCCAGCGAAAGCGCATTTTTCTTGCGGGGATGGTTGAGCGTGAGGGTGCAAATCCCCTCTTCCCACTCCGCCAAAACCAACTCCGTCACCACTGCCTCCGGACGGGAGTGTGGTCGAAGCCGAGTACCGCTTCCAAATCCTCGGAGAGGTTGAGCAACCGTTCTTCGTCATGCCAACGTCCGACCAACTGCAAGCCCACAGGCAAGCCTTCGGACAGACCGCACGGCAACGACAGCGCCGGATTCCCGGAGACGTTGAACGCCGCCGTGAACGGCACCGCCCCCCATAGCCAACTCACCCGCTGTCCGTCAATTTCACGGGGGCGTGCGCCGACCGGAAACGCAGGAGTCGCCGTGGTTGGAGTGGCAATCACGTCAAAGTTGGCGAAGCCGTCCCGGATTTGCTGCTGATATTTGCGGTGAGCGTTGCGGGCGTTTTCCACATCCTTGGCGGCAAGCTTGCGCCCGGCTTCCAGTGATTTGCGCTCGTAATCCGTCAACTGCTCCGGAGCCTGCTCCAGCAGATGCCCGCGCTCCCGGTGTTCTTCCGCCAGCACGAGCGTGTCAAAGGCGGCGTTCCATCCGGGAATCGGAGGTTCCGTTTCACTCACCTCGTGCCCCAAGCCGGACAACTGCTTGACGGCTTGAGCAAGCGCTTGGGCGACTCCGGGCGCGACAGGGTGATTTTCTGGCCTTGGGCACCATGCCACCCGCAGCTTTTGTCCGTTGAGAGATTCACGGATGTACTGACGTTCCGCCAGTACTTCCATAAGAATTCTCGCATCCGCCACACAGCGGGTCAAGGGGCCGGGGGCGATGAAGTCCGACATCGCCCGAAAGCCGTTCTCGTTTTTGCAGAGTCCGTAGGTGGGCTTGAGGCCGAACAAACCCGTGAACGCAGCAGGAATGCGGATCGAACCTCCGCCGTCCGCGCCTACGCCTGCGGTCGCCAAGCCGGCTGCGACAGAAGCGGATGCCCCTCCGCTGGAACCGCCCGGAGTGCGGGAGCGGTCCCACGGATTGCGGGCGTCGTCGCCCAAGCGGTTGTCGGTGGTGGCGGACTGTCCGAACTCGGCGGCGTTGGTCTTTCCCGGAAATACCGCTCCAGCCGAACGAAGCCGATGCACCACCCCGCAGTCCTGAACGGTGTGGTTTTCCCGGAAAAGCGCGGAGCCGTAAGTCGTCACCGATCCGGCCAGTTCAAAGGTGTCCTTGACCGAAATCGGAATGCCGCACAGTACGGGAAGTTCTGCAGTCGGCTTCCGAAAAAGCTGCTCTGCCGCTTTCGCCTGCTCGCGGGCCTGTTCGTCCAAGCGGGCGAGGTAGGTGTTCAGGGATGGGCTGAAACGATCCATCCGGGCCAGGGTTTCCTCCAGCACTTCAACCGGGGACAAGTCGCCTCGGCGGTACGCCTCCCGAAGCTGGGTGATGGACCACCACAGTGGGCTGTCCTGCCGTTCAGGCATGAGGGCTGACCTTTCGCGGGCATGGCCCACTCCTACGCAGGTCGCATACAAACTCAGGCATGAGGGCTGACTCCGCCGCTGACGGTGAAGACCTCTCCGGTGATGTAGCCCGCCTTGTCACTGACGAGGTAGGAGACCATGTCGGCCACATCCTGCGGCTGCCCGACCCTTCCGACGAGCGAGCGGTTTTCCGCGTAGCCCTCAAAAAATTCGTCCGGATAGATTTTCCTCAGGAAATCGTTGTAAATCAGTCCGGGCGAGACACAGTTGACGCGGATGCCGTGCTTGCCGTTTTCAGCGGCGGCCACACGGGTCAGCGCGAGGATTCCGGCCTTGGCGGCGGAATAGGCGGCTCCGTGTTCGGTCGAGGTTTCCCATGCGGCAATCGAGGAGATGTTCACCACGGTTCCGGAACGTCGCTTGATCATCTGCGGCAGCGCATGCCGCATGCAGTTGAAGGTGCCGTTGAGGTCCACGTCAAGGCAGCGCAGCCATGTCTCCCGCGACATCTCGGCAACGGGTTCCAGCTTGTTCCAGCCCGCGTTGTTGACCAGCGCATCCAGCCGCCCACGCTGTTCGATGATTTCCTGAACCACGGCGCCCACTGCATCAAAATCCGTCACATCCAGCGGTTTCGACAAAAACTCACGCCCGTGTTTTTCGGAAAGCCCTGCGGCCAATTCCCCACAACGCCGTTCATGTGCGTCCGTGATCACCACATCCAGACCGTCATCCGCCAGTTGTCGGGCGATGGCCGCGCCAATCCCCGCCCCTGCGGCTGCCGTGATCAGGGCTACTTTTCGTTCCGTCATGGTGTCCTCACTCTGCTTTCAAGGCCGGAATCACCTTCTGCCCCAACTCATCAAGCCGCCGGATGCGGCCTCCGGAAAGCAGTGCGAAGGTGATGCGGTCAATGTCGAGCTTGGCGACTTCCTTGAGCTTGGCGATGCAGTCCTCGAAATTCCCGGCGACTGTGACGGACTTGACGAACTCATCGCTGACGATCTGTTTGTGTTCGGCCCGCAGGGACAGGTGTTCCTCGTAATGATACGCCTGCTCGGCGGTGGTGAACTCCTCCCGGAAGCGTTCCCATGCGGGCGGGACTTTCTTCCAGACCGCGAAGGTCGCCGCCTGACTCGTGGCCCAGGCTCGCACGTCGTTGAGTGCCTGTTCCTCGTCGTCAATGCTCATGGTGACGATCAGGTCAATCAGGATGTCGCTGCGCTGGCGTCCGGCTTTTTCGAGTCCCTGATAAATGTAATCGAGCTGCCAGTTGCAGAAATCCGGGTCGGCGGCACCCATCACGATCGCGCCGTCACAGATTTCCCCGGAAAGCCGCAGCATGCCCGGCTGCGAAACTGCCAAGTAGATCGGAACCTGCCGCCGTGCCGTGGCCAGCCGCACCCTGGTGCCGTAGAGTTCGGCTTCCTCTCCAGTGAAAAGCTGGCGGAATTCGTTGATGCCCTGCCGAACCTCTGCGAGCCGATCCGGTTTCTTACCGATCGAATGCACCGCCACCCAGCCTGCGCCGAGTCCGAGCATGGCGCGGTTGTTGGAAAGCTCGTCGAGCGCGGTGGTGGCGTTGGCGGTGACGGTCGGGTGGCGCGTTTGCAGGTTGGTGACGGCGGAGCCGATGTGGATTTTTTCGGTCGCCAGTGCCGCCACGTTCATTGCGGTGTAAACGTCCTTCATGCCCAGTTGGTGGTCAATGAACCAGAGGGCTTCAAAGCCGTTGGCCTCGACCGCCTTGGCGATGTCGGAAACCTGATCGAAGGTTTCGCGAGGACTGACCCCACGGGAGATTCCAAATCGGTTAACCATCTGTTTTCCTTTGT
>CAZQXS010000211.1:0-3800 GCA_964597275.1 uncultured Pseudomonadota bacterium | reverse complement strand
CCAAGCTGTTCCTCCACTTGGATCACTTGGATCACTTGGTGTCCATGCGGTTCACGCCGTCCCACGCCTCCGCGTCCCAGCCGCCGGAGAGCAGGCTTTCGCAGCGTCCGACGTAGAGTTCCGCCACGGGGTCGCCGGGGGCTTGGTCGAGGCACTTCTGGAACTGCGTTTTTGCCCTCTCGAACTGCTGGTTCTGGTAGAGCGTCCAGCCTGAGTTGAACGATTCGAGCGTGGCGAGCCTCGCGCCGCGCTCCTCCGGGGCCTCCGCGTCCAGCACCTCGTGGATCAGCACCGGCTCCGCCTTGCCCTTGACCGCCACCTTGTCGATCAGGCGCGTGCGGAAGGACTCCGGCGTCAGCTTGCTTCGCGTGGCCTCGCTGACGAGCAGCGGGGTCCGGTAGAGCTTCGTCAGCCCCTCCAGCCGCGCCGCGAGGTTGACCGCGTCGCTGATCACCGAGCCTTCCATGCGGTCGGCCTCGCCGAGCGTGCCCAGCATCAGCATCCCCGTGTTCACCCCCACCCCGATGCGGATCGGCTCGTAGCCCGCCCGCAGCCGCCCCTCGTTGTACTCCCGCAGGGCCGAGAGCATCCCGACCGCCGTGCGCACCGCGTCGTCCGGGGAGCGGTCGAAGAGCGCCATGATCGCGTCGCCGACGTACTTGTCGATGTAGCCGTGATGCTCCCGGACCAGCGGCCCCATCCTGCCGAGGTAGGAGTTCACGAAGCGGAAGTTCTCCTCCGGGGTCATGCTCTCCGAGAGCGTCGTGAACGAGCGGATGTCCGAGAAGAGGACGCTCATCTCCTTGCGCACCTGGTCCCCAAGCCTCACGTCAAGGATGCTCTCCTTCTCAAGGTTGCTCAAAAGCTGCTCCGGGACGAAGCGCTGGTAGGCCTCCGTGAGCCGCACCTGCTGCTCCAGCGCCAGACGCTTGAGGTCGTTCAGACGCTGCGCCACCGCAAGTCCGAGCAGGATGAAAGTCAGTAAGACCCCAAGCTTTCGCCCAAAGTCAGCGATGGTGAAATCCACGGGGAAAACCGTCACAGCGATCGCAAGCAAAAGGGGTGACAAGGCAAGGAACGCCATTCCCGCAGAGCGGCTTCCTTCTCGCCACCCCCGGAAGGTTGCGTAGAGCCACAGGAGAAAGGGGAAGGCACTTGCCAGTATCAGTTGGTCCGTACTGAATAGTGTGTTTCCCTTGCCATCCGGGGGATGGTTGATTAGATCAAGATGCTGCTCAGTTGGCCAGCTCAACACCCCCAAAAGTTCAACTGTGATAATACAGATAAAGCCAATTTGGAAGGCCAACACAAAACGATTCAACAGGGGATGAGACGCTTTCATATCGATAAGTGACCGACAAAACTGTAACCCGGAAAACATGGCTAGTGACATCGATAGCGATAACCCGCTTGCCCCGGTAGCGAACATCAAGGGAAGTATTCCTGCCGTGGCCAAAGGCTCAACAGAAAAAACCAAAGAAAACGACAAGGAAAGTATTGAGAGCCAGAAGTAGTTGATTTCCCTGGAAACCAGAAAGAAAAGCAGGTAATAAACCGCAAACGCTCCCACCACATAGGCCATGACCATCGAACTGATTTGACTATTATCAATCCAATTGTCTAACTGTGACCATTCCATAATACCAACTTTCTCCAACCCAGCATTGCGACGGTCAAAGGGAGCTGACTTGCCGTATAAATAAATGGTGCTGACCTCCTCCGGGGAAAGAGAAGATTTATATACGTCAACCAGGCGATTGGCTCTACGATACGGATCACCGTAACGCCAATGATTTGTTTGCTTGGTGCTGTCTGATTGAACAACGTGGATTCGGGTTTCCGTGTTTGAGGGAAAGGCTCCAGCGACACCCAAGCCGAACAGTTCGCTTGCCGACTGGTTTTGTAGCTGTAATTTCATCCAGAATCCCTCGACATACGCCTGTTTGCTGGATAGCGTGTCCTGCCAGTCGGCGGACTGCAACGCTTCCAGGGGAGTGTCGGCAGGCACTCCTTCCAGGAATTGCAAGTGTTCACGAGTGATTTCCTGCCAGTCACCCGTGTTCAGTATGTACGGCTCTTTGGCCGTGGATGCCTCGATGCGGAAAAGCGTCAGGGCGAGGAGGGCGAGGATGAGTTTGCGTTTCATGCGGATTTTCCTGTACGGGGTTCGCCCTTCGACAAGCTCAGGACGAACGGAGATTATAGTGCTTCTCAATAAGAATGCCCCACCTCTCGTTTCCCCTCACCCCAACCTTCTCCCGTGGGGAGAGGGGGGACCGCCTGCGGTGGGTGAGGGGCGAATCAACACGGTTCTCCGGAACCACAGGCCTGCAACCATCCCCGAATTTTTCCTCAAAGGCAAGCCTTCCGGTGACAAACGGTCGCCCTTTCGGGTATGATCACACAGAACCGTCTGCACGAAGCCTGTTGCCCACGCACCCGATGAATCACGAAATCCCGATGCTCAACGACCTGCTGGTCGTGATCCTGTTTTCCTTGCCGGTGCTGTTTGTGTTCCGCAGGGTCGGTCTGTCTCCGGTAGCGGGGTTTGTCGCGGCGGGAGTGCTGATCGGCCCACACGGGCTGGGCTTGGTCAGCAGTGTCGAAAACGTCGAGATCGCGGCGGAAATCGGAGTGGTGCTGCTGCTGTTCGTGGTGGGGCTGGAGCTTTCGCTGACGGGCTTGATGAAGACCCCGTGGCGCATTTACCTGACGGCGGTGTTGCAAGTCGTGGCCACCGCCGCCGTGGGGTTTGCCGCCGGACGGGCATTGGGACTGGACACTGGAGCGGCGTTGGTGACGGGCTTTGCGCTGGCAGTCTCGTCATCGGCGATTGTGCTGAAGGGGCTGGTGGACAAGGGAGAACTCCGCACTCCACTGGGGAGCGGGGTGGTCACCATTTGCGTGGTGCAGGATTTTGCGATTGTGCCGATGATGCTGGTGGTCAGCATTCTGGTTTCCGGAGAGGCCGACGCAGGCTCCATCGGCCTTAAAATCGCCAAGGTCGCCCTGCTCGTCACGGTGCTGTACCTGTTCGCCCGTTTCGTGCTTCCGGCCCTGATGAACTGGATGGTCGGGATGCGCTCGCCGGAGGTGTTCCTGCTCTTCACGATTCTGGTGCTGCTGGGCACCGCATGGGCGACTTCGTTGGCGGGGCTTTCACTCGCGCTGGGGGCGTTTGCCGCCGGATTGATCCTTTCCGAAAACGAGTACTCCGCGCAGGTGCTGGCGGAGGTGGTGCCCTTTCATTCGCTGTTCTCCAGCCTCTTCTTTGTCTCGGTGGGAATGCTGCTCAACCTGGAGTTCGTGGCCCAGCATTTGGGTCCGGTGCTGGCGGTCGCGGTGGGGGTGATTTTTGCGAAAATGCTCATCATCGTCCTCGTCAGCACCCCGCTGGGGGTCTCGCTGCGGGAGAGCTTGCAGGGCGGATTCTACTTGGCGCAGATCGGCGAATTTTCCTTCCTGCTGATGACCGCCGCACTGACCGGAAACCTGATCGGGCAGACGAGCTTCCAGTACTTCATCGCCGCCTCCAGCCTTTCGCTCGCGGTCACTCCGCTGATCATGCAACTGGCCCCGCACATTGCGTGGTATGCCCACTCGCGCTTCGGTTCCGGGATCATCCGTCGGCAAGCCGAACCCACCGCAGACACCCCCCGCCCGCACCCGGCGGTGCTGATCATCGGCTATGGCGTGAACGGACGCAACGTGGCGCGGGTGCTGCGCGAAGCGGGCATCCATCACGAAATTCTGGAGTACAACCCGAAAACCGTGCGGGACATCCGCGCCGCCGGAGAACT
>CAZQXS010000210.1:0-3802 GCA_964597275.1 uncultured Pseudomonadota bacterium | reverse complement strand
GCGGATTTTACCCTCCGCACCGGATACCAGATGGGCAAAACGCCGCTCCTGCCTTTGTTTGCCGCAGGCTTGGGGGCGGGAGACGCGCTGCTCGGCGTGATCGTTTCCGTGTCCACGCTCACCGGAATGGTCCTGAAGCCGCTGGTTGGGGTGCTATCCGACCGCTGGGGGCGGCGGCTCTGGCTGCTGTCGGGGGCTGGATTCTTTGCCGGAATCCCCTTTCTCTACCAATTCATTCAGACTCCGGAACACCTGCTGGCCCTGCGGCTTGTGCATGGACTGGCCACTGCGATCTTTGGTCCAGTCACGCTGGCGCTTGTCACGGAGCAGGCCACACAAAACCGGGCGGAGCAACTGGGCTGGTTCGGCATGGCCCGCATCGGGGGGTACTTGCTTGGCCCCTTGCTGGCGGCGGGCTTGCTCAAGCTCATGCCGCCCGTGGAGGTCTTCACGCTGATCGGCTTGCTGAGCTGTGTCGCCTTCGCGCCCCTGCTGCTGATCGAATCCCCAAAAACGCAGCGTTCCCAGCGACCTGCGGTCCACACGCAAATCGTGCAGGCATTGCAGGCGGGAATGCGCTGCCCGGAACTCTGGATCGCCGGAGGCTTGGAGGCGGCGGTGTACGTTGCGCTTTACGCGGCCAAGGCGTTTTTGCCGCTTTATGCGCTTGCAAAGGGCGTGGACATCGTGACTGTTGGAGCCTTCTTCTCGCTTCAGGAACTCGCCCACTTGCTCTGTCGGCCACTGGGCGGACGTTTGGGAGATCGTCACGGTTATTTGCCCGTGATTGCCTCCGGGATGCTGTTGGGTGCCGTGACCTTTGCCCTGCTTCCCGGCAGTGAAAACGCAATGGGCTTGCTGGGGCTGGCGTTCCTGATCGGAATCGCGCAGGCTTTGATCTTTCCCTGCACACTGGCCTTGTTCGGTGCCCGCATTGCCCCGCAGCACACTGGAGCCGGAATGGGGCTGGTGGGAACGCTGAAAAATGCGGGCAAGGTCGCTGGCCCGGTGTTGGGTGGGGCGCTGGTCCACTGGCAGGATTTCTCGTGGATGCTCTGGGCGATGGCGGGTCTGCTCGCCCTTGGGGCCGTGGGAGTGTGGCAACTGCTTCCCCGCCACCCCCAGCTTCGCCACGACTGGCTTCCAGAAGGCTCCGGGGACTGAGGAGAAAAGCGGGGACTCACAATTGCATCAGGGGGCAGGAGACAAGTGCAACGCTCAGGACCGGATGCCATGCCCTGCCCACACCTGCTGAAACTTTTTCAAGAAACTCACTGCCGACTCCGCGCTGGGCGGTTGTCTTCCTGCTGGAAAAACGCGGCGGTCTCCGCCTTGGTTGCCGGACTGCTGGGAGTGCCTTCAGGGTTGGCCGAGACGGCGAGCTATGAAGACGCAGCGGCGAATCCGGACATGGGCAGCCGCTACCGCATTCTCCAGCAGCGCGAGCATTTCACCTGTCGGCTCAAAAGCGTGGAGTTTGTCTCGCGGCGCGGGGCGATCTTCATGCGGCTCCAGATCAGCAACCCCAATCGACGCATCCAGCACTGCACCCCTCCGGGAGAGGACATCCCCTTGGTGTACGACCGCGGGGAGTTCACGCATCGCGAAGGCTTGCTTTCGAAGCACCTCTTTCTGGTGGGGGGCGTTCGGGTGGAGCCGGAACCGGGGAATCCGTGGCGGCGGGTTCGGCTTCAGTTGCACTTCTCCTACTTTCAGCACACCAACACCTACCTGCTCGATCTGGAGGGCAAGGTCGCCAGCGTTTTGCACCAGCACCTGCGCACACGCCCCTCGTTGCTTCCGGTCAACGTCCGGGACGTGACCGAGCCACACATGAGTGTCCGCATGTTTCAGGGCTATCGGGACCTGCGCTGGGGCATGCAACCGTCCCAACTGGAAGCGGTACTGAACCGCATCTGCGACACCTACCTTGTCGAAACGGAAATGATCATCGCCGACGGCTGCTATCGCATTGCCGGGATCAAGCGCAGTCTGCTGCTGCACTTGGATGAGGAAACGTCGGGGCTGGCGGCGGTGGCGGTGCGCATGGGGAGCTTCAGCCCGGAGTTCTTTCAGAGCATTGACAATACGCTTTCCGGAAAATACGGCTTCACGGCGGGCTTTGGCCGCGAGGACTTAAACCGCTTGGAACGCTATGCGGGGCGGGAGCTTTACCGACTTTACGGCGAGGGGACGGTCACGCTGGTCCTGCACGCCGAGGGCATCCACTCCCAACTGAGTGTGGTGTACCGCAATCTGCACCGCGCCCAGCAGTTCCTTTCCGACCAGATCCGTCCCCGCGTTTCGGTGAACGACCTCTAGGAATCCCTAGCTCACGCCAAAGTGCTGGGCGGCATCGTCCAGCGCTTTGCCCAGCCGGTCCATGAACTGGTCAATCTCGGCCTCGCTGATGATCAGCGGCGGGCAGCAGGCGACGATGTCGCCGGGCAGGGGCCGCACGATGAGACCGTGTTCCTGCGCACGCTTGGCGACAAAGGCCGCGACTTTCTTGGACGCTTCAAAAGCTTGCTTCGAGGCTTTGTCCTCCACAACCTCCAAACCGCCGATCAGGCCCACACAGCGGTGGTGTCCCACCAGCGGATGGTTGCCCAATTCCGCCAGGCCCGCCTTCATCTTCGGGTGGAGTTCCCGGACCCGCGCCACGATGTCGCGCTCCTCGTAAATCTTCAGCGTCTCCAACGCCACTGCTGCGGGAACCGGATGTCCGGAGTAGGTGTAGCCGTGCCCGAACAGTCCGAGCTTGCCGCTCTGCTCGCTGAGTGCGTCAAACACCTGTTCAGACACCATCACTCCCGAAATCGGCAAATACGCCGCCGAAAGCTGCTTGGCGACCGTCATCAAATCCGGGGTGATGTTGTAGGTGTCGGAGCCAAACATGTTGCCCGTGCGCCCAAATCCGCAGATCACCTCGTCCGCAATCATCAGCACGTCGTGCTTTTTGAGGACCGCTTGGATTTTGTCGAAGTAGGTCGCAGGCGGCACGATCACACCTCCGGCCCCCTGAATCGGTTCGGCGATGAAAGCTGCCACGGTGTCCGCCCCTTCTTCTGTGATGAGCTTGTCGAGATTCTCGGCTAGGCGGGTGGCGAAGTCCTCCTCGCTCTCCCCCGGATTCGCGTGGCGGTAGTGGTGGGGGCAGTCGGCGTGTCGAAAACGGTCCACGGGCAGGTCAAAGCCGTCCTGCGCGTAGGCGAGTCCGGTCATGGATCCGGCAATCACGGTCACGCCATGATAGCCGCGCTGCCGGGCGATGATCTTTTTCTTCTCCGGACGACCCAGCGCGTTGTTGTAGTACCAGACGATCTTGACCGCGGTGTCGTTCGACTCCGAGCCAGAGTTGGCGAAAATGACACGGCTCAGCGACGCAGGGGCCAAGCCCACCAGCCGCTCGGCCAACTCGACGGTTACGGACGGAATCTTGCCCGTGAAGCTGTGGTAGTAGGGCAAGTCCTGCATCTGCTGGTAGGCGACTTTCGCCAGCCGCTCCTCGCTGAAGCCCAGCGAGCAGCACCACAATCCGGACATGCCCTCCAAGTACTCGCGTCCGTCTTCGTCATACACATACACGCCCTTGCCGCGATTGACGACCAGCGAAGGGCTGGCTTCGCGCTGGGGCAGGTTGGTGAAGGGATTGAGATAGTACTGGCGTTCGCGTTCAAGCGAACTGAGTCCTGAGTCCATTGGTTCCTCCAAAGGTTAGAGTGAGTGGTGGTTGCGGAGTTCTGCATGCTCCCTTCCAAAACTCTCCCATGCTCCATCTAGAAGCGCAAGCTCACAAACG
>CAZQXS010000209.1:0-3830 GCA_964597275.1 uncultured Pseudomonadota bacterium | reverse complement strand
GTTTGGAAATGTTTGCTTCGGATCGTAGTAGTCGTTGACGACATCGAACCCGATGACGGCATCGCCGCGCTCCAGCAGGCATTTCACCAGATGGAAGCCAATGAACCCGGCATGGCCGGTAACCAGAATCTTCACTGGTTACGATAGGATCTGGGGTTAGGCAAATACCTGCCAGTGCCGCCCAGGCTTCAAGGGCCGGCTTCTGAGTTGCCGGACAATCGCCTCCCGATTTTCCAGCGACGTGATCAAGACACGTTCATTGAGACGGACGACAGGGGGGAAAGTCAGGGAATTCATATCTGAGCCAAGTTGATCAGGAAACTCAGGCTCTTTGATCACCGAAAGGCACCGGATGCCATGCGCGGGGAGGCAGAGTTGCACGATGTCCGCCCAGTCGCCCTCGCCCAGAAGGTGGACCCCCGTCACGCCCTCCTCCGCGAGTTCCGCCAGCATTGCATCGGCCTTGCGGCGCAGTTCCCGGAACGAGTCGAGGGTGCGGTGCAGGTAGCTGAGGCTGAGGCGGCTCTTCTCCAGTGCCCCTTGGGGAGTGAGGAAGTAGAGCCAGCGGCGGGCCTTGACCTGACGGGCGCGAATCCAGCCCTTGTTGAGGACCGTGCGCAGGTAGGCGTTGGCAAGTCCGAGGGAAATGTCCAGTTCCTGGGCCAACTGGCGCTGGTTGAAACTGGGTCTACTCTCAACCAACTCAAACAGGTTGAGCGTGCGCTGCTCTTCGAGGTTCACGATTTTCTGGAAAAAGGGATGGCTCCGCCATCTGCGTTACATCGTTGTGTCCGCATTGGGGTGCCGGATAGGAAATTTGGCCAGCAGTCAGTGTCCCGCGACGACCGAGTACACGGTTTCGCGCTCCAACTGGATCTGGCGCGGGTCAATCTCAATCACAATCGAGCCCGGCATGGCGTTGACAAGCACCCGCAGTTGCCGGCGGTTCACTTGGTCCACCACCCCGCGAAGTCCGGTCAGCGGGCCTTCCCGCACCAAAACCGTATCGCCCACGACCACATCCGGAGAGTGGAAGCACTCACCGACGTGATGCTCCAATTTTCGGACGTTTTCGATTTGCTCGTCCGGCACTGGAATCGGCCCCTGACTGCTCTTGAGTAATCCAATCACGCCCTGCGTCTTGAGAATCTCAAGGTGCCGCTCCGGACTGAGTTGCGCTCGCACAAACATGTAGCCGTGGAAGATCGGCTTGGTCAGTAACTTCCGACGGTCCCTGCGCTTGCTCAGGGTCTGATACGTCGGGTGCAGCACCTCAAAGTGCTTCCGGTAAAGACCAACCTGCACCAAACGTTCCGCCTTGGGGCGGATGCGCGCCACGTACCAGCTTGCTTCGGGGGGATGCTCCATTGCGCCCTCGGTTGGTGAAGCCTCAAGACCATCTGGAGGCCATGTTCAATCATTGAACATACTCTCCTGAATGCACGAGTCAAGCATTTTTTTCAGAGGCCAAGATTTTTGTCAACTCGGCCCAACTCAGCAGGGAGGGCTTCGGTGTCGCCTCCTTCAGCTCGGAGAGGGCCATTGCAATGGCGGCGGCCATGCTTTTTGGCTCCTTCACCTTGTAGGTCACCGCATTGGCCCAGCCTGTGTTCAGGAACTCTGGAACGAGTATCGGCAGGCCACAATAGTTGCACTGCGACACCTTAAGGCTGCTGTCCCCAAAGAAACGGATGTGCGGCTGTTCCCTAAAAGGGAGCAGCCCGACGTCGGCAAACTTGATGAAGCCCACCGTCTCGGCAAACGGCTTTTCCCCGTGATAGACAAGGTTGGGTGCTTGGACTCGCTGGGGCAGCTTGCCGATCAGGTGAAACTGCACTTCCGGGTACGCCTCCGCCATCACTCGCAATGCCTCCCAATCCAAGCGCCACTCGTTGCCCACGAATACCGCATTCGATCCTCTGGAATATGGTGACTCAGTGCAGCGATCAAACGCCGCCTTGTCAATCCCATGAAACTGCACCTCAAGGTTCGGCAGCTGCGGGAAGCATTCCTCGGCGTAGCGGCTGGGGACGCTCACCAAATCGAACTGCGGGAGGATGCGCCGCTCCACCTCGTGATGCCACGGGTGCTTCCGGAGCGTGACCAGCAGGTCCGACATCCGGTACACCATTCTCGCCTCCGGGTTCAGCCGCTTGAGTTGGTCGAAAAGCAGCAACCCATCCGAGCTTTCAAACAACATCAGATCCGATTCCTGCAAAAGTTGCTCGGCTTCCGTGAAACGAAAACGAGGGTACTGCCTCACAAACGGTTCGTTCACGGCATCCACCACCGCGTTGTTAATCCCAACCGAATGACACGGGGTGTAGTGGAGGTAGCCATAGAGCGAGTTTTCCTCTTCAGTGAGCCGATTACGCTCTGAAGTCGAATAGGGCTCCAGCCGGAAATCGCGGGTGAGCGAGGAGAGCCAACTCAGGCCGACTGTGAAGAACAGCACACGCCATCCCAACTCCCGGAAGGCGTTCGCGAGATGGTGGAAGCCGGCGCGACGCTTGGTGCGCCAAGCATGGTAGGTGAGCAGGGTGACGGTGCGCATCAGGGCAGGGCTACGTCAAAGCGCTTGCGCCATGCAGCAAAATTGAGAAGACGCCACGGCACCAGCGAAAATGATCGGCTTCCAGAAAGGATGCCCTCGACAATGCGTTCGGTCTCAGCCCCAAAGAGTTCCGGGGTTTCCACGATGGCTTCGGTGAGCGCCGCACGAAAGGCCGCTGGAGATTCATGCCGCATCCACGTTTCGATCGGCGTGGAAAAACCCTGCTTGTCCGGACGCGTGCGAACCACTTCGGGCAAGACTTCACGCATCGCCTCCCGCAAAACGCGCTTCATTTCTCCATCAGACAGCTTTTGCTCTTCCGGAAATCCGGTGATGCCCTCCACCACTCGGTAATCCAGAAACGGCACACGGACTTCCACGGAGTGCGCCATCGAGAGCCGATCCTCGTAATGTAGCAGCATCTGGAGGTTCGTCCCGGACAACTGCTTGATGCTCAGGTTGCGGACATCGCCCTGCCGCGCCCCCATTTGCCAGAACGTATCTTGCGGCTCTGCACCCAGCCGCCGCCAGTCGAACCAGTCGGGGCGCGTACTCATGTTGCCGGATTGCTTCCGCAACCATTGCCGCAAGCTCTCCGGAAGCAGGCCATCCACGGCCCGCATTGCTAGTTCCACTTGCGAACGGTTTTGCGATTTTGCAAATTTCCGCACCTCCTGCACAAACGCCCCCCACTGTCTGCGACGCAACAGCCCCGCCAGTCGCACTCCCAGAAATGGGGCGTACCCCCCAAGCTGCTCGTCGGCTCCCTGCCCATTGAGAATCACCTTCATTCGGTCTTCCCGGACTTGCTCCATCATGCGCCAGTAGGCGTAAATGCCGTGGCTGTCAAACGGCTCGTCGTGATGCCAGACCAAATCCGGCAGCGTCTCGAAAAATCCAGCAGATTCGGGATAGAGGTACGTGGCCTCCACCTGCGTGTGATCCGCAACCAACTCCGCCCAGCACCGCTCGTCAAAGCGCGGGTCGTGGGAGCAAGCCGAGTAGGTGCGCTGCTTTGGGCTGTCGGACTGCTTGAGCAGATCGTGCGCCACGCAGACAATCGCCGAAGAGTCCAACCCCCCGGACAGGCACGACCCCACCGGGACATCCGCCCTCAAGCGTAACCGCACCGCATCCGTGAACGTTTCCCGCAACCACTGCGCCGAGTTCTCAAGAGATCCCTCCGAATCCTTCGGTGCCAGCGCGTACCACTGTTTTGCAGGAATTGGTTTTCCCGGAATCATTTTTTTGGCCCCCGAAAGCACTTCGGGCAGCG
>CAZQXS010000208.1:0-3909 GCA_964597275.1 uncultured Pseudomonadota bacterium | reverse complement strand
TTCCGGCCTTTGCCGGAGGAACCATCAAGATCGGCGACATCAACAGCTACAAGCGCCTGCCGGCCCACACTATTCCGTACAAGATGGGTGTGGAACTGGCGCTGGAGCACATCAACTCAGCAGGCGGGGTGCTGGGCAAGCAGTTGGTACTCGTCTCGCGGGATGATAACGGCAAGCCGGGCGATGCCGTGAAGATTGCCGAGGAAATGGTGTCGAAGGACCGCGTGGCCCTGATTTCGGGGTCGCTGTTCTCGCACATCGGATTGGCGTTGACCTCATTCGCCGGACAGCGCAAGGTGTTGTATGTTGCTGCCGAGCCGTTGGCTGATGCGCTGGTGTGGGCCAAGGGGAATCGCTACACCTTCCGGCTACGGCCTTCCACCTACATGCAGGCTTCCATGCTGGCCGAGCTGGCCGCGAAGAATCCGGCTAAGCGCTGGGCGACCATTGCCCCGAACTATGCCTACGGCAAAGACGCCGTGGCGTCCTTCAAGAAAGTCCTCAAGCAGTTGCGCCCGGATGTCGAGTTCGTGGCCGAGCAGTGGCCCGCGCTCTTCAAGATTGACGCAGGTGCGGAGGTGCAAGCCCTCGCCGCCGCCAATCCCGAAGGCGTGTACAACGTCACCTTCGGCGGAGACCTCGCCAAGTTCGCACGCGAAGGCAAGCTCCGGGGCTTCTTCAAGGGCAAGCTCATGGTGGGGCTGCTCACGGGTGAGCCGGAATACCTCGACCCCTTGAAAGGCGAAGCGCCCGAAGGCTGGCTTGTGACGGGCTATCCGTGGTACGCGATTGACACTCCGGCCCACAACGCCTTCCTCAAGGCGTATCAGGACAAGTACGACGACTATCCGCGCATTGGCTCCATCGTCGGCTACAACACGATGATGGGCATCAAAGCCGCCATCGAAAAGGCAGGTTCGACCGACACGGAAGCCATGATTGACGCCATGAAGGGGTTGACCTACGACTCCCCAACGGGTTCGATCCACTACCGTGCCATTGATCATCAGTCCACGATGGGTGCGTATGTCGGCTGGACCAAGCTCAAGGACGGCAAGGGCATGATGGTCAACTGGTCCTACCTGGATGGTGCGGATTACCTGCCCTCCGATGCTGAGGTCCGCAAGTTGCGCCCGGCATCAAATTGACCCTGTCGTAAGTTTTCGCGGGTTGGGCAAATCGTTGTGTGCCCAACCTGCTGACTGAGACGGATTCTTTGTCCAGAACTTACGCATAATTTGAGCAACCGCCCCCGTTCGTGCTGAGCTTGTCGAAGCATGGACGGGGTGCATTCAGGTGCTGAGATTCGCGTAAGTCCTGTCATTATCGCATTCCTCACTCATTTGGTGAACTAAGGTGGGCTTTTTTCTGGTGCAGGTGCTGACCGGGCTTTCGAGCGCGGCGGCGGTGTTTTTGGTCGCGTCCGGGCTTTCGATCATCTTTGGGGTCACGCGGGTGGTGAATTTCTCACACGGCTCGTTTTACATGCTGGGGGCGTTCTTTGCCTACACCTTCACGAGCTATCTCACCAGCGTGGTGGGGTTTTGGATCGCCATGTTGCTCTCCGCCGTTGCGGTGGGCTTGATCGGCGTGGTGGTCGAAATCCTCATCCTGCGCCGGGTGTATCAAGCCCCGGAGCTGTTTCAGTTGGTCGCCACCTTCGGGGTCATCTTGGTGATTCAGGACTTGGCCCTGCTGATTTGGGGGGCGGAGGATTTGCTGGGGCCGCTTGCTCCCGGACTCGACAGCACCGTGAGCATTTTTGGGACGCTCCTGCCGGAATACGACCTCGCGCTGATTGCTCTCAGCCTGATCGTGCTGGCGGCGCTGTGGTTCCTCTTCAACCGCACCCGCTGGGGCTGTCTGGTGCGGGCGGCCACGCAGGACCGGGAAATGGTCGGGGCACTGGGCGTGAACCAGACGTGGCTGTTCACCGGAACCTTTTTCCTCGGTTCCATGCTGGCGGGACTCGGCGGGGCGGCACAGTTGCCCAAGGGCGGTGCCAGTTTGTTAATGGACTTCGAGATTCTCGCGGCGATTTTCGTGGTGGTCGTGATTGGCGGAATGGGCAGCATCTTGGGAGCGTACCTGGCCTCCGTGCTGATTTTCGAGTGCAGCGCCTTCGGCATCCTCATCCTTCCAGAAAGCACCCTCGTGCTGATGTTCGCGCTGATGGCAGTGGTGCTGATCGTGCGTCCGTGGGGACTGTTGGGCAGGCCGGAAGTGGCAGGACAGCACGGGCAGGTCGGCCCGCCGGAACTGCCTTATCAAACGGCCTCGCGCAATTTGCGGATGCTCGGCATGGCGTTCGTGGTGTTTCTTTTTGTGCTGCCCACCTTTGCCGATGACTTCACGCTCGTGCTGATCATTGAGATGGTGATCATGTCGCTGTTTGCGGCCAGTTTGCACTTTGCGATGGGTCCGGGCGGGATGGTGTCCTTTGGACACGCCGCATTCTTCGGCGGGGGAGCGTATGCGGCGGCACTGCTGGTCAAGTACCTCGAAGCCCCGATGGAGGTGGCGCTGCTCTTCGCGCCGTTGATGGCCGGGGTGTTGGCGTTGATCGTGGGCTGGTTTTGTGTGCGCCTGACCGGGGTGTATCTGGCGATGCTGACGATGGCCTTCGCGCAGGTGGCCTGGTCCATCGTCTTTCAGTGGGACGCGGCGACTGGAGGCGACGATGGCATCCTCGGCATCTGGCCCAGCGCGTGGGCGAGCGACCGCATGGCGTATTACTACCTGACGATCACCGCCGGAGTCGGCGGCATCCTGATTTTGCGGCATGTGCTTTTCACCCCCTTCGGCTATGCGATGCGGGCGGTGCGGGATTCCGCCTTGCGCAGCGCGTCCATCGGCATCCGCGTTTCGCGGCAGCAGTGGCTCGCCTTCGCCTTTTCCGGCTTCATGGCGGGGATCGCAGGGGGCTTGTTCGTCTTCTCCAAGGGCAGCGTGTTTCCGGATGAAATGGCGATTCCGCGCTCCTTCGATGCCCTGATCATGGTGCTGCTCGGCGGCGTGAAAACGCTCTGGGGACCGGCCACGGGTGCGTCCGTGTTCACTTGGCTCCACGACGAGATTTCGCGCTTCGAGTACTGGCGGCTGCTCTTGGGAACGCTGATCATTGCCATCGTGCTGGCCTTCCCGCAGGGGATTGCCGGATTCGTCCAAAACCTCTGGCACCGCCGCCAAACCAACGGAGCCGCCCATGCCTGAAGCCAGCCTGGAGGTTCGCAACCTCTCCAAATCCTTCGGCGGGGTCCATGCGGTTCAGGACGTGAGTTTTTCGCTCAACGTCGGAGAACTGCTCGCCCTCATCGGTCCCAACGGAGCGGGCAAGACCACCTGCTTCAACATGCTCAACGGGCAGCTCAAGCCGGATTCTGGATCAGTGCGGCTCTTTGGCAAGGAAACTGTGGGGATGCAGCCGCCGGAAGTCTGGCGGTTGGGGGTGGGTCGCACTTTCCAGATCACCGCAACCTACTCCAGCATGACGGTTTGCGAAAACGTGCAGATGGCCCTGCTCAGTGATCGGCACCAACTGATGTCCCTGACCCGAAGAGCCGCAAGCCTGCACCGTCCGGAAGCCCTCGCCCTGCTGGAGCAGGTGGGGATTGTGGATCAGGCCGACCGCCCGTGCAGCACGCTTGCCTACGGCGATCTCAAGCGCGTCGAGTTGGCGGTCGCCTTGGCGAACTCTCCGAAGCTGTTGCTGATGGACGAACCCACCGCCGGAATGGCCCCGAAGGAGCGGGTGGGTTTGATGGCGCTGACGGCGGAAATCGTCCAGCAGCGCAACCTCTCGGTGCTGTTCACGGAACACGACATGGACGTGGTGTTCACGCACGCCGACCGCATCCTCGTCCTCAATCGGGGGCAGTTGATTGCGGACGACACCCCCGAAAACGTGCG
>CAZQXS010000207.1:0-3968 GCA_964597275.1 uncultured Pseudomonadota bacterium | reverse complement strand
TCGGCGAAGTCAGGGGGCACATGTCCACAACGTTGAGGTTGTTTGTTTGCTGCATAGAGGAAGAGGTCTGAAGGAAGTGGATGATGCGGATAAAGGGTGGGTGGTCGGACCGACTGGATATGAACCAGCGACCGCACGCCCCCCAGGCGTGTGCGCTACCAGACTGCGCTACGCTCCGACACCAAGTGTTAGCTTAGGCGGATTCCGGGAGGATGTCAAGCCTCCGTCGTTTCCGGGACTGCAAGAGTCAGTGGCATTTCGAATCCAATCCGATAGGGTATTAGGGGATCAGTCTGCACGAAATGTTACGCAATCTTGAAAATCGGGTGTTTCGTTCGTCCTGAGCTTGTCGAAGGGCGAACCCGCTCATGCTTCGACAGGCTCAGCACGAACGGTGAGATTTGCACCATAAACCGAGTTGGTATGGAGAGAAGTCATTTCACTGCTCCAAACTCTGAGCCAGCTAACAAATTCATGAAAAACAATGTGATCCGCATCGGCGGGGCTTGTGGCTTTTGGGGAGAGTCGGCTTTGGCGACCCCTCAGCTTTTGCAGTCGGGAAATTTGGATTTCCTTGTGTACGACTACCTTGCCGAAATCACCATGTCCCTGCTGGCACGGGCACGGGCGAAAGACTCAAACCTCGGTTACGCGACCGATTTCATTGATGCCGTTCTCAAGCCCAACCTCCCGGAAATCGCCCGTCAGGGCGTGCGGCTGATTGCCAACGCCGGGGGCGTGAATCCGCAAGCCTGCGCCGCCGCCGCCCGTGATGCGATTGCCGAGGCCGGGCTTGCCCTCAAGGTCGCGGTGGTCACAGGCGATGACCTGATTTCCGAAACGCACACACTGGCCGAACGCGGCTGCACGGAAATGTTTTCTGGAGCCGCCTTCCCAGAACCGGAACGCCTCGCCAGCATCAACGCCTACCTCGGTGCCTTCCCGATTGCCGAAGCCCTTGCGCAGGGCGCGGACCTCGTGATCACCGGACGTTGCGTGGACAGCGCGGTCACGCTGGGGGCGTGTATCCACGCCTTTGGCTGGGAGCCGAATGACCTCGACCGCCTCGCGGGAGGTTCGTTGGCAGGACACCTGCTGGAGTGCGGCCCGCAAACCACCGGAGGCAATTTCACGGACTGGCACTTGGTGGCGGATTCGCTGGAAGGCATCGGCTATCCCATCACAGAAATTTCCGCTGATGGCCACTTTGTGATCACCAAGCCGGAAAACACCGGAGGGCTGGTGAGCCGGGCCACGGTTGCGGAGCAACTGCTTTACGAAATCGGCGACCCGCAGGCGTATGTGCTGCCGGACGTGGTTTGCGATTTCTCGCAGGTGGAGCTTTCTGAAGAAGGCCCAAACCGAGTGCGCGTGAGTGGGGCCGTGGGCCATCCTGCTCCACCGGATTACAAGGTTTGTGCGACCTATGCCGATGGCTTCCGGGGTGGGCAGTTGCTCGCTTTCAACGGCTTTGAGGCCGAAACCAAAGCCCGGTGTTTTGCAGAGGCGGCGTTTGCGCGGGCACGGAGCATTTTGCAAAAACGGAGGCTGCCCGATTTTTCCGAAACCAGCATTGAGGTGCTTGGGGGATCCCCGGTTTCCGTTCGCCCTGAGCTTGTCGAAGGGCAAACCCCGCTCATGCTTCGACAGGCCTGTCCTGAGCCAAGCCGAAGGGATCAGCACGAACGGGGAACGTCAGGCTACGGGGAAGTCACCCTGAAAATCGCGGCCCGCCATCCGGACGCGAAGGGCGTTGGCCTGTTGCTGAAGGAGATCACGGGGCTGGCTTTGGCAGCTCCGCCGGGGCTTTCGATTTTCGCAGGAGGCCGCCCCAAGCCCTCGCCCGTCGTGCGGCTGTTCTCTTTTCTGCTGCCGAAAACCGAGGTGCCGATCACCGTGGAATGTGACGGCGCGGCCCAGACGTTTGCCCTGAACGCCGCAGGTGGCTCATCGGGCAGGGCCGTGGTGCGGCCCCCGGAACCCGCTTCCCCCGACACCGATGAACCTCTGACCGAAGTGCCGCTCATCAAGCTGGCGTGGGGGCGCAGTGGCGACAAGGGCGATTCCGCAAACATCGGCGTGATTGCCCGCCAGCCGGAGTTTTTGCCGTACCTCTGGGTGGAGCTGACGGAAGCCGCGGTGGCGGAGTATTTCGCGAAGTTCCTGCAAGGCCGCGTGGAGCGGTTCCTGCTTCCCGGAATCGACGCGATCAACTTTGTGCTGCACGAAGTGCTGGGCGGAGGCGGCATTGCCAGCTTGCGCCACGACGCGCAGGGCAAGGGCTACGCGCAACGTCTGCTCGCGCACCCCGTCCGCATTCCCGAATCTTTGGCAAGGACGCTCTGATGGCCGTGTTTCATTCCAAAATCAACGTCAACTCGGAAACCTTCGCCACGAACCGCTCCGACCTGCTGGCGCTCGTGGACCAACTGCGCGAGTTGGAACAACGCGCCGTTGCGCTTTCCGAACGCCGTCGCGCCCGTTTCGAGGAACGCGGACAGCTCACGCCCCGCGAACGGCTCGCCCACCTGCTCGATCCGGGAATGCCGTTCCTCGAACTCTACAACCTCGCCAACTACTTGGTGGACGACCCCAACCCGGACACCAGCATTCCGGGTGGAAGCATCATCGGCGGCATCGGCTTTGTGTCGGGGGTGCGCTGCATGGTCTTCGTGGACGACAGCGGCATCAACGCCGGGGCGCTGACCACCCAAAGTGTGGACAAGGCGCTCGGCATTCTGGACATCGCCCGCCGCCAAAAGTTGCCGTTCGTGCATCTCGTGGAAAGCGCAGGCGCGAACCTGATGAACTACACGGTCGAGTTGTGGGCAAAGGGCGGCGGCATGTTCCACGGACTCGCCCGCCTCAGTGCGCTCGGCATTCCCACCGTGGTCGTGTTGCACGGCCCCTCCACCGCCGGAGGCGCGTACCAGCCCGGACTGAGCGATTATGTGATCGGTGTCCGGAAAAACGGCATGGCCGCGCTGGGCGGAGCCGCGCTCGTGCAAGCCGCAACGGGCGAGGTCGCCGATCCCGAAGCCCTCGGCGGTTCCGAAATGCACGCCTCCGTCACGGGCTTGGTCGAGTACCTTGCCGAAGACGACGCGCACGGAATCCAGATCGCCCGCGACGTGATGGGGCGGCTCGGCTGGAACGCGAACTGTCCGCAGCCGCCGCAAGCCGATTTTCGGGAACCCGCTTACCGCCCCGATGAAATCGCCGGGGTGGTTCCGGTGGATTACCGCAAGCCCTACGAGGTGCGGGAGGTGATGGCGCGGCTGGTGGACGGTTCCGACTTCATTGACTTCAAGCCGCGCTACGGCCCCGCCACGGTGTGCGTTCAGGCCGAAATCTTTGGGCAGAGATGCGGCTTGATTGGCAACAACGGGCCGATTGACCCCAACGGCGCGACCAAGGCGACACAGTTCTTCCAGCTTTGCGACCAGTCGAACACGCCCCTGATTTTCCTCAACAACACGACGGGCTACATGGTCGGGGTCGAGTACGAGCAGGCGGGCATGATCAAGCACGGCTCCAAGATGATTCAGGCGGTCTCGAACGTCCGCGTTCCCAAAATCTCACTCTACCTCGGCGCGAGCTTCGGGGCCGGAAACTACGGCATGTGCGGCTACGCCTACGAGCCGGACTTCCTCTTCGCGTGGCCCAACGCCACCACCGGAGTGATGGGGGGCGAGCAGGCGGCGACCACGATGGAACTCGTCGCCCGTGGTGCTGCCGAACGACGCGGAAAGCCCGTGGACGAAGCCGCCCTCGCCCAGCAGCGCGAGGCGATCATCCGGCACTTCGATTCGCAGTCCGACGCCTTCTACACCTCCGGACGGCTGCTCGACCACGGTCTCCTTGATCCGCGAGACACCCGCAAGGTGCTGGGCTTCGCCCTGCAAACCTGCTGGGAGGCCCGCCACCGCACCCTGCACCCCAACAGCTTCGGGGTGGCACGGGGGTGA
>CAZQXS010000206.1:2930-4018 GCA_964597275.1 uncultured Pseudomonadota bacterium | reverse complement strand
CTCTGGCTTGAGGTTGTGCCGAGGCTTCGGTACAGTTCCGGCTGTTTGCATGCAACCTTCAACTTTCAAATCACAATGACACGATTGCTGAGTTTGGCCCTGTTGCTGGCGATGGGTGTGGGGCTGGCGTCCAACGCCGCAGCCCTGATCGAACGCCGCGAGTCCTGGAACACGAACGGCGAGGAGGCGGTATTGGAGGGCTATGACGTGGTGGCCTACCACACGCTGGGGAAGGCGAAAATGGGGTCTCCGGAGTTCATGGCGGAGTGGATGGGCGGGGTGTTCCTGTTTGCCAACGAAGCCCACCTCAAGGCGTTCCTGAAGGACTCCAAGAAGTACGCGCCGCAGTTTGGGGACTATTGCAGTTGGGCGGTCGCGCACGGCTACACCGCTCCGGTGGATGCCAAGAACGCCTGGGAGGTGTATCAGGGCAAGCTCTACCTCAACTTCAGTTCCAACATCCACGCGCAGTGGATGGAGCAGAAGGACCGCAACATTCAGCGTGGCGTGGAAAACTGGCCGAAGCTGGCCGGGGAGCGGGGCTGGGCGGTTTCCAGCAAGGTGCAGCAGTTGGCCAAGCCGCTTGTGGAGAATGAAACCGTGGACCGTGTGCGCCGCTGGTTTGAAAGCAAACTCTTCGATTGACCCAAGGAGGATTGACCATGAGCCTCAAGGACTTGCTCTACGAACTCGTCTGCCTCGGCTTCGTCCCGAATCTCCAGAGCGACAACGGGGAGCCGCCGATTGAGTTTCACGCCACACGGCAGGGCGTGGGGATTCACCTCTACCTCAACCCGCAAGCCCCGCACAAGGGGTCCGTGATCGCCGGAGATCAGAAGCAAACCCGGCTGGATTTCGGCACCGAGGAGGAGCTTTGCGACTGGGTGGTGGAGCGGCTCAACCAGTTGAGTTCCGGGGAACCCGCACCAGAGCCGGAATCCCCCTTCCCTTCAGAACCAGTCGCCGAACCCAGTTCAGAGGCTTAGCCGCGACGGTGCTTGCGTCCCGTGGACTTGGACCAGTCACGCGGTTTCCACGCGCTCTTTCCCTGAAAATCACCAGAACGCCGTTCCCGAGGCTCCAAGTCC
>CAZQXS010000206.1:0-2830 GCA_964597275.1 uncultured Pseudomonadota bacterium | reverse complement strand
CGCTCGAAGCGTCGGTCGGAGGAACCACGCTCGAAACGCTTGGCCCCGCCTCGGTCGTCCCAGCGTTGGTCGGAGGGCTTGCGCTCGAAGCGTTTGAAGTCGCCCTTGTCCTCCCAGTTTCGTCCGGCAGGCTTGTGGTCAAACTTCCGGGAATCCCGGGAGTTGCCGCGCTGGTCGTCCTCGCGGTTGCGGTTACGGAAGGAGCCGCGTCCTTCGCCAAAGGAGCGCTCCTTGCGAAAGCCGCCGGAGCGTTCGCCGAAGCGATCGGAGTTGCGGCGGAACCCGGAATCGTCCCTATCGGAGGTGCGCCGTCCTTGGCGTTCGCCCTCCCATTCCCTGGGCTGGCGTCGTTCCTCACGCTGGGGAGCGGATTTCTTGCGACCGCGTTGCCACGGATCCGCCTCAGGCCCGGAATTCTCCCTGAAATTCCTGCGGCGGGGGCGTTCGTCTCGTGACTCGTCAAAGCGCTTGCGCTCCGGACGCTTCGACTCAAACGACTGTTTGGTGAACCCGGAACGATTCGCGTCCGCAGCCTTCTGACGCTTGAACGGCTTTTCAAACCCTTCCGTGCTTGCAGAATAGTCCTCACGCCGACTTTCCTCGGCTCCTTCCGATCGAGACGAGGTCGGTCGGTCAAACTCCTTGGAGATCGTCCATTGGTGAACCGGAATGGACTGCTTCAGCACATGCTCGATGGACTTGAGCTTCTTGCGCTCGTCCGGGGCGCAGAGCGAAACCGCGATGCCGTCCGCCCCCGCCCGCGCCGTGCGGCCAATGCGGTGGACGTAGCTTTCCGGCTCGTCCGGCAGTTCGTAGTTGAAGACGTGCGAGATGCCCGTGACATCAATGCCGCGCGAGGCGACATCGGTGGCGACCAGCACCTTGAGCTTGCCCGTGCGGAAGCCCTGCAAGGCCCGCTCGCGCTGGCTCTGGCTGCGGTTGCCGTGGATCGAATCGGCGCGGACTCCCTTTTCGCTGAGCGTCTTCGCCAGCTTGTCCGCCCCGAACTTGGTGCGGGTGAACACCAGCCCCCGCAACATCTGCGCTTCGTGCAGGAGGGTGCGGAGCAGGTCGCGCTTCAGCTTCTTGTCCACCATCATCACGCGCTGCTCGATGCGCTCGACCGTGGTGGACTCCGGAGCAATCTCCACGCGCACCGGGTCGTTGAGCAGCGTCTTCACCAATTCCGCCACGCCCTTGGGCATGGTCGCGGAGAAGAGCATGTTCTGCCGCGTTTTCGGAAGCAGTGCGGCAATGCGCTTGATCTCCGGCAAGAAGCCCACGTCCAGCATGCGGTCGGCCTCGTCCAGCACCAGCACCTCCACGTCGTCCAAGAAGACGTTGCCCTGCTCCAAGTGATCGCGCAGGCGTCCGGGCGTGGCGACCAACACCTCGACCCCGTTCTGAAGCATGCGCCGCTGCGGAGGCAGCCGCACTCCGCCATACACCACCCCGCAGGGCAGGCGCAGGTGGCGTCCGAGCTTGTGGATCACGGTGTCCACCTGAACGGCCAACTCACGGGTCGGAACAAGGATCAGTGCGCGTGGACGCTTGCGGTCGGCCACGTTGCCCTCGGCCACCAAACGGTGCAGCATTGGCAGCACAAACGCCGCCGTCTTGCCCGTGCCCGTTTGCGCAATGCCCAGCAGGTCGTGCCCGTCGAGCAGTTTCGGAATGGATTCGTGCTGAATCGGGGTGGGGGTGTGGAAGTCCAGTTCGCCCAATGCCTGATGCAGCGGGGTCGCCAGCGGGAACTCTTGAAAGGTGTGCATAACACTCCAAATGGGTGGTGAAAAAACAGGATTCGCCACGCCAGTGTCACACAACAAAACGACACATGGCTCCGGGAGCGTCGCTCAACCGGAACTAACGGCACGGACTATCCAGATCGCCCTCGCTCAACGGTGCTTCCGTTGCTGGGGCCGGGGCTCTCAGGGTGTGCCGTAGGAAATCAAAGTGGAGGTTTCTTCAGGCAGGACTTGAAAGCAATCTCATCAGAATAGCGCGGATTTCCCGACTTGTCAACAAAATTGTAACTTTGGTGGCGATTCACCATCAAGGTTCAGATGTTTACCCGCTCTTTGGATTGGTGTTTTGGTGAGAATATGACATGCTTGCGAAGCACCCGTGACGGAGATCCACTTATGAGCCGACTGACCATCACCCTCAACGACACCATTCATCAGGCGCTCAAGGAAGCCGCCCTGCACCAGCGGCGGCCAATCGGCAAGATCATTGAAGAAAGCCTGATCCTGCGCGGGATCAAGCCCGTCCGGGATGCTCGTGCGCTTGTGGCCCAGGCCCGCGAAGTGTCCGAGCTGACCGAAAAGGAAGCTTTAGCGCTCGCTGTTGAGGAAACCCGCTCCACCCGTACAGCCAAGGTGGGCTGATGCCCAAACTGGTTGTGGTGGACATCAGGGTAATGACAATGCCTCCCTGTCCCACTCAGGTCTTTAGGAGAGGGCAAAAGGTTATTTTTCTAGGATAAGTCGAAATCCGTATGACATGGCAGAGGGTCTACTACCCCACCGATTAGCAACACGCATTTTACGCACACCACTGCTACTGCTGCCACCCCGGACAGCCCGCTTTAAGGTTTTGCCTGTCGAGCACCTTTGCTCGCTCCCATCATAGCTCCTCTTATAGCTAGAACAGGTCCATTCATGAGCATTCCCCAACATATCATAAAGCCCAAAAGGATTAGGACGGAAACTCTCCACGGGAGCTAACCCAAAATAACCGTCTTCACATTGGATTGGTGTGGATTGTGTCGCAATTTCCTTTCGTCGGTCCTCTGGATGTATAGTCAATTTTACTCTAATCCGCAATG
>CAZQXS010000205.1:0-4086 GCA_964597275.1 uncultured Pseudomonadota bacterium | reverse complement strand
CGGCCCCCCTTCACCGTGGAGGGGGGAGTGGAACCTGAACCCGTTGATCCAGCGGCTGGGGCATGGGGCTTCGGCTGTTTTTCTCAATCAGGAGAGAATGATAATGAAAAAAATCAAATCCCTACTCATCACGGCACTCGCGCTGATTGCGTTTGCCGTGCCCGCGTCTGCCATCACGATTGGGTATTCCAGCCCGAATTTTGATGACAACTTCCAGACCATGCTCCGTGAGGCGGCCAAGAAGCATGCCGAATCCAAGGGGCACACCATCCAGATCGAGGACGCTCGTGAGGATCTGGGCACGCAGCTCAGCCACATCCAGAACTTCATTGCTTCCGGAGTGGATGCAATCGTGCTGGCGGCAGTGGACACCAACGCCACTCCGCAGATGACTAAGATGGCCAACAATGCCGGAATCCCGATTGTGTACATCAACCGCGAGCCTGCCGATGTTGGTTCGTTTGATGGCAAGAGCGCGGTGTATGTCGGCTCGCCGGAAACCTGGTCGGGCACCTTCGAAGCCTTTGAGTTATGCCGTCTTGCAGGGGGCGTTGGCAAGGCTGTCATCCTCGTGGGGATTCTCAGCAACGAAGCCGCCGTCACCCGCACCAAGGACGTGGAGGAGGTTCTGCAACTGTCCATGTGCAGTGGCATCGAGGTCGTAGAGAAACAAGTCGCGGGCTGGCAACGCGTCAAAGCCAACGACATGGTGACCAACTGGCTGAGTTCCGGATTGGAGTTCAATATCGTCTTTGCCAACAACGACGAGATGGCGCTTGGTGCGATTCAGGCACTGAAGGCCGCAGGCGTGAGCATGGACGACGTGCTGGTTGGTGGGGTTGATGCCACTCCGGATGCACTGGCTTCCATGAAGGCGGGTGATCTGGACGTCACCGTGTTCCAGAACGCTGCTGGTCAGGCGACGGGCGGCGTGGATGCGGCCATCTCGATGGTGGGCGGCAAGACCCTTCCGGGTTATGTCGTGATCCCCTTCGAGCTGGTCACGCCGGAGAACATGCACAAGTACTGAGTCGCACGACTCAGCATTGTTGAGCGAATGGCCCTGCAACGCGCAGGGCCGTTTTTTTGAGCAATCCCGCAATGGCGCACGAACCCGCAAAAATCATCCTCAAAACCGAAGGGCTGACCAAGCACTACGGGGGCGTTCATGCCCTTGAGGACGCCAACTTCACCCTGTGCGCCGACGAGCATGTCGCCATCGTTGGAGACAACGGGGCGGGGAAATCCACCTTTGTCCGGCAGATCACCGGGGTGGAACTTCCCACGTCCGGGAACATCTACTTTGACGGTGAGTTGGTTCACTTCACTAGCCCGCTCGATGCACGGAACGCTGGAATCGAGTCGGTGTATCAGAACCTCGCCCTTGCCAACGACCTGGACGTGCCGGCGAACATTTTTTTGGGTCGGGAGGAAACCTACTTCAACTTGGGGCCGTTCAGTTTTTTGAATGAGCGGAAAATGCTCAGGAGGTCGCTTGAGGTGCTGGCCCGAACCGGGGTCAAGATTCCAGACCTCAAAATCCAGATGGGCAGCATGTCGGGAGGGCAGCGGCAGTGCGTGGCCATCAGCCGCTCCGCCAGCTTCGCTTCCAAGCTGATCATCATGGACGAGCCGACCGCCGCCTTGGGCGTTCAGGAAACCACGCAGGTGGAGCAAATCATCCGCAACCTGAAGAGCAACGGCATTCCCCTGATCATGGTCAGCCACAATCTCCGGCAGGTCTTCAACCTCGTGGACAAAATCTGGGTGTTCCGTCAGGGACGCATTGTTGGCGAAGTCGAGACCGCCAAGACGGATGGCAATGAAATTGTCTCGCTGATCACGGGCGTCAAACAGGGCGTTCACGAGCAGGCCAGCTACATTTGACCCTGCACGGCCACCGCGCTTTCCTTTTCCACTCTTCTGAACAGGCCGCCGCAAGGCCCGTGAAGCTATGAGCGCAGCAGCGACCGACCCTAACGCCCTCTCCATTTTCAGGAAACTCCCGCAGGAGTTCGGCATTGCCCTGGTGCTGGTGGGGATTGCCTTGGTCTTTGAGGCACTGGGGTGGATTTTTGTAGGCCAGAGCTTCATCCTCAACCAACGTCGGCTGGTCATCATGATCCTGCAAATGTCCATCATCGGCATTGTCGCCGTGGGGGTCACGCAGGTGATCATCATGGCCGGGATTGACCTCTCCGGAGGCTCAGTGCTGGGCTTTGCCGGACTGGTCGCGGCCAGTTTGGCGCAAACCTCGGATTATGCGCGGGCGGTTTACCCCAACCTCACGGATCTGCCTGTCATCGTCCCGGTGCTGGCAGGCATTGCGATTGGTGGTGTGCTTGGATTCATCAACGGCGGTCTGATCGCACTCACCAGAATCCCGCCCTTCATTGCGACCTTGGGAATGCTGGTGGCGGCGCGGGGATTGTGCCGCTGGTACACGAGCGGGGCACAAGTCAGTTTCTTCACAGATGATTTCGCGGTGATCGGCAGCGGCCTGTCCCCGGTGTTCATCTTCCTGGCGGTGACATTGCTCTTCCACATCCTCCTACGCTACACCATCTACGGACGCCGGACCTACGCGATCGGCTCCAACGAGGAGGCGGCACGGGTGGCTGGAATCGACGTATCCCGGCACAAGATGCTGGTGTACACCCTTGCTGGAGGACTGTACGGACTCGCAGGCATCGTGATCACCTCACGGGTGCTGACCGCCCAGTCCGGAACAGGGATCATGTACGAACTGGACGCGATTTCGGCAGTCGTGATCGGCGGCACCTCGCTCTTTGGCGGCAAGGGGCGCATGACCGGAACCCTGATCGGAGTGCTGATTCTGGGGGTGATCACCTCCGGGTTCATCTTCTTGCGGGTGGATTTGTACTACGTGAACATCGTCAAGGGGGCGCTGATCGTTGTGGTTGTGATCGCCGATACCCTGCGCAACAAGCGCAAGTCGAAGCAGTGAACCCTGGAGAGGCATGGCTGACAGCGTGGAAATGACGGCAACCCGCCGCAAGGCTCCCCCCGAACTCGGCATCTTTTTTGTGCTAATCGGGCTGGCGCTGGGGTTTGAAGTACTCGGCTGGGCCGTGGTCGGTCAGAGCTTTCTGCTGAACGAGAAGCGGCTGGTGATCATGATCCTGCAAGTGTCCATCATCGGCATCATCGCTGTGGGAGTCAATCAGGTGATCATCACTTCGGGGATTGACCTCTCCGGAGGTTCGGTTGCGGGCTTGGCCGCGATGGCAGCGGCGGGGTTTGCACAGTCCTCGATGCACATGAAACCGCTCTACCCGGGGCTAGTGGACCTGCCCGCAGTGTTCCCATTGCTGGCTGGCATTGGAGTGGGGGTGCTTGCGGGATTGGCCAGCGGGGGCATCATTGCGCTGACCGGAATTCCTCCCTTCATCGCCACGCTTGGAATGCTGGTGGCGGCACGCGCGATGTGCACTTGGTACACGAAAGGGCAGCCGCTTTACATGCTCACCGATGACTTCAATGCGATGGGCAGCGGCGTGTGGCCCGTGGTCATTTTTCTGGGAGTTGCGTTGCTCTTTCACCTCCTGTTGCGCTACACGGTCTATGGACGCCACACCTATGCGATCGGCTCCAACGAGGAAGCGGCGCGGGTGGCGGGCATCAACATCACCCGCCACAAGATTTTGGTGTACGTCATTGCAGGAGGCTTGGCGGGATTGGCCGGAGTGGTGATGGCCGCACGGGCCAATATCGGACAGCCCTCGATGGGGTACATGTACGAACTGGATGCGATTTCGGCGGTCGTGATCGGTGGTACCTCGCTGTTCGGAGGACGCGGGCGCATGACGGGCACTGTGGTCGGGGTCTGCATTCTTGGCGTGATCATGTCCGGGTTCACCTTCCTGCGGATTGACTTTTACTATCAGGAAATCGCCAAGGGGATCATCATTGTGGTTGCGGTGATCTCGGATCAGTACCGCCAGAAGAAACGAGTTCACACTAAATAATCGGGAAAGGTTTTATTTTGAAATCAGCAACGTCACGACCCATTGATCCCAACCGCCCTCTCGACCTCATCTGCATGGGCCGAGTGGCGGTGGACCT
>CAZQXS010000204.1:0-4148 GCA_964597275.1 uncultured Pseudomonadota bacterium | reverse complement strand
TTTCCGTGGATTCTTGGATCGGACAAAGCTCCCGTCGCCGGGAGGATGAACGCTTGGTGACGGGCGCGGGATGCTATGTGGACGACCTCCGGGTTCCGGGCTGTCTGCATGTTGCGTTTCTGCGCAGTTTTCACGCTCACGCCCGCCTCACGCCGCTGGACCTTTCCGGGGCCGACCACGCCGACGGCGTGGTCGCGGTGTACTCCGGCAAGGACGTGGCCTCACTGGAAAACCTCGCCGTCAATCCGATCTTCGAGAACTTGCGGATTCCCCGCTATCCCGTGTTGGCACAGGACACCGTGAGGGCGGTGGGCGAACCGATTGCGGCGGTGGTTGCCGAATCTGCCGCTCAGGCGCAGGATGCGCTGGAGGGGATCGAGGTCGAGTACGAACCCCTGGAGGCCGTCTCCTCGCCCACGGTTGCGGCAGAGGTGTCCTCACTTTTTCCAGAGCTTGCGGAAAACACGGTGCTGGAAAAGTCGTGGTTGGCAGGAAACGTGGACTCCGCCTTTGCCGCAGCGGCGGCAACGGTTCGGGTGCAGCTTGAGTATCCCCGTCTTGCCCCCACTCCGCTGGAGCCAAGAAGTGTGCTGGCCTCGTGGAATCCGGACGAGGAGGCCGTGACCCTCTGGTGCGGAAGCCAATCCCCACATCGCACCCGCACCGAACTGGCGCGTTTGCTGGAACTCGATGCGCAGCAGGTTCGTGTGATCGCTCCTGACGTGGGCGGTGCGTTTGGCATGAAGGCATCGCCGTACCCGGAGGAAGTGCTGGTCGCGTGGGCGGCGTGTCGCTTGAAGCGTGCGGTGCGGTGGACTGCCACACGCTCCGAGGACTTCATGACGGCCACCCACGGACGCGGAGCATCGCTGCAAGGGGAACTCGCGGTGGCGGCGGATGGACGCTTGCTGGGGCTACGGGCCGAGATTCTGTTTCCGTTGGGACGCTGGCTACCGTACAGCGCGGTGATTCCCACATGGAACGCCGCCCGCATCCTTCCCGGACCCTATGCGGTTGAGGCGGTGGGAATTCAGGCACGGGCGTGTGTCACCAACACGGCTCCTGTCGGCATCTATCGCGGGGCGGGTCGTCCCGAAGCCGCAATGTTGATGGAGCGGCTGCTGGATGCGGCGGCTCGGCAACTTGGTGCCGATCCCGTAGAACTGCGCCGCCGCAATTTGCTTGCTGCCGAGCAACTGCCCCACGCTTCGGCAACCGGAGCGGTCCTCGATTCCGGGGATTATCCGGCGGCCTTGCAGCGGCTTTGTGACGCGGCGGATTACAAAGGTTTGCGAGCGTTGCAGAAACGCCGCCGCGCCGAGGGGAAATGCTTTGGCATCGGACTCTGCTGTTACGTCGAACCCTGCGGACAGGGCTGGGAAAGCGCCGGAGTGCGGCTGGAGCGGGATGGCCGTCTTACCGCCGTCACGGGTTCCAGCCAGCAGGGGCAGGGTCGGGAAACGGCGGCGGCGCAAATCGTGGCGGAGGTGTTTCGGATGGCTCCGGAGCGCGTCACGGTGCGGTGTGGCGACACGCAGGACACGCCCAACGGCATCGGGGCACTGGCCAGTCGCAGCACGGCCATCGGTGGCAGTGCGCTGTTGCTCGCCGCCCGCGAAACCTTGGAGAAGGCCCGGAGCCTTGCAGGAGAAGTCTGGGGAGGGCACGCCGCAGAACTCACGGCAACCGAGGCGGGGTTGGCCCACCCGGATCGTCCGGGGGCGGTGCTGAGTTGGGAGAGCCTTGCAGAATCCGCCCATGCTCTGGAAAATTCCACCGCCGGAAACGTCCTCGAAACCCACCTGACCTACCACACCGAAGGCGAGGCGTGGGGCTATGGCGGCTACCTCGCCGCCGTTTCCGTGGATCCGGACACGGGCGTGGTTTCCGTGGAGCAACTCGTTTGTGTGGACGATGCGGGAGTGCTGGTCAATCCGATGCTTGTGGAGGGGCAAATCGTGGGGGGCATCGCCCAAGGGCTGGGAGAGGTGTTGATGGAACGGGTGGTGTATGATGACGAGGGGCAGTTGCTCACGGGGTCCCTGCTGGACTACGCCCTGCCCCGTGCTGATTCGATGCCTGCGATTCGGCTGGAAACGATGCAGACCCCCTCGCCGATGAACGCGCTCGGTGCGAAAGGCGTGGGCGAGGCTGGAACCATCGGCACCCCGCCTGCCGTGTTGAACGCAGTGCTGGACGCGCTGGCCCCTTTGGGCGTGAACCACCTCGACCTGCCGCTCACGAGCGAAAGCGTCTGGCGAGCCATCAAGCGCAGTGCCCGTAGCGACGCATCACCTCCAGCAAGCGATCCGGGCTGAGTGCCTTGCACACCAAGCCGTGCGGGCGCGCCGTGGTCATGTCCTCGGCGGCCAGCATCGCGTTCAGCACGGCCTCCTCAATGGCTTCCACTGCCGCAAGGTGAACGGGGTCGCACTGCTCGTCGTTGATCCAGTCGAAGGTGCGGAACGCCCCGGAAACCTGCGGGAGCGGCATCGCATTGGCGACGCTGAACGCCAGAAAAATATCCCCGGAATTGTTGCCCCCCGGTGTGCCTCCGCGTCCAATCCCAATCGAGGCGCGCTTGGCGAGTCGCGTGAGTTGATGCGGCATCATCGGGAGGTCCGTCGCCAGCACGACGATGATGGAACCGAGTTCGCTCCGGGAGCGAAGCAGGTTTTCCTCAAGGTGCCGCCCCACCGGAACGCCCAGCACAGTGAACCACGGGCGGATGCCGTGATTCGCCTGCACCAGCGCGGCAACCGTGAAGGGCTGGCCGTCCACTGTCACCCTGCGGGAAGCCGTGCCCGTGCCGCCCTTGAACTCGTAGCAGATCATTCCGGTGCCCCCGCCGACGTTGCCCTCCGCGACTTTTCCGGAAGCCGCTCCCTTCAGTGCCGAAAGCGCGTGAGCTTCCGTGACGTGCTGGCCGTTGATGTCGTTCAGCACCCCGTCGTAGGTTTCCGCCACCACCGGCATCGCCCACAAGTGTTCCTGTTGCCAAAGTTCTGCGTAGGTGTCAATCATCCAGCGCACGGCGGCGTGATGCACGATGCCGACACTGTGAGTGTTCGTGAGGCACACGGGGCCGACGAAGTAGCCCCCGTCCCGAATCCAGTGCGTCCCAGTCATCTCCCCGTTGCCGTTGAGCGCAAACGCGCCTGCCCACACCGGATTCGGGGGGGTGGCCTTGCCTCTGGGGAGAATCGCGGTGACTCCGGTGCGGATCGGGCCATGTCCAGACCGGAGCGGCCCGTTGCCTTCAATGATCGTGGAAAAACCAACCTCGATTCCCGGCACATCCGTGAGGGCGTTGCAGGGACCGGGGGTTCCGGGAAAGTCGAGTCCGAGTTCTCGTGCGCGGGGCTTGCTCATGGTGTTTTTGGATGGAAGTTTTCTTGAATTCGCTCGCCACCCCTGCGGCCAGCATCAGGGGGGGCACACCAGCATCGTGGCGGTTTCCTCAGGCCAACGCAAGAGGATCAGTGTGGGAGAGGAAGCGCGATCCTTTGAGGAAATGGGATGGTGTCATAACGCGCAATCCGCTATGCTTCCGGATGAAGTTGTCCGTTGCACAGACGGAGAAGCAAACCGAATCAGAAAAGGCAAATGAAGTACACGAAACTTGAGGCCAAGGACTACGCCCGCGAGCACATGCGGGGCATTTGGGCGGCGGCGCTCACGCCGTTCACTCCAGATTGCCAACTGGACGAAGCAGGATTCCGCAACAACCTGCGGCACTGGATTGAAGGCCTCGGCATCGAGGGCGTGTTTGTGGCGGGCAAGCAGGGGGAGTTCTTCTCGATGTCGGTGGCGGAACGCAAGCGCACCTTCGAGTTGGCGGTCGAGGAAACCGAGCGGCAGGGCGCGACCATCATGTCCTGCTCCGACCAGAATCTCGACACCGTGATTGAGCTGGCGAAACACGCGCAGGCCATCGGTGCGGACTACATCGTGGTGCATGCACCGATCCTGCACTTTCTCAAGGACGTGGACGACACGCTCTATGAATATTACCGCCACCTCAGCGAGCAGGTGGACATCGGCATTGCGATGTGGAGCCACCCGGACAGCGGCTACCTGATGAGTCCAGAACTCTGCGCCCATATCGCCGAACTGCCCAACATCGTCGCCATCAAGTACAGCGTGCC
>CAZQXS010000203.1:0-4179 GCA_964597275.1 uncultured Pseudomonadota bacterium | reverse complement strand
GAGGGGAGTCCTCAGTTCAGCACCGAGGTGGGAGAGACCGCCCCCTTGCAGCAAGAGGGCGGATCAAAAGCAGGGCGAGTTTCGCTTACTGCATCACCTTGGTCCAGACCTTGTCAATGAGCTTCTGGGCCTTGGCGTTGCAGGCGGCACCAAACTTGACCGGAATCCCGTTGGGCACCTTGATGGCCTGCGCGGTTTTCAGACTGTCAAGCAGATACGGCTCGGAGTCCGGGATCGCGTTCGCGTAGGAGACGTAGTTGGAAAGCGTCGCCATGTTCTTTGGGTGCATGAGGAAGTTCATGAACGCCATCGCGTTCTCCACGTTCTCGGCGGACTTGGGCACTACAAGGCTGTCGAACCAGCCCACCACGCCCTCCTTCGGATAGGCATAGACCAGATCGCCCATGCCCTCGGAGAAGCCGACGTGGGTGTAGCCGTCCCAGTGCGCGTGCATCACGACGTCGCCGTTCTTGAGACGGTCGTTGATGGCCTCGGATGAGTACACGGTCACGCATTCCTTCTGCTTGAGCAGCACTTCCATCACGGCCTGCATCTCTTTGGGGTCTTCCGAACAGAACTTGGAACCGAGGTAGAGGTGCACGAGGTTGACCACCTCGTCCGGAGACTTGAACACGCCGAGCCGCCCGCAGGCTTGGGCATTCGGCTCAAAGAACTCCTTGAGCGACGAGCCGTTTCCGGAATAGGAACCCGTGCGGTACGCAAAGGAGGCGGACCCCATCTGCCACGGGGTCGAGTACTCCTGATTCGGATCCCACGAGGGGTTCTGCCAACGCGAGTCCACGTACTTGTAGTTGGACATCCCCTTCACGTTGATCTTCTGCAGCAGCCCCTCGGCCACCATGATCTCGACAAAGTGCTGCGAAGGCACCACGAGGTCGTAGCCCGTGGCCCCGGACTTGAGCTTGGCGAGCAGGGTTTCGTTGGAGTCGTAGGTGTCCACGACCACCTTGATCCCCGTTTCCTTCTCGAACTGCTCGATTAGTTCCGGGGGCGTGTAGTCCGTCCAGTTGTAAAGGTTCAGCACCCCGCCTGCTTGCGAAGTGCCCACCAGGCCCAGGGCCAGAATCGCCGTGGCGAGTGCGGAAATCCACTTTTTCATATGGGTCTCTCTTGGTTTGGTTTAGAAAAAAGGAGGCTGAGAATCAACCTTCCCACTAAGAGTCACGCCGCGACCGGGACAAGCCCCAGTAGCCCGTGACCAACAATGCGGAGACGATCAGCATCAGTGTCGAGACCGCATTCACTTCCGGCGTCACCCCCTGCCGGATCATGCTGTAGATGTAAACGGGCAGCGTGGTGGATCCTGCTCCGGCGACCATCAGGGTGATGATGAAATCATCCAGCGAGATCACGAAGGCCAGCATCAGCCCGGAGAGGATGCCCGGCATCAGCAACGGTAGCGTGATCCGGCGGAAGGCCTCCGGCCCACTTGCGTAGAGGTCGCGCCCGGCGATTTCCAGCGTCGGGTCCATGTTCTCCAGTGCCGCCCGGATCGGCATGAACGCGAAGGGGATGCAGAACACGGTGTGGGCGATGATGACATTGCCCAGCCCGAACTGGACTCCCAGCAGCGCGAAGAAGATCAGCGTCGCCACGGCGGTGACGATTTCCGGAACGAGCAGCGGCAGCGACACCAGCCCGTTTGTGAGCGCCTTGCCCCGGAACTCCCCGCCGCGCACCAGCACCAGTGCCGCACCCGTGGCAACCGCCGTGGCCAGCGGAGCGGCGATCCCGGCGACGATCAGGGAGTTGACCGCCGCTTGATGAATGTCGTCGTTCTCCAACAGCTTCTCGTACCAGCGCCAGCCGAAGCCCGTCCAGACGATGGCGAACTTGCTGGAGTTGAAACTGTAGGCGACCAGAATGCCGATGGGCAGGTAGAGGAACGCGAAGAAGCCCAGCGTCCACGCCCGCAGTCCGGGAAAATCAAAGACCTTCTGGAATTTCCGGGGTCTGGCCATTAGCCGTTCAATCGTAAAAAATGCAAAGACTTACCACAGAGCGCACAGAGCGCGCAGAGAAAAAAATCTGAAAATCCGAGTGCTTTTTTCTGGGTCATCATGGGGATCAATGGGCCGTCGCCACCGCTTTTTGCGGGCCGGAACTGCGAGCCTGCACCATCAGGGAAACCACGACGCATGCCAGCAGGAACATCGCAATCGCCGCCCCAAAGGGCCAGTTGCGGGAGGTGGCGAACTGCATCTGCACAAGGCTCCCCAGCATGAGCTTCTTGCCACCCCCCAGCAGGTCCGGTGCGATGAAGGCTCCGAGGCAGGGTACGAACACCAGCACGCAGCCCCCGACAATGCCCGGCTTGGTGAGCGGAGCGATCAGCCGCCACACGAGATCAAAGCGGCTGGCGTACAAGTCGCTGCCCGCCTCCAGCAGCCGGAAGTCCAGCTTTTCCATGCTGGAGAAAATCGGCAACACCATCAGCGGCAGGTAGGAATACGTCAGCCCCACGGCAATGGCGAAGTCGGTGTACATCAGTCCAAGGAACTGCTCCGGACCCAGCAGGCCGAGCTTGCGGAGCAACATCTCCAGCGTGCCGTTGCGCCCCAGAATGATGATCCATGCAAAGGTCCGGATGAGCAGGTTGGTCCAGAAGGGGATGGTGACAAGGAAGATCAGTAGGTTCTTCTGCTTTTCCGGCTGGCGTGCCATGTAGTAGGCGGTGGGGAAGCCGATGAGCAGACAGCAAGCCGTGGCGATGGTGGCGAGTGCGAAGGAACGCCCGATGATCAGCAGGTACGCCGGATTGAACTCCAGTTCGTCAAAGAGGTTGTAGTCGAAGAGAATCTGCTGATACGCCTCCAGCGAAAAGCGCGGATGGACCCCGCCGTAGGAATTGGCCTCCAGCAGCGACACCACCGCCATCACCAGAATTGGGCCGATCATGAAGACCCCGATCACGGCCCACGGAGGCAGCAGCCCCAACAGCAGAAAGCGTTTGCGCTCCTCGGCAAAGTTCATTGGCTCAACACTCGCAAGGCACCGGTATCGAATTGCAGGTCCACGGCGGTTCCCGATTGGAACTCCGCGCCTGCACCTGCCCGTGTGTTCACCCGGATGGTGTTGCCGTCCGCCTCCCGGATGGTGTAGATGAAGGCATCGCCGAGGTAGGTGAGGCTGGCGACCACGCCATCGCCATCGCCGCTGGCAGGAGTCAGGGTGATGCGCTCAGGCCGCACGAACAGCTTCACGGAACTGCCCGGTCGTGCCTCGGCATCGGCCACCGCGCTCACCTCCCGTCCGCTCGGCAACCGACAGCGGACGGTGCCCTCCGTCACTTCCAGGCACTCGACCGGAATCAGGTTCGCCTCGCCGATGAAGTCCGCGACGAAGCCGTTGCAGGGCTGTTCGTAGATTTCGCTGGGACTCCCGATTTGCTGTACACGCCCCTGCGACATCACCGCGACGCGGTCGCTCATGGAGAGCGCTTCCTCCTGATCGTGCGTGACGAAGATGAAGGTGATCCCGGTGTTCTGCTGGAGCAGCTTGAGTTCCTCGCGCATTGCCAGCCGCAACTTGAGGTCGAGGGCCGAAAGCGGCTCGTCGAGCAGCAGCACCTTCGGGTGCGGAGCCAGGGCGCGGGCCAGTGCCACCCGCTGCTGCTGGCCACCGGAGAGGTTCGCGGGACGGCGGTTCGCGTATTCGGTCATCTTCACCAACCGCAGCATTTCCGCCACGCGCTCCCGCACCTCCGCCTCTGGAAGCTTCTGCCGCTCCAGCCCAAAGGCGATGTTCTGCGCCACCGTCATGTGCGGGAAGAGCGCGTAGTGCTGGAAGACCGTGTTGACCGGACGCTGGTTCGGCGTGAGGTGTTCGATGTGCTGGCCAAAAAGGTGGATCTCCCCGTCGGTCAGCTCCTCAAATCCGGCGATCAGTCGCAGCAGGGTGGTCTTCCCGCATCCGGAGGGACCGAGCAACGTGAAGAACTCATTGTCGTGGATCGTCAGCGAAACCTGCTCCAGCGCCCGCACCCGCTCGTGCCCAGAAACGTAGTCCTTGACGACCTCTCGAATTGTGATGGCCTCGCCGACCGACGTACTCATGCGTTTCGTACAGTGGAATTGGTGTTTGCGATTTACGCCCAGAAGGAGTTCCAGTCCGGTTCCGGGGCCAGTTCGGTGACTTCCCGCTCGAAGGGCAGGGCAT
>CAZQXS010000202.1:0-4179 GCA_964597275.1 uncultured Pseudomonadota bacterium | reverse complement strand
CTAGGAGCGTTCCGGCGTTTGCTCAGGCAGCAGTCCCCGTGGGCTGAACCGCAGCACGAGGATCAGGATCATCCCCATCAGGATCATCCGCATGTGCGGCGCCACCCGGAGCAGGTGTTGCCGGAGCGGGCTGGATTCCTCCATGAACGAGGTGAGGTACTGCATGCTCCAGAGCGCGGTAGGCTCTGCCTCGACCCATGTGAACCAGACGATGAACGCTCCGATCACGGCCCCCAGATTGTTGCCGCTGCCGCCGACGATCACCATCACCCAGATCAGGAAGGTGAAGCGCAGGGGGATGTAGGAGCCTGGCGTGAACTGCCCTTCGAGCGTGGTGAGCATGGCTCCGGCGATGCCGATGACGGCGGAGCCGATGATGAACGCCTGCCGGTGACGGTGCTTCACGTCCTTACCCATCGCCTCGGCAGCGACCTCGTTGTCCCGGATCGCTCGCATCATGCGGCCCCACGGCGCGTTCCATGCCTTGATCGCCAGCGCGAGGATCGTCAACAGCACGGCGAGGAACAGTCCGGAGTAGCAGAGCTTGACGAACACGCCGGAACCCAACTGCACGGCTTCCCGGACGGCCTCCGCGCTGGCATTGTCCAGACGGCTCCCCTGAAACCACTTCACCAGCGCAATGAACCACTCGGTTTGCTGCAAGTCCACCTCGTAAGGCACGGGGCGGTCCAGTCCGATCACATTCTTCACGCCACGGGTGAGCCAGTCCTCGTTCTTGATGACGGAGATGACGATTTCGGAAATCCCCAGCGTGGCGATGGCGAAGTAGTCCGAGCGCAGCCCCAGCGCGATGCGTCCGATGAGCCACGCCAAGCCTGCGGCGGCGGCCCCTCCAACGGCCCATGAGAAAATGATCGGCAGCCCCAAACCTCCAAGAAATCCGGTCTTTGCAGGTTCGACTTCTTCAATCAGGTCCACCGCGTCGTCAAAAAAGTAGCGCGTGACCCCGTAGCCCACGATCACCACAGCGGCGAGCGTCCAGGAGCGTTTCCTGCCCTTGGGCATGCGCTTCCAAACCAGCATCGCGGAAGCAATGGTGACGAGCAACACCAGCAGCGCTCCGGCGAGTCCGGTGCCCCCCACCGACCACGCCTGACCCACGGGCGAGTGCGAGACCAGCACGGCAGACACCCCGCCCACGGCGGTGGAGGCCATGATGCCCGCGCTGAAGAGTCCGGCGTAGCCCCACTGGATGTTCAGCCCCAGAGCCATCACCGCCGAAATCAGGCAGAGATTGAAGATCGCCAGGGCGACGTTCCACGACTGGCTGACTCCCACAAACACGAGCAGCAGAGCCATGACCCCAAAGCTGAGGACGGCGCGGGTGGATTGGCTCACAGCACCCTCCCGCGTAAAATTCCGGAAGGCCGCATCAGCAGTACCAGCACGAGGATGATGAAGGAGACCGCGAACTTATATTCCGTGGACAAGAGTTGCACCAAGCCGTCCGGCGCGAAGTCCGCAGGCAGCAGAAACTTGAGGAACTTCTTGAAGGCGTAGGTGACGATCACTTCCGAAAAGGCAACGACATACCCGCCGAGAATCGCCCCGATGGGCTGGCCGATGCCCCCCACAATCGCAGCAGCAAACACGGGTAGGAGCAGGTGGAAGAAGAGGAGCGGGGAGTAGCTCTTGTCGAGGCTGTACAACACGGCGGCGAGCGTGGCGAGCGTTGCCGCGATCGCCCACGTCACCGTGACGATGCGCTCCGGACTGATCCCGGAGAGCAGGGCGAGGTCTTCGTTGTCCGAAAACGCACGCATCGCCTTGCCCGTGCGCGTGCGTTGCAAGAACCAGAACAGGGCCAGTACCGCGAGAATCGCCAGCACGATGGTCAGCACCTGCGTCTGCTTGAGGGCGAGTCCCTGACTCAGGCCCGTGGCCTTCTTGAAGGCTCCGGCCTTGATGAGGAATTTCTGCCCGTCGGCAAACACGATCTCTTCCGTGCTGATGCAAAAGCGGATGAGGCCGTTGAGGACGAACATCACGCCGACGGAGGCGATCACAAGGATGACGGGCTTGCTCTTCTGAAGACGGTAGAAGCGGAACACGCCACGCTCGATGCCAAGTGCCAGCAGTGCGGTGGCGGCAATGGCAATGGGCAGGGCCAGCAATGCCGTGGGAAACACACCAGCCGTGAACCCCACCGACTGGAACCACCACGTCACGAAAATCGTGATCATCGCGCCGAAGGACATCATTTCGCCATGCGCGAAGTTCGCAAAGCGCAGGATGCCAAACACCAGCGTCACCCCCAACGCGCCCAACGCAAGCTGCGAGCCGTAGGTCAGGGCCGGAATGAGGACGTAGTTCGAGAGCAACACCAAGGCGCTCAGCACATCCGTCGCGTAGTCCACGTCAGCCTCCAAGAAAGGATTTGCGCACTTCGGCGTTGGCCAGCAGTGCCGCTCCGGTGTCGGTGAAGCGGTTCTCGCCTGTGACCAGCACAAAGCCCTTGTCGGCGATGCTGAGCGCCTGCCGGGCGTTCTGCTCGACCATCAGCACGGCGATTCCGGTGCGCTTGACCTCGATGATGCGGTCGAACAACTCGTCCATCACAATCGGCGAAACCCCTGCCGTGGGTTCGTCCAGCAACAGCACCGAGGGCTGAGTCATCAGGGCGCGGCCCACGGCGACCTGCTGGCGCTGCCCTCCAGAAAGTTCGCCTGCGGCCTGCCGACGTTTTTCCTTGAGGATGGGGAACAACTCGAAGACCTGCTCCAAGGCTCCGGAAATGTCATCGCGGCGCAGGTAGGCACCGATTTCCAGATTCTCCTCGACAGTCAGGGTGGTGAAGACATTCTGGGTTTGCGGGACAAAGGCCATGCCGCAGCCGACCCGCTCTTGCGGAGAGAGGTCCGTGATGTCACGCCCCTCCAGCAGCACTTGGCCTTCGCGAGGACGTAGCAGCCCCAGCAGGGCTTTCATGGCGGTGGATTTTCCGGCACCGTTGGGGCCGACGACCACGGCGATTTCCCCGCGCTCCACTCCAATGGTGCAGCCCTTGATGATGTCGGCTCCGCCGTAGCCCCCCGTCATGTTTTCGCCAAGCAGGTAGCTCATGGGATGTGCGCGTCCGGTTGGTTTTTCAGGCCCGTGCCAAGGTAGGCTTCGATGACCTCCTCGTTGGACTTCACTTCCTCTGCCGTGCCCTGCGCCAGCACCGCGCCTTCGGCCATCACGATCACGGGGTCGCAGAGTCGGCTGATGAAGTCAATGTCGTGCTCGATCATGCAGAAGGTGTAGCCGCGCTCGCGGTTGAGCTTCAAAATCGCGTCGCCAATTTCGTTGAGCAGGGTGCGGTTGACTCCGGCGCCGACTTCGTCCAGCACCACCGCCTTGGCGTCCACCATCATCGTGCGTCCCAATTCCAGCAGCTTCTTCTGCCCTCCAGACAGATTGCCCGCGAGTTCGTTGGCCACATGCGTCAGATTGAGGAATGAGATCACCTCATCGGCGCGTTCCCGGATTTCCGCTTCCTGGACTTCGACCTCCGCGTTCCGGAACCATGCGCCCAGCAGGGATTCCCCCACCTGTCGGGGCGGGACCATCATCAGGTTGTCGCGCACGCTGAGGGTGTGGAACTCATGGGCGATTTGGAAGGTGCGGAGCAGTCCCTTGGCAAACAACTCGTGCGGGGTTTGTCCCGTGACTTCCTCCCCGTCCAGAAAGATGTGTCCGCTGGTGGGAGGAGTCGTTCCGGCAATCAAATTGAAGAGGGTGGTCTTGCCTGCGCCGTTGGGGCCGATCAAGCCCGTGATGGAACCACGCTCAATGGTCAGGCTGACATCATCCACGGCTTTGATGCCGCCAAAGTGTTTGATGACGTTTTGAACAGTGATCACAGGAGCAACTGCTGACAGAAAAAGTTTTGGTGACTTCCAGAGTCTTGCTTGCGCGAAAGTGCGGGTGGCGTTGCCGGGCCGAATCCGCTACGGTGTCTTGTCGGGATGCTTGGTTTGCCGAAGCACTCCGACCGCCTCCAGCGCGAGATGTTGCCAAATGGCTCGGCAAAAACCGACCCTACTTTTTACGGGAGTGGCCTTGCAAAGTCAACCTTTGACTGAAGAAAAACCCATCCGACTCAGTCGTCATGCTGAGGGCTATAGTAATTCCAATTAAGAATTGTACACGTTTCTGTCTCATCCAAGCTCGAAG
>CAZQXS010000201.1:0-4218 GCA_964597275.1 uncultured Pseudomonadota bacterium | reverse complement strand
GAGAGGGGTAATTCCTGAAAGTGAAACGTTGGAGAAGGCTCAGGCGTTTGCTTCCGGGCGGTCCTTGGTGGCAAAGATGGCCCGCCAGATCCACGCCAGCGGATCGTAGAACGCTCCCGCGACGCGCTCCTTGAGCGGGATGATGGCATTGTCGGTGATGTGGATGTGTTCCGGGCAGACCTCGGTGCAGCACTTGGTGATGTTGCAGTAGCCGACTCCGAACACGTCCTTGAGTTCCTTGAGGCGGTTGATGGTGTCCAGTGGGTGCATGGCGAGCGAGGCGATGCGGATGAGGAAGCGCGGCCCGGCGAAGTCGGTTTTGCCCTGATCGCGCATGACGTGGCAAACATCCTGACAGAGGAAGCACTCGATGCACTTGTGGAACTCCTGAATGCGGTCCACGTCCTCCTGCTGCATCCGGTAGGTGCCGTCCGCCTCGCGGGGTTTGGGCGTGAGCGGCGTGATCTTCTGGTTCATCTCGTAGTTCCAACTCACGTCGGTGACGAGGTCGCGGATGAGCGGAAAGCGCTTCATCGGCTCCACCTGCACGGGCTGGTCGGTGGGTAGCTCGTCCATGCGGGTCATGCACAGCAACCTTGGCTTGCCGTTGATCTCGGCGCTGCACGAGCCGCACTTACCCGCCTTGCAATTCCAGCGCACGGCCAAGTCGTTGGCGTGGCGGGCCTGAATCTGGTGGATCGCGTCCAGCACGACCATGCCCTCGGTGACTTCAACGGGATAGTCCTCCAACCGTCCCTGCGACCCTGCTCCTCGAAAAACCCTGAATTGTGCTTCCGGCATTGGGTGGTTTCTCCGCGTTTAGTTGATTTTCAACAGTTCACTCAAATGTTCGGGCATGGATTCCCGCTGACGCTGCTCCAGGGCCATCTTGCCCGATTTTTCCGCAATCACGGTGTTGACCTGCTGGAAGGTGGCGCTGCTGTCCGGGAAGTCCTCGCGGGTGTGCCCGCCCCGGCTTTCCTCGCGGTGCAGGGCGGAGAGCGCCACGGCCTCGGCGATGCAGAGCATGTTGCGCAGGTCGAGCGCGTAGTGCCAGCCCGGATTGTACTGGCGGTTGCCCTCCACCCGGACCTTCTGCGATCGGTCCTTGAGTGGTTGCAACGCCTCCAGTCCTTCTTCCAGTTCATCTCGTGCCCGCACGATTCCGGCCTTGATCTCCATCGTTCCCTGCAAGTCGGACATCACCGAGTAGGGGTTTTCACGGCCTTCCGCCTCAAAGGGGGCGAGCGCGGTTTGCTCGACGCGCTGCAACTGCTCCTCGTCAATTTCCGGATGGCCCGATTTGGACTGCGCGTACTCGGCGGCAAAGCGTCCGGCCCGCGCTCCGAAAACCAGCAGGTCGGTCAGGGAGTTCCCGCCCAAGCGGTTTGCGCCGTGCAGTCCTCCGGCGACCTCGCCCGCCGCAAACAGCCCCTCCACCGTGGTTTGCGCCGATTCCGGCTCCACGCGCACGCCACCCATGACATAGTGGCAGGTGGGGCCGACCTCCATCGGCGTGGTGGTGATGTCGAGGTTGCCGAGCTTCATGAACTGGTGGTACATGCTGGGCAGCTTGCGCTTGATGTACTCCGCATCGCGCTGGCTGGCAATGTCAAGGAACGCGCCTCCGTGCGGACTGCCGCGTCCGGCCAGCCGTTCGCTGCGGATCGAGCGGGCCACCACGTCGCGGGTCAAAAGCTCCGGGGGCCGCCGCGCCTCGCGGTCGTTTCCGGCGAGCCAGCGCCGTGCCTCCTCCTCGGTGTCTGCGGTTTCTGCGGCAAAGGCTTCCGGGATGTAGTTGAACATGAAGCGTGTGCCCTCGCTGTTCTTGAGGATGCCGCCCTCGCCGCGCACGCCTTCCGTGACCAGAATGCCCTGCACACTCGGAGGCCAGACCATGCCGGTGGGATGGAACTGCACGAATTCCATGTCAATCAACTCGGCTCCAGCGCGGTACGCCAACGCCTGCCCGTCTCCGGTGCATTCCCACGAGTTGCTGGTGACGCGATAAATCTTGCCGATGCCGCCTGTGGCCAGCACCACGGACTTCGCCCGGAAGACCACGAAGCGTCCGCTTTCCCGCCAGAAGCCGAAGGCTCCAACCACGCGGTCGCCGTCCTTGAGCAGTTCCACCACGCAGCATTCCATGTACACCTCGAAGCCCTGGTGGATGCCGTGGTTCTGGAGCGTCCGGATCAGTTCGAGTCCGGTGCGGTCGCCGACGTGCGCCAAGCGAGGGTAGCGGTGTCCGCCAAAGTTGCGTTGCGCGATCAGGCCGTCCTGAGTGCGGTCGAACAACGCGCCCCACTCTTCCAACTCCTGAATGCGCTCCGGAGCCTCCTGCGCGAAGATTTCGACCATGCGCCAGTTGTTGAGGTGCTTGCCGCCCCGGATGGTGTCCCGGAAATGCACCTGCCAGTTGTCGCGGTCGTCGGCGTTGCGCAGCGCGGCGGCCATGCCGCCTTCGGCCATCACCGTGTGCGCCTTGCCGAGCAGCGACTTGCAGACCAGCCCCACGGACGCGCCCCGGTTTGCGGCTTCCACCGCCGCCCGCAGACCCGCACCCCCGGCGCCGATCACGAGCACGTCATGTTCTTTGACTTCGTAAGCTTCCATTGAATGTGTCAGGCTAAGGCAAAGGGTTACAGGAGCCGATAGTCCGTGATCACGCCCATCGAGACCAGCCGGACGTAGAGATCGGTGAAGCCCACCCAGAAGAGGCTGATCCACGCCCACTCCATGTGGAACGCATTGAAGACGCTGGCCAGCTTCCACGCCTTGTAGCGCGGCTGCCCGAACTTTTCGCAGGAGTAGCAGTTGACGTTGCCGCCCACGAGGTGCCGCAAGGAGTTGCAACCCAGTGTGAATCCGGTGAGGAAGACGAAGTTGAGCGTGAGGACGATGGTGCCGATGCCGATGCCAAAGCCCTCCTCGAACTGCGTGGCCAGCCACGCATCATGCGCGAGGATGAAGCAGAAGATCAGCGCGAGGTAGAGGAAGTAGCGGTGCAGGTTCTGGAAGAGCAACAAGAAGCGCTCGCCCTTGTAGTCCTGCTTCCGCCCTCCCACCGCACAGGCTGCCGGGGTGAGGAAGAGCGAGCGGTAGTACGCCTTGCGGTAGTAGTAGCAGGTGAAGCGGAAACCTCCGGGTGCCCAGAGGATCAGGAACGCCGGAGAAAAAGGCCACCAGTCCGCCTCGATCAGCGGCGAATAAAACGGCGAGAGGTACGGACCCCACTGGTAGTGAGCGCCCTGAAACGCCGCCCAGGTCGAATAGACCACGAAGCCCAACAGCCCCACTGCGGTCAGGGTGGGTCCGGACCACCAGTTGTCCGTGCGGGTGACCTGCAAAAAGGATTGGGTCGCCGAGGGCGACGTTGTGCCGGATTGCATGTCTCCTTTGGGTTTAAGATCGTTCAGCCGAAAGGCGTTACTTTGCCGGACGGGCTCCTGCTTGGGCTTCGAGTGCTGCGACTCGCTTCGTCAAGTCGGCGATCTGCTTTTGCATCTGCGCCAGTTGCCCGTCTTTGGTGCGGTGCAAGGTCTTTGCGGGATGGACCCCCTCGGCCCCGTGTTTGTCCTTGAGATTCTCAAAGGCAAACTCGTTGACAAACAAGTGCGATTGATCCTGCTCGGATTCTGCCATGACTTCCCCCCTGAAAATTGGTTGACCCAAGCACGTCGAGGTTGAGAACGCTCGACAGTTCGGCGAAGCATAAGCGAGGACACACCGAATGTCAAGTGGCATGATGAAAAAACCCCCAATCAGGAAACCGCCCTGTGGGTGATTTCGGCTTGGGGCGCACGGTGTTTCCTGCAAGACTTGCCACTTGCCGGGTTCACTCTAAAGTAATCTTGGGTTTCATTCTCTGTTCAAGCCGGGGACAAGCTTTGTTGTCATTCCCGCGCAGGCGGGAATCCAGTAACCCACAGCCGTTTGCTCTGGATTCCGGGTCTGCACTCCGCTCCGCCCGGAATGACAGGAGAGGGGCCGTCATTGACAAGGAACCCACGACCGAATCATTCTCTGCCAACCTTCAGACCCAAGCACAATGGCCGCCACCCCAAGACGCAAGCTCGCCGCCATCCTCGTCGCCGATCTGGTGGGCTTCAGCAAGAAGATGGGCGAGAACGAGGACCGCACCCTGCGCAATCTCAAGGCCTGCCGCGTCATCATTGACGACGCGATTGCCGGGAATCACGGGCGTATCTTCGGCAG
>CAZQXS010000200.1:0-4375 GCA_964597275.1 uncultured Pseudomonadota bacterium | reverse complement strand
GATGATTTTCTTGAAGACGGGCCAGCCCTAAATTGATATACTAATAGTTCTCTAAAGTCCCTCTTCCTGTTTCATCTCGTTTTTCCAGAAAGCTCACTTCATGTCGGCACCCTCCTCACGCCTCTTCACGCCCGTCCTTGTCTCCGGATGCCTGATTCTGCTGACGGGCTTTGCAATCCGCGCCAGTTTCGGGGTCTTCCAGATTCCGATTGCCGAGCAGTTTGGCTGGTTGCGCTCGGAGTTCTCGCTGGCGATTGCCATCCAGAGCCTGGCGTGGGGGGTGGGGCAGCCGCTTTTCAGCATCGTCGCGGAAAAGTGGGGGGACCGCAAAGCCGTGCTGTTGGGGGCGGTCGTCTATGCGCTGGGACTGGTGTGGAGCAGCTATGCGGTCACTCCGGAGGCTCATCAGTTGCTCAACATCCTGATCGGCTTTGGTGTGGCCGGGACAGGCTTCGGAGTCATTCTCTCCGTGGTGGGCCGGACCACTTCCGAGGAACATCGCTCGCTGGCTTTGGGCATCGCCACCGCATCCGGCTCGGCGGGACAGATTCTTGGGCCTCCGGCGGCAGAGGCGCTGCTGACCTCGATGCCGTGGATGGGCGTGTTCGTCATTTTCGCCGGGGCGATCCTGCTGGTGATGGTGTTTCTCCCGTTCATGAAGTCCGGCCCCGCGGTTTCCCAATCCGGCGATTCCGAAAGCCTCGGCAAGGTGTTCATGCAAGCCCTGCGGGATCCTTCCTTTGCCATGATCTTTGTGGGCTTTTTCTCCTGCGGCTTCCAACTAGCGTTCATCACCGCACACTTTCCGGCGTTTGTGACCGAAATGTGCAGCGCGATTCCGCAAAACAGCGTCCTGCGCAGCATGGGGGTGGCCTCCACCTCGGCCCTAGGCGCCTTTTCCATTGCCATCATCGGAATGGCCAACCTGATCGGAGCCATCACGTCAGGAGCGCTGGGCAAGCATTTCTCGAAAAAGTACCTGCTTTCCACGATCTACTTCGGGCGCACCGTCGTTGCGGCAGCTTTCATCCTGACCCCGATGACCCCGGACACCGTGGTGCTGTTCTCCATCGCGATGGGGGCGCTCTGGTTGGCCACGGTCCCGCTCACCTCCGGTCTCGTGGGGCAAATCTACGGCTTGAAGTACATGGGCACCCTCTTCGGCGTGGTCTTTCTCTCCCACCAAATCGGCTCGTTCGTCGGGGTCTGGCTGGGCGGGGAGTTCTACGACCGCTTTGGCTCCTACGACGTGGTCTGGTGGGTCGGCGTGGGCGTTGGGGCGTTTTCTGCCATCATCCACCTTCCGGTCAAGGAGCAGCCCATCTCCTTGCGTGCGTCCATGCTGCAACCCGCCTGACGCAACCTCAGTGCTGGTGTCGTCTGAAGGACGGCAAGGCGGTCAGTTTTCATGAGGCACTTGTGCTTTTCAGGCAGGTGTTGAACCATTGAAGCTGCCCAGCGGCACCTTGCCGCGCTCACGGCTGGAGCAACCGATTCATCCCCGGCGTGTTCCGGAAACCCTCAACCCACTTGCGAGAAAACATGCCCAAACCCAGACGAAAGGTCATCATCACCTGCGCGGTGACGGGAGCCATCCACACGCCCTCGATGTCCCCGCACCTGCCCGTCACTCCGGACGAGATCGCTGAAGCCGCAATTGCGGCGGCAGAAGCGGGAGCGGCGATCCTGCATCTGCACGCCCGTGATCCCGAAGACGGACACCCCACGCAGGAGCCGGAAATGTTCGGACGCTTCCTGCCCCAAATCAAGCAGGCGACCAACGCCGTGGTCAACATCACCACGGGCGGAGGCCCGCACATGACCCCGCAGGAGCGTCTGCGCCCTGCCGCACAATTCGGGCCGGAAGTCGCGTCCCTCAACATGGGGTCCATGAACTTCGGGCTGTACCCCATGCTGAAACGCTTCCCGGACCTCAAGCACGAGTGGGAACGCCAGCATCTGGAAAACAGCCGGGATCTGGTGTTCAAGAACACCTTTCAGGACATCGAGATGATCCTCGAAACCTGCCGGGACAACGGCACCCGCTTTGAGTTCGAGTGCTACGACATCAGCCACCTCTACAACCTTGCGCATTTTCTGGAGCGCGGGGTGGTGCAGCCCCCGCTGTTTGTGCAGTCGGTGTTTGGGCTGCTGGGCGGGATTGGCCCGCATCCGGAGGATCTGATGCACATGCGCCGCACGGCAGACCGCCTGTTTGGCAGCGATTACCAGTGGTCCATCCTTGGAGCCGGGCGCAACCAGATGCCCCTCGCCACCATCGGCGCAGCGATGGGAGCCAACGTCCGGGTGGGGCTGGAGGATTCCTTGTGGATCGAGCCGGGGCAGCTTGCCCAAACCAACGCCAAGCAGGTGCGGAAAATCCGCACGATTCTGGAAACCCTTTCGCTGGACATCGCCACGCCCGACGAGGCGCGGGCCATGCTCGCGCTCAAGGGGGCCGAGAACGTGAACTTTTAGGGGGACGGATGAACCAGACAAGCAACCCCGTCGCTCTTCCGGAACACCTTCGGGTTTTTGTTTCGGCAGGCGCTTCCGGCATTGGCCGGGCCATCGCCGAGGCCTTTGCCGACAACGGTGCCCGCGTTTGGGTCTGCGATGTTTCGGAGGACGCGCTCAGCACGATTCAGGCCGAGCGTCCGGATTGGCAGGCCTCCCACTGCGACGTGTCCTGCGAGCCGGAAGTCGCGGCGCTCTTTTCAGCAATTCGGGAGGCGTGGGGCGGACTCGACGTGCTGGTCAACAATGCGGGAATCGCCGGACCCACCGCCGAAGTCGAGGCCATCGCCCCCAACGAGTGGCGGCGCACGGTGGACGTGAACCTGAACGGGCAGTTTTACTGCGCCCACCACGGAGTGCCCCTGTTGCGCGGCTCCGGCCATGCCTCAATGATCTGCATCTCGTCCGTGGCGGGACGCTTGGGGTACGCCCGCCGCACCCCGTATGCCGCAACCAAGTGGGCGGTGGTGGGCCTGATGAAAAGTCTGGCCATCGAGTTGGGACCGGAGGGGATTCGCGTGAACGCCATCCTGCCCGGCTTTGTGGAAGGGCCGCGCTTTCGCGGGGTGATTTCCGCCCGTGCCGAATCCCTCGGAACGACCTACGAGGCGGTCGAGCAGGGCTACTTGGAAAAGGTGTCGCTGCGGCGGATGGTCACGGAGGAGGATGTCGCCAACACCGCGCTCTACCTCTGCTCCCCGCTGGGACGCAGCATCTCCGGACAGGCGCTCAGCGTCTGCGGAAACGTCGAGACGCTCTAGGGGCACGTCGAACGGATCACTGCAACGGGCGCGTGTCGTCGAGCTGCGGCGGGAAGCGGCGCGGCAGCAGCCCGGCCTGAAACCACGTCACGAGGGTGTAGATGGAGTACACCGGAAGTCCGAACGCCCGTCGCAGGTCGGCGGCGTAGGGCACCATGTTGGTGCATTCCAGCACGATGGCCCCGATGTTTGGATGCTCCCGGAGCAGGGTTTCCCCGGCATCGAGCAAATCCTGACGCGAGGCTTCCACGTCCAACTCGGCCTCGTCGTCGAGAATGGCACGGCTGAAGTGGCGTCCAGAATCGGTGCCGACGATGGGAGTTTCCGGAGCAACCCCTGCGCCCTTGAGGTGGTCGGCAGTCAGGGAGGCGGCGGAAATCGTGAGGATGCCCACGCGCTTTCCCGGAGGCAGGAGGCGTTGCACGGAGGAAACTTGCATGAGTGAGGACGTGGCCACGGGCACCTTGAGTGCTGCGGACAGCTCGTTTTGGAAAAGCGCAAGGAAGCCGCAGTTGGTGGTGATGCCGTCCGCTCCTTCCCGCACCATCTCCCGTCCTGCTGCGATGAAGGCATCCAGCAGCCCTTCTCCGCGCTGGCGCACCACGCGATCCGGAGACGCGCCGCGCACCACCCGAAACATGACCGGAAACGGCCAGGTGAGTGCATTGCCGATGTCGCCGTAAACGCGGGGGAAGCGGGTTTCCAGCATGAGGATGCCGACCGCCGCCCCATAGACGGTCTTGCCGCCTTGGAAGACGGTCGTGCGATCTGCGTTTTCGGGGGTCACGGCACCTCTCCCCAGTAAATCCGGGACAGCCCCTCCTTGAGGTTGGCATTGATCTGGTCCAGCCGTTGGCGGATGTGGTGTCCCATGCACTCCTGCGCGGCCTTCCGGCCTCGGCTTCGCAGCGCCTCCAGAATCTGCCGATGCTCCTTTTGTGTGGCGGAGCGGCGGTTGTCCATGTCAATCCAGCGCACGAAGCGGATGCGGGCGTTGACGTTTTTCAGGGTGCGCAGGATTTCCTCGTTGCCTGCAAGTTCGGCGATCTTTTCGTGGAAGTACTCGTCAATCTTCAGCAACTCCTTGCTGTCGTGAC
>CAZQXS010000199.1:0-4382 GCA_964597275.1 uncultured Pseudomonadota bacterium | reverse complement strand
GGAGGTTACGCCAGCAGATAGTGCCAGCATTTACCACGGCACCATTACCAAAAAGTCTTTGGAGCGGGGTGTCGTTCAAACCCGTGACCATAAAGAACAAAACACCCGAAACACTCGAAATTTTTTTTAATTGGCCAATCTTGACGGCCTCAATTATTTTTCAGTATAACAGAGGGGCGCAAGGTAAAAGCGCGAACCTCAACCCTTACTTGGAGAGATTGCTATGAAATTGGCGAATCGTTTCAAACAAATGCTCATCGCGTCAGCGGCAGGACTGCTGGGGCTGAGCTTGCTGGCCATGCCCGCAACGGCAGGCGGCATCGAGAAAATCCACTTCCTCATTCCCGGAGGCGCAGGGGGCGGCTGGGACGGCACGGCGCGCGGGACCGGGGAGGCCCTCACGAAGTCCGGCCTCATCAAAAGCGCCACCTACGAGAACATGTCCGGCGGCGGCGGCGGCAAGGCCATCGGCTACTTGATCGAGAACTCAAGCAGCAACCACGGCACCTTGATGGTCAACTCGACGCCCATCGTCATCCGCTCACTCACCAAGGTCTTCCCGCAGAACTTTCGGGACCTGACCCTCATTTCTGGAACCATTGGCGACTACGCCGCACTGGTGGTTTCAACGGGAAGCCCCCTGAAGAACTTTGATGATCTGGTCAAAGCCTATCGGAGCGACCCAAGCAGCGTGGCCGTGGGCGGAGGTTCGGTGCCGGGCGGAATGGATCATCTGGTCGCCGCAATGGCGTTTCAGGCAGCAGGAGCCGATCCGACCCGTGTGAAGTACATCCCCTTTGACGCTGGCGGCAAGGCCATGGCCGCCCTGCTTTCCGGGGAGATTGACGCGCTTTCGACTGGATTCTCCGAGGCGGTCGCCATGGAAAAAGCCGGAGAGGTGCGCATCATCGGCGTGACCTCGGAAGAGCGCATTTCTGCCGCACCCAACGCCCCGACACTGAAGGAGCAGGGCTACGATGCGACCTTCGTGAACTGGCGTGGATTCTTTGCGTCTCCGGACCTGCCCAGCAACAAGCGGCGGGCGTACATTGAAGTCCTTGGCAAGATGTACAACACCCCGGAGTGGGAAGCCGTTCGTGCCCGCAACGGCTGGGTCAACATCTACAACCCCGGCGACAAGTTCATGGACTTCCTCGTTGGGCAGGAGCAGGTGATTGGCGACTTGATGCGTCAACTCGGTTTCCTGTAACCTGTAAGCCGACTTTTTTTCATCATCCTGAGTGCGGGAGGCCTGCATCGGGCCTCCCGTTTTCCTGCCCGACCCACCCTTGCTATTGACATGTTGAGCACCAACCGCTGGGTCGCCTTGGGGATGCTGGCGTTCTCCAGCTGCTATGGCTACCTCGCCTTCACCTACCGCCTTTTGCCCTTCGAGCGCTTTGCGCCGATGAAGCCCAACACCCTGCCAATGGGGTTGGCTGTTGCCGGAGCGATTTGTGCGCTGGCCCTGCTCTTCATGCGGGAAGCAAAATCTGAGGACGAGTCGTCCGCCAACCCCGCCAAGGAATCGGATCACAAATACTTGGAGCAGTCCGGGAACTACCAGTGGGGGCAGGCCATCGGCTTGTTGGTGATCGCGGTGCTTTACGCCTTGGCGTTGGGGAAGCTGGGCTTCCTGCTGTCAACCTCGGGTTTCCTTGTGGCGGGTGCCGCTTTGCTTGGCGAGCGCCGCTTCCTGGTGCTGGTTCCGGTCTCCGTGGCCGCAACGGTGTTCGTCTGGTACTTGGTGGACCAGGTGCTGACGATCTTCATGCGGCCTTGGCCCATCTGGCTTTACGGATGAGGGACGATGCTTGACCAGATGCTGCTGGGCATTGCCACCGCGTTCAGCCTGAAAAACCTCCTGTTTGCCGCAATGGGGTGCTTCATCGGCACCATCATCGGGATGCTTCCGGGGCTGGGGCCAATGTCTGTCGTCGCGATCATGATTCCCGTGAGCATCCAGATCGGCGATCCCTCCACCACCCTGATTCTGCTGGCCGGAGTGTACTATGGGGCCATTTTTGGAGGGTCCACCTCCTCCATCCTGATCAACGCGCCGGGGGAAGCGGCAGTGGTGGCGACCTCCTTTGACGGCTATCCGATGGCCCAAAAGGGGCAGGCGGGCAAGGCGCTCACGATTGCCGCCATCTCCTCCTTTTGCGGAGGGACCATCGGAGCCATTTTTCTGATGGGATTTGCCCCGGCACTGGCCAGCTTCGCCGTCCTCTTCTGGTCGGCAGAATACTTTGCCCTGATGCTCGTTGGGCTTTCCGCAGTTGCCGCCTTCGCGGGCAAGGGCAAGGTGCTCAAGGCGTTGATGATGACTCTGCTGGGCCTGATGCTGGCGACCGTGGGCGAGTCCTCCCTGTTCAATGCCCCGCGCTTCACCTTGGGGCTGCTGGACCTCCAGAGCGGCATCCACTTTGTCACGCTGGCGATGGGCTTGTTTGCGGTGCCGGAGGCGTTTTTCTTGGCACTGGACGCACTGCGCGGACAGAAGGGCGGCTCCAAGGATGCGCAACAAATCTCCAACCTGCGCATCAACTGGAGGGAAGCAAAGACGATTGCCCCGGTGATTGGACGGCAATCCGTTCAGGGGTTCCTGATCGGAGTGATGCCGGGCGCAGGGGCGACCATCGCCTCCTTCCTTGGCTATGCCGTCGAGCGCAACATGGCCAAGCCGGAGGAGCGCAAGGAATTTGGGAGTGGTTCCATCAAGGGGCTGGCCGCCCCGGAGACGGCGAACAATGCGGCCAGCACCGGTTCGTTCGTGCCCTTGTTGACGCTCGGCATTCCGGGTTCCGGGACTACGGCGATTCTGCTGGGCGCGTTGATCGCGCTCAATCTGCAACCGGGGCCGTTGCTGATGCAGGATCGCCCGGAGGTGTTCTGGTCCGTGATCTTCTCGATGTACTTCGGCAACATCGTCCTGCTCATCCTCAACCTCCCACTGGTGCCCTACATCGCCCGCCTGCTCACCATCCCGCGCACCTACCTGATTCCGTTTGTCCTCTTCTTCGCAATGGCCGGAGCCTACATTGGCCAGAATAACGCGACCGAACTGCTGCTGCTGATTGGCTTTGGAGTCTTTGCGATTGTGATGCGCTTTGCGGATTACCCCCTGCCGCCCTTGCTGATTGGCTTTGTGCTGGGGCAGCTTTTTGAGGACAATTTTGGACGGGCGATCCGTAATGCCAATGGCATTCAGTTTCTTTGGGAACGGCCCATGACGCTGGCGCTGGTCGTGGCAACGGTGATCTTCGTGTCCATCCCTCTCATCCGGGACTGGCGGGTACGGAAACGCGCCCGTATGGCCTCCGAATGATGGGTTAGGAAGCTCACTCCACGAGCGACTTCAGGGCAGCGTCGCCCGTCCGCCGCTGGCGACCACGGTTTGTCCGGTCGTGAAATTGGCCTGATCGCTGAGCAGGAAGTGCGCGTAGTGGGCGATTTCCTCCGGACGGCCAATGCGCTTCAGCGGCGTGTCTGCGATCATCTTGGCGCGGCGCTCTGGACTCATGGCCTGAATCATGTCGGTCTCGATCAATCCGGGGGCAATCGCGTTGATGCGCACGTCCGGGGCGAAGGCTTCCGAGCAACTGCGCACAAAGCCGATCACCGCGGCCTTGGAGGTGCTGTAGGCGATGAAGGTCGGGCGGGGCCGTAGTCCGGCAATCGAGGCGATGCAGACGATGCGACCGTAGCCGCGCTCGATCATGCCGTCCTTGACCGCCATCACGGGCAGGTAGGTGCCGTCCACGTTGGTGCGCAGCACCCGTTGCCAGCCCTCAAACGTCATCTCCGTGTGCCGCTCGGTGGCCACGACCCCCGCGCTGGTGACGAGCAAATCCACAGGGCCGAACTGCTGTTCGACGGCCTGCACCATCGCGGCCACCGCGTCCGGCTCCTCCACCCGCGCCTGAAAAATCCCGGCGGTTCCGCCCTCGGCCTCAATCTGACTTTGGGTTTCCTGCGCGGCGGCTTCGTTGGCGGCGTAGTTGATTGCCACTTTCGCGCCGGACTGCGCGAGCCGCAGGCAGACCGCCCGTCCGATGCCCCGCGATCCTCCCGTCACCAAGGCCACCCGGCCTGCAAATTCCTGTTCTGGCATGTCTCCTCCTGACTGTTCCTCAAAGTTTGTGGGACGTTTCAACATAGTGAAACCACCACGTCAAGGCGACTCCGCTGCTTGAGCCGCTCTGCCGTGCTTTACCCGGACGGCACTTACTCCGGGATTCCGAGTTGTCGAAGGGCATCCAGATAGCGTTGCATGAATTCCTGATCTGCCATCTTTCCCCTTGAAAGATCATTGGCTTTTGCCATATCAATACTGAAATTTGGGGCCAGCTTCTTCAACTGCTTGAGGTAGTCTTTGGCTT
>CAZQXS010000198.1:0-4456 GCA_964597275.1 uncultured Pseudomonadota bacterium | reverse complement strand
ACCGGGCAGAGTCCAGTGTGACAGTGGTGGCAGCGTCCCGGCGAGGTGCCCAAGGCGGCGTAATCGCCCTCGTAACGCGGGGAGTTGCAGCCCAGCGCCATCAATCCGGCGGTGCCGATCATCACCGCATCGGCACCCAGCGCAAGGCATTTGGCCGCATCCACTCCGGAGCGGATGCCGCCCGCCGCGACCAGCGAAACCTCGCCGGACATGCCGCAGTCGTCCAGTGCCTCGCGGGCGGCCCGGATTGCAGTCATGGTGGGAATCCCGGTGTGGTCGAGCAGCAGTTCGGGCGAAGCACCCGTGCCGCCTTCCGCACCGTCCACCACGATCACGTCCACCCCGGCCTTGGCGGCAATCGCCACGTCGTAGCGCGGGCGCGTCGCGCCCATCTTCAGGAAGATCGGCACCTGGTAGCCCGTGGCCTCCCGCAGTTCCTCGATCTTGACCTGCATGTCGTCCGCGCCGAGAAAGTCCGGATGCCGCACCGTCGAACGCTGGTCCACGCCCAGCGGCAGCGAGCGCATCCGCGCCACCCGCTCCGAAACCTTCATGCCGAGCAGCAGCCCCCCGGTTCCGGGCTTCGCGCCCTGTCCCACCACGAGTTCAATGCCGTCGGCCATGCGCAGGTGATCGAGATCGAGCATGTAACGCGACGGGGTCATTTGATAGACGAGTTTGCTGGAGGCTTCCCGCTCGTCCTCCAACATGCCGCCCTCGCCTGTGCAGGTGAGGGTGCCCATCTTTGAGGCTCCGTAACCCAGTGCTGCCTTGGCGCTGGCCGAAAGCGCTCCGAAGGACATCGAGCCGATGTAGATGGGGATGTCGAGTTCGAGCGGCTTTTCCACCAGCCCCGGACGGTTGCCGAGGACGGTCTTGGTGTCGCAGCTTTCGCGGTAGCCCTCCAGCGGCAGCCGCGTCATTGTGGCCGGAACAAAGGCCAGATCGTCAAACGTTGGCATGCTCTTGTTGAAGGTGCCATAGCCGCGCACCTGGTAGCGTCCCAACTGCGAGAGCGCGTGAACCTCTGCGATGGATTCCGGAGTCCAGCGCACCGAGCCGCCCTTGTCGTAGGAGGCAACCCGTCCCGCAGGCCGTCCGTCAATCACCCCGTCCTGCATGGCGACCTCTTCCTCGCTGGGCATCGGAAACGGATACTCGTATGGGGTTTTCATATCATCAGCCATTTGCTTGCGTCTCTGCTCTCGAAGTGCCAAAGCCGTTGGGCGGAGACGATCTTCCGCCAGTTCCGTGAATGGTCGCTGAGGCCGAAATCCGCCAGCAGCGCCTCGATGGTGGCCACTTCTTCGGCGGAGGGTTCCACCGTTTTGGAGTCCACGCCGAGGGACTTGATCGGCCCGGCGATCCAGACCTCGCCGCCCCAGAGCGAATCGGCGCAGGCATCGTCCGCGCCGCCAAGGGCGATGATGCGTCCGGCGTGGGCCATGAAGCCGCACATGTAGCCGAGCTTGCCTTCCACGATGATGTCGCCGCCCTTCATGGCGACCCCGCAGCGCGGCCCGGCATCGCCCTTGACATGCACCGTGCCGCCCAGCATCGCCGCACCAGTGGACATGCCCGCGTAGCCGTTGACGGTGATTGCGCCGGAGGCCATTCCTTCGCCCACGCCCCAGCCGGCGTTGCGGTCAATCTGGACGGTCGCGCCGTTGTTCAGGCCACCACAGTAGTAACCGACGCTGCCCTCAAAGCGGATGTGGGCGTTGTTTGGCAAACCCACTCCTAGGTTGTGGCGCGAGCGGGTGTCGCGCACCACCACCTCGTGTCCGGCCTCCAGCGACTCCCGGATTTCGGTGTTGACTTCGCGCAGGGGGCGCTGGGCCACCTCGATGACGACTTCGCTCATGCCGCCCTCCGCTGTTCGCCAATCGCCCAAGTCCGGGAAAGGCTGGGGCCGTCGTAGTTGTCCATTTGCATCTCGTCGGTGTAGATCGTGCGGACGGCCTGCTCTTCGGTGGCCACCGCGAGGTTGCCGTCTTCCTCCACTGCCACCAGCGGCTTCATCGCCCAGCGGTCCTTCACAAAGCCCATGCTCTGGGTGTCGGTGATCAGGAAGGTGAAGACCCCGTCAATCTCGGAGATCGTCTGCCGGAGCGCCGCCGCCTGCGTCATGCCTTGCGACATGCGGTCGGAAATCCAGACCGCCAGCAGTTCGCTGTCGTTCTCGGTCATGAAGCAGTAGCCCTTGCGCTCTAGGCGGTTTCGGGAGAGGAAGTAGTTGGTGATCTGGCCGTTGTGGACGATGGCCACGTCCGGGAAGGGCCGCGCCCAGAAGGGGTGGCTCGCCGTGGGCGACACGGACGATTCCGTGGCCAGCCGGGCGTGTCCCAGCCCGTGAGTGCCGATGAAGTCGTGCATCTGGTGCTTCTCCGCCACGTCTGCCGCGCTGCCCAAGTCCTTGATGATTTCCAGCGACCTGCCGACCGACTGCACCTCCAGATGATCCGAAAACGCATCGGCATCGCGAACCCACGCCGCCAGTCTCTTCGGTTCCTCAATCACCATCCGGACGCTGGCGTGGCGCGTTTCGGCATCGTCCCAGGTTGGGTCTTCCAAAAAATCCGAACCGTGCGCCTTGAGGATGGCCCGGAATTCTTCGAGGTCGGTGGAAAGCGCGGTGCGGTTGGGCGACATGGCCCGCACGAGGTAGCCGCGCTCCAGCGGAGTGCCGTAGAGCGCGAAGCCCGTGGAGTCTGCGCCCCGGTGCATCTGCGCGTCCATCAGCGCGAGGAGGTCGGCCCCAATCCGGCCCGGCGAGTTCAGGATTCGGCCTGCAATGCCACACATGAGGAAATCTCCGGAGTGCGTGTTTTTTTGGCTGGATTTCACCCCCAGCCGGAAATTATGATTGAATACTGTATTCAGTGTGCATCGAATTGACAAGCATTATTTTTCGACGAACCTGAGTTTTTATGGATCGCGGCTCCATGTGACCTCGTTGCCGACTCATTTGTCATTCCCGCGCATACCGGGCGTGGGCACGGGTACGCCGCCCCGTGCTACCAACGGTTTTGTCAGGTTGAGTACAATCATTTTATCCAGACAACTTCTGAAAGGACGTAACCATGTTCCAGCAATTGCCCAACACCCAGCCCCGGCTGGCGGACGAAGTGTATCGCCAGGTTTTTTCGGCCATCCTTTCCGGCCACATCGAGCCGGGGGAGCGCATCGTGCAGGAGAAGATCGCCGCCGAGATCAACGTCAGCCGCACCCCCGTCCGGGAGGCGCTGCTGCGGCTGGAGCAGGAGGGCATTCTGGAAATCGCCTCGCGCAGCGGCTTCCGCATCCGCAAGATCACGGACGCGGAGGTGCGGCAAATCTATCAGGCCCGCGAGGCTGTCGAGGGCTACTCCGCCCGCATCATGGCCGAATCGGGAACTCCGACGCAGCACAACGCCATCGAAACGGTGATCGCCCAAGAACAGCAATCCCAGCCGGACGGCATCGAGGATTTTTTCCGGGCGAACAAGCGCATCCACCGCACCATCGTCGAACAAACCGACAACCGCCACCTGCTCGAAATGTTCGACAGCCTCTGGAACCGGGGTATCTCCTTCCGGCTCTTCGCCGCTATCAGCAACGTGGACCTTGCGGAATCCCTCGGCGAACACCAAGTTCTGGTTGACACCATCCGTGTGGGTTCGCCGGAAGCCGCCGAAGCCGCAATGGTCGCCCACATCCGCGACGGGCTGGATCTGCAACTGGAGGCACTCATCTGATTCCGGGGCCAACGCAGGCCAGGCCGTCCACAAAACCTTGTAAGCCCCTCGCGGATTGTGTAGGGTTGGTGTGCAGTAATGTTTCTGCACGAAACGGTCGTAGACCGCACCTCCAAATTCACAAGACTTACGCAATTTTCCAAACGGGGTCTCCCGCTCGTCCTGAGTCCTTCGACAAGCTCAGGAGGAACCCTGTCGAAGGGCGAACCCCGTCCATGCTTCGACAAGCTCAGCACGAACGGGGAGTGACATCCCTTCTCCAATTTCGCATAAGTCCTAATTCCAAAGGATCACAATGGCCACCACCCCAAGACGCAAGCTCGCCGCGATCCTCGTCGCGGACGTGGTGGGGTTCAGCCGCATGATGGGCGCAGACGAGGACCGCACACTGCGCAACCTCAAGATCTGCCGCGTCATCATTGACGAGGCCATCGGGGCGCACCACGGGCGCATTTTCGGCAGTGCGGGGGATTCCGTGATCGCGGAGTTCGCCAGTCCGGTGGACGCGATCGTGGCCGCCGTCGAGTTCCAGCGCAACCTGCGGGACCGCAACGCGGGGGTTCCTGCGGAGGACCAGATGCAGTTCCGGGTGGGGCTGAACCTGGGCGACGTGATCGCGGAGGGGAACAACCTCTTCGGCGACGGGGTGAACGTGGCGGCGCGTCTGGAGCCGCTGGCGGAGCCGGGGAGCATCCTCGTCTCCGGGAAGTTCCACGAGG
>CAZQXS010000197.1:0-4472 GCA_964597275.1 uncultured Pseudomonadota bacterium | reverse complement strand
TTGAGTTCCTCGATGTAGCCTGCCATGTTGAGCTGCTGGACGAACTCGGCGTCGGAGAGGATGATGTCGTAGGTTCCGGGAGGCGACTGCGCGATGAGCGCGAGCATGTTGTCGCCGCCTGCGTAGTACTTGGGCTTGAACTTGACGTTGTGCATCGCCTCGAACTCGCCAACGATGTCTGGCTCGCCGTGGCCGTACCACGCCAGCATGTTGATCTCGGTGGCCGCGAGGGCACTGCGAGGCGCAATCATCGGGAAGGCCACCGCAGCGGCGGCCAGCGAGGACTGCATCAGGAACTTGCGTCGCGTGACGCGGGTTGCGGACGGGATGTGTTTTTCGGTCATACTCCTCCTTGAGGAAGAATTGGAAAGATGGCGGAACCGAGGCTTCATGCCGTTCCGGATCCGCTGGGTTCGCTGGGGCCCCTCCCCAGCGGAAAGCAATGATGGAGGCAGGATCACTCCAATACGACTGTTTTGTTTTTTTGGGGGGTGTCTGGCCTCAAATGACAGCGGCACCGCTCAGGGAAACACCAGTTCCGGTCGGAAGTCGGCAAAGCTCTCCAGCGTCTGCTGGTTGCACTGCTGTTGGATCGCCGAACCCTGCAAGACTGCCGAGGAGCATTTGTACTTCTCCCGGAGTTCGTTGGTCTTCTCGTTCTCTTCGATGCAGACTGCGACCAGGCCGGCGACCACGCCGTTTTGTCCTTCAATCAGGCGGATGGCCGCATCCATCGTGCCGCCCGTTTCGATCCACTGATCCACCAACAGCACACGGGTTCCGGGGCGGAACGCGGGCTTGCGCAGTTCCATGTCCTGCGTGCGCCCGGAGTAGTTCGTGAACGTCACCACCGTGGTGTCCACCGGGATCTTCCCGGCCTTGCGCACGGGCAGAAAGCCCTTGCGGAGTCGGATGGCGATGGCGGAACCCAGCACGAAGCCCATTGCGTCCAGCCCGGAAACCACGTCAATCTCATCGGCGGAAAACGGCTCAATGAGGTCGTCCAGCAACGCGTTGAAGGTTTCGGAGTTGAGGTAGAGCGAGGAGGGGTCGAGCCATGCGTATTTTTCGCCCTTGGTGTTGGGGGACATGCGGGCGAGGTACCAGTCGCGTGAGGTGGAATTCATGAGCCAGAGGACTGGGAAACAGGTTGAGTGAGGTTATGGAGCATTTGCGATGCGCAACAACCGGGTCAGTTTTTCGGGATCGATGTTGTAAAAATCATCGGGGAGGTTGATTCCCGTGGCGACGAGGAAGCCATCCACGTCCTTCGAGTAGTGATGGGCGTTGTCGGGGGTCACGCCGGACGCCAAGGCGAGAGCAGTGTCTCCGCATCCGGCCCGAATGTCAACAATTTTTGACTGATCTGCCGCATGTCCTGTTGCGACCCCGGAGGTTGTGACCACGTCCATCCACTGCGCGGCAACGCGGGCGGCGGCTTCGTACTTGTCGGGGGCGACCTCCCGCTGTTTCTTGAAGGCCGTCCCGCCAAAGTACAGCCCGCTCCAACCGCTCTGCTCCCGGACTTCCGCGATTTCGCGGGCTTCGGCCTGATCGTCCGGGCGGCAATGTTCGTCAATGCGGGCGTTGTCGGCCCAGTAGGCGTTGACCGGACAGCCCTCGCGCTCCAGTTCGCCGAGGACCGGAAAGGCGTCCCGGCCTGTCACGCCAAGGAAATTCACGCCCAGCCACAGCTCAGGAAAGGTCGAGCGCACATGGCGGATGATGGGCAGGAAGGGTTCCGGCGGGAAATCGTGATTGATGAGGAACACCCCGTGCGCTCCCCCGTCTTGGACGAGGCGGACGTTGCGCTCGGCCTGCTCGTTGTCCAAGACATGGATCACGGGCAAGACGACGATACCGGAGGTGTTGAAGAGTTGCTTGAGCTGATCGCGGGTCATGCTTGTTCGGGAAAGCACAAAATCGCGTAACCCTAACCGAGGGACGGGACACAGTCAACTCGTTTCTACCCCCCGCTCCCCTTCCGCCAGAGGTCCACGCCCCAGACGAGGATGACCACGCCCAAGCCCGTGACCACCACGACCTCCAGCGTCAACGCCTCTTCCCAGCCTTGCAGGATTCCGAAGGTGGTCATCAGCCCGCCGATCAGCAGATAGGTCGGCGGCACCATTTGGCTGAGGAACGGACCCAAGCGGCGGCGCATCCGCACGATCAGGTAGAGGAAGACGAGGATGATGAGAAATTTCACGGAAGGAAGGAGTGAGCGGGCCTCACTTGAGAATGTGTTGGCCCCTGCTCGCAAGCAAGCAAAGGCCGGACCTCAGCGGGTTTCCAAGTCCGCCAGCTCCCGGATCTCCTTTTCGAGCTGCTCCCAAGCGGCTTGCTCATCGCGATCCGCAGGGCTGTCGTCCAGCGAGGTGATCCACGCTTCAATCGCGTCAATTTCGGAATTGGCCATCGTTCCAAGCAGGTTTGGGTTGTCGCTTGTCCGCCAAGGGAAAGGGCGGTCGCTTTGGAGGAAATACTTTCAATGCTCATGCCACGGACTGCGAAAATGGCTTGGTCCGCGCCGCCGGGCACGATACCATGAGGGAGTTATTCTGCAAACTCTCTCGCTCATTCCAACTCAGATTATGTCCAGCACCACCCTTGGTCTTGAGGAAACCCTCCTGACCTACCTGCGCAGCCATTCCCTGCGCGACACCGACCTCCTGAAACGCCTGCGCGAAGAAACCGCAAAACTGCCCTTCGGCACCATGCAGGTGTCGGCGGAGCAGGGGCAGTTCATGAACCTGCTCGTGCGCCTCACCGGAGCGACGCGCATTGTCGAAATCGGCACCTTCACGGGCTACAGTTCGCTGTGCATGGCCCTGGCCCTGCCGGACTCTGGCAAGCTTGTGGCCTGCGACCTCAGCGAGGACTACACCACCATCGCCAAGCGCTACTGGACCGAAGCCGGAGTGGCAGGCCGCATCGAACTCAAGCTCGGCCCGGCGCTGGAGTCGCTGGAGGACTTGCTCGCCTCTGGAAACGCCGGAAGCTTCGACATGGCGTTCATTGACGCGGACAAAACGGGCTACCTCGGCTACTACGAGTGCTGCCTGAAACTGCTCCGGACAGGGGGCGTGGTCCTCGTGGACAACGTGCTGTGGGGTGGAAGGGTGGCTCGCCCGGAAGTCACCGACGACGACACCACCGCGCTTCGCAAGTTCAACGACCACCTGCATCAGGACGAGCGCATTGACCTGAGCATGCTCCCGGTCGGCGACGGCCTCACCCTTGCCCGCAAACGCTGACCCATGAACGCATCGGACGTCATCATCATCGGCGGAGGCATCGTTGGACTGGCCACCGCCTTTCAGCTTTCCAAAAGCTATCCGGAGCTTTCGCTCACCATCCTTGAAAAGGAAACCGAAGTCGCCAAGCACCAGACCGGGCACAACTCCGGGGTGCTGCACACGGGCGTGTACTACAAACCCGGCTCGCTGAAAGCCACCAACTGCCGCGAGGGCAAGCGGCGCATGGAGGAGTTCTGCGCGGAACACGGCATTCCCTATGAAGTCTGCGGGAAGGTGATCGTCGCCACTTCGGAAGCGGAACTTCCGGCACTGGAGCGGATTTTTGAGCGCGGCAAGGAAAACGGCGTCGCCTGCGAGATGATTTCCAAGGAGCGGCTGCTGGAACTGGAGCCGCACGTCAACGGCCTTCAGGCGATTCATGTTCCGGAAGCCGGAATCACGGACTACACGGCGGTCTGCCAACGCCTTGCGGAACTCGTCCAGCAGGAGGATCACCGGCAGCTCAGGCTTGCCACCAAAGTGACGGGATTGCGGACGGGCAACCGCATTGTGGTGGAAACCACTGCCGGAGAATTCGAGGGCGACTACCTGATCAACTGCGCCGGGCTGTACTCGGACAAGGTCACGGCAATGACCATTGCACCCGAACACAAGATCATCCCCTTCCGGGGCGAGTACTACGAGGTCAAGCCCAGCGCCCAACACCTGTGCAAAAACCTCATCTATCCAGTGCCGGACCCCAGCTTCCCCTTCCTTGGCGTGCATTTCACCCGCATGATCCAAGGCGGGCTGGAATGCGGGCCGAACGCCGTGCTGGCCTTTGCACGGGAGGGCTACACCCGCACCACGGTCAACCTGCCGGAACTGGTGGAATCACTCAGCTATCCGGGCTTTCTCAAGCTGGCGGCAAAGTACTGGAAAACGGGCGCGGGAGAGATGTGGCGCTCGTTCAGCAAGGCGGCATTCGTCAAGGCGCTCCAGCGGCTCATTCCAGAAATCCAGACCGATGACTTGGAAGCCGCTCCAGCGGGGATTCGCGCTCAGGCGATCACTCCCGACGGCAAGCCCGTGGACGACTTCCTGATCCAGCAGGAGGGGCGGATTGTCCACGTGGGCAACGCTCCCTCCCCCGGTGCGACCTCCAGCCTCAAGATCGGCAGCCACATCCTCGATCAGTTGGCCCCCTTGCTTGGAGCATCCAAGGCGGCCTAG
>CAZQXS010000196.1:0-4590 GCA_964597275.1 uncultured Pseudomonadota bacterium | reverse complement strand
TCAGCCGAGGGTGAGGCGGTGAAAGCGTTTCTTTCCGGCTCGCAGGAGGATCGCGCCGTCGCGCAGGTCGTCGAGGCCGAGCGTCCTTTCCGGATCGCGTGCGGGTTCGTTGTGGACGTAAAGCCCGCCCTGCCCCAGCATGCGCCGCGCCTCTCCGTTTGATTTGCAAAGGCCCACCAGCCGGAAGCCTTCCAAGAGGCCGATGCCCACCTGAAGTTGGGCTTCGGAAACCACCGTGGTGGGCACGTCCCGCAACTCACCCCCACCTCCGAAGAGCGTTTGCGCGGCCTGTTGGGCTTTGTTGGCTTCGGCCTCTCCGTGTGCAAGCCGGGTGGTTTCAAACGCCAGTTGGCGCTTGGCTTCCCGAATTTCCGCACCTTGCAAGGCTCCAAGTTCCCGGACGTCTTCCATCGGCAAAAAGGTAAAAAGTGCGAGGAAGCGGGGCACGTCCGCATCCTCGGTGTTCACCCAGTACTGGTAGTACTCGTAGGGCGAGGTCCGTTCCGGATCAAGCCACACCGCGCCCTTCTCAGTCTTGCCCATCTTCTTCCCGGATGCCGTGGTGAGCAGCGGATACGTCCAGCCAAACGCAGGTTTCTGCTCCACGCGCCGGATGAGGTCCACACCGGAGATGATGTTCGCCCACTGGTCGTCGCCCCCCATTTGCAGCACACAGTCGTGGCGGCGGTTCAACTCCAGAAAGTCGTAGGCTTGCAGGAGTTGGTAGTTGAACTCAAGGAAGGACAGCCCGTGTTCCAGCCGCGCCTTGTAGGTTTCAAACGAGAGCATGCGGTTGACCGAAAAGTGCCGTCCGATGTCCCGCAGAAAGTCAATGTAGTTGAGGGTCCGCAGCCACTCCGCATTGTTGAGCAGCAGTGAATCCCCGGAGAAATCGAAGAAACGCTCCATCTGCGGCTTTAGCCCTTGGATGTTCTCGTCAAGCTGGGCGACCGAGAGCAGCTTGCGCATTTCGGTCTTGCCGCTGGGATCCCCGATCATGGCGGTGCCGCCGCCCATCAGGGCGATGATGCGGTGTCCGGCGCGTTGCAGATGCGCGAGTCCCATCAGCGGGATGAGGTGCCCCACATGCAACGAAGACGCGGTGGGGTCAAAGCCGATGTAGGCGCAGAGACGGCTGGTGCTGGCGGCGGTTTGGAGCTCTTCGGGATGGGTGACTTGCTGGAAGAAGCCACGCTCCCGGAAGGTGTCGAAAACGGTCATTTTGTCGGGGCTGGAGTTAAAAGCTGGCGAGTCCGGAGCAAACTTGGTCGCAGGAGGTTTCGGCGTGGCCGCAGGGGGCTTCGAACATGGGGCCGTCGAGGCACTCGCATCGTCCGCTGAGGTCCGAGACGATCACGGTGTCACCCGGAACAGTCTCCATCGGAATGCGCTCCACGGATGGATTGCAGACCTGCATCTGCCGCCAGCGGTTGCCAAGCTGGAAGACGCTGGGCAGGTAAACACGCGGGGAGCCGTAGAGGGATTCGCCGCAGGTTTGCAGGCATTCGTTGTAAACCTCGTAGCAACGCTCGCCCTGAAGAAACGGCCCCACCTGACTGCATCCCGGAAAGTGGAAATCCACATGACGGCGGACACAACGCCCCACGCAACCCTCTTCATCCGCAGCAGGTTGCGGAGGGAGTCCCGCAAGCGTGAACAGCAACAAGCCGAGGGTGGCGAACCAAAAGCGGAGTTTCATGTCAAAAGCTCTGTCGTCCGGAAAAGGCTTCATGCAGCGTCACGTCGTCCACATACTCCAAGTCGCCGCCTGCTGGCAGTCCACGCGCCAAGCGCGTGAGGGTGGGAACGGCCCCGTTGAATTCACGCTGGAGAAACAGCGCGGTCGCCTCGCCGTGGACGGTAGGGTTCGTGGCCAGAATCAACTCCTGCACCCCGTCGCACCGCACCCGTTCCCGCAGTGGAGCGATCTTGAGCTGTTCCGGGCCTACGCCGTCAAGCGGGGAAATTGTGCCCATCAGCACATGGTACACGCCTTGGTACACGCCGCTTTTTTCGATGGCGAAAATGTTGTTGGGCTGCTCCACCACGCAGACCTGCTGGCGGTCCCGTGCAGGATTGTCGCAGATGCGGCAGGGGTCGGAGTCGGTGAAACCATAACAGCGGGAGCAGTAGCGCACCTCGGTCTTGACCGCCAGCACCGAGTCGGCAAGGTTCTGCGCCTCTTCCGGGGAGTAGCGCAGCACGCCGAACGCGAGGCGCTGGGCGGTTTTCCTGCCGATTCCGGGAAGCCGTGCGAACTCCTGAACCAAGCGTTCCAAGGCGGCGGGAAGGTTCATGCGGTCTGATCCGGCGGGGAAAGGTGAAGCTGCGGCTGCCGCGCTTCGGTCAGCACTAAGCCGGGCGGCTGGATCACCTCCACCTCCATGCCTGCCGATTCCGGGGTCCAGTCCTCCGGGTAGGGCGTGACCTCGTCGGTCCCGGCGATGAGCAGCAGGCGACGCTGGTACTCCTGCTCGGCGGAGCGCAACTGCTCCAGCGAGTTCCGGGAGGATTTGAGAAAGCGTCCCAGCAAACGCGATGGAGCTTGCGACCCCAGCAGGTTGTCGAGCGTTTCCAGATTCTTCAGGGAAATCGTGTACTCCGCCCGCACGTCAATCGGCACCTCCTTCTCCTCCACCAGTGTGCCGCATTTGTGGTAGCGGCCCTCCGACATGAGGACTTCGGTGTACTCCGTGGTTTCGCATTCGGGGCAGTGCAACCACACCAGCCATCCGGGGATGGGGACGCTGGCGGCTTGCCGCTCGCGTTGCGCCCGGCGCTCGGCGAGGTTGATGACCTTGGTAGAAGAATCGCTCATTTTCCTTAAATCCTGTTAACAAATTCTCCCTGATGCCCCAAAAAACACAAGGCAATGCGAATAGTTCCGGCTTGCAACAAATCACGGTACGCAGAATACTTGCCAAGTTGGTTAGCACAAAACCCGAAACGACGAGTCCGTTCATGAAAGCATCAGACCTGATGGTAAAGTGCCTTGAAGCCGAAGGCGTGGAGTACATCTTCGGCATTCCTGGTGAGGAGAATCTTGACATGCTCGACTCCCTGCGGGGATCCTCGATCGAGCTGGTCCTCACCCGACACGAGCAGGGGGCCGGGTTCATGGCCGCCACCTACGGGCGGCTGACCGGAAAGCCCGGAGTGGCGCTGTCCACGCTTGGCCCCGGGGCGACCAACCTCGTCACGCCTGCCGCGTATGGCCAGCTTGCGGGTTTTCCGCTGCTGCTCATCACCGGGCAAAAACCGGTCACGCACAGCAAGCAGGGCAAGTTCCAGATTCTGGACGTGGTGGAGATGATGCTGCCCCTGACGAAGTTCACGCATCAGATCGTGAGCGGCAACAACATCCCGGCCCGCATCCGCGAGGCGTTCCGGGTCATGCAGGAAGAGCGACCGGGGGCGGCACATTTGGAGCTTCCGGAAGACATTGCCGCCGAAATGACGGAAGTGCCCGTGCTGCCGCCGACGCAGGCGCGCCGCCCGATTGCGGAAGACAAGGCCGTCGCGCAGGCGGTGGAGATGATCCAGAACGCCAAGCACCCCCTGATTTGCGTGGGCGCAGGTACGAACCGTAAGCAAACCTGCAAAGCACTCCGCATGTTGGTGGACAAGACCGGAATTCCCTTCATCAGCACCCAAATGGGCAAGGGCGTGCTGGACGAGCGCGACCCGCTCTTCCTCGGCAACGCCGCCGTGTCCACCGGAGATTTCGTGCATCGCGCCGTGGATCATGCGGATTTGATCCTCAACGTCGGGCACGACGACATCGAAAAACCGCCCTTCTTCATGGAACCCGGCGGAATCACGGTGATCCACGTCAACTTCTACGGTGCGGAGGTGGACCCCGTGTACTTCCCGCAGCATGAACTGGTGGGCGACATCGCCAATGCGGTTTGGCAGCTTGAGGAAAAGACCGAGCCGCAGTCGCATTGGGACTTCAGCTACTTCATGAAGGTCAAGGCGGCGATGGACGCACACATGCTGGAAGGGGCGGACGATCCGGCCTTTCCGATGAAGCCGCAGCGCATGGTTGCCGATGTCCGCAAGGTGATGACCTCCGATGGCATCATCTGCCTCGACAACGGCGTTTACAAAATCTGGTTCGCCCGCAACTACCGCGCCCACGAGCAGAACACCGTGCTGCTCGACAACGCGCTGGCGACGATGGGGGCCGGACTGCCTTCCGCGATGGGGGCAAAGATGGTGCATCCGGAGCGGCGCGTGATGGCGATTTGCGGCGATGGCGGCTTCATGATGAACTCGCAGGAACTCGAAACCGCCGTGCGCCGCAACATGCACGTGGTCGTCCTCATCCTCCGTGATGACTCCTACGGCATGATCCGCTGGAAGCAGGCGAACATGAACTTCCCGGATTTCGGCTTGGAGTTCGGCAACCCGGACTTTGTCAAGTACGCCGAATCCTACGGGGCAATCGGACACCGGGTGCAGAGTTCGGAGGAATTCGCGCCCCTGCTGGAGCATTGCCACTCCACTCACGGGGTGCATGTCATCGAACTCCCGGTGGACTACTCCGACAACGACCGCATCCTCAATCACGAGATCAAGGAGCGCAGC
>CAZQXS010000195.1:0-4595 GCA_964597275.1 uncultured Pseudomonadota bacterium | reverse complement strand
TCCACCGCCGCAAGGACAATGCCGTGGGCCACTTGGTGGGATAGCCCCCTCAACTCAACAATCGCGGCCTCTTCCGCCACAGCGGGGCCGACCCAACAAGCAGTCAGGAGTACGAAGACAAGCCCCCGGATTCTCGCTTTCATCCACAATTTGAACGGCCTTCAGTTGTTCTTGGCTTTCGTTTGCTCAATGAGAAATAGATCCTCAATTATCGAGGCGCAGGAGCGAGGCGACTTGGGAACGACAGAATCAGTCGCCCCCATTAACTCTCGGTCGTTTGGAAAAAATCAAGACGACTTCCGTTACTAACCGTCGATGAGTGCCTGCGGGTGTATTTGTTATACAATTATTGTGATGCTGGCATGCTATTAACCATGTCACGGTGTAGCTTCCATTGGCCCGCCTCTTGTTTCCAAATGACGAGAAACTTGCCTTGGCCCAACACTTGGCCACTCTCACCCTCAAGAGTGTACCTGCCCACTTCAGAGGCTGCTTCGCCGTAACTCTCTACTTCGATGGTCTCTAGCTTGATCGCTTTGATGCCTTGGTCCATGTAGGCTTGAAGTGTCGCTTGGATTGCCTGTTTCCCCCTCACAAAATCACTGTCCGAGGGTAAGAATAGCCCATTTTCAGTATAGAGGGCGGCGACACCAGCCGCATCCCCCCGACTGAAAGTACTCATAAATGTTTCGTTCGCAGCCACAATGGCATCGTGGACTTTAGTTGAGTTAGTCATGTTTATCTCCTTGGTTTGCTCTATGCGATTGTGGACTCTCAATCAGGTGGATTAGCCTTGATATGGCGAGCATTGGGCGGTGGAAATTGCAATGCGTGACACCAACGCCTTTGACGGTCTGGGCCAAGATCATTGCTACAAGGGGCAACGTATCATTGATGCCTTAATCGCCTTCAAATGCGACGTACCATTTGGTGACAGTCTCGATAATCTGCCAGCGGATTTTGCCTCCCTTGCGAATGAGAAACCCGTCCCCAGGTCCGAACTCATGCGTGACATCGTCGTCGTCGGTCACCGCCACTCTCCCGTCGAGAATGTGCATGAACTCGTGTACTGGATAAGGCTCGATCTGCTCGGTACACGGTGTGCAACGCCACACCCCTGCGGAGAACGAGCCTCCCGGGGTCTGAAAGAATTCGTGAAACTTCTCGTCAGGGTCGCCTTCCAGAAGGGTTTCCGGAGTCACCAAATATCCCGGCATCATACCCTGCGGACCGCCTGCTTGGTCGAATACTACGATTGATGAAGTCGCCATAGTTTCCTCTCCTTCTTCAGGGTCTGTTAACGTTCTGCGATTATTCTTCCTCCAAGTGTCAACGTCGATTCCGGAAGTGGCAGATCTCCAACCATCATTTTCCAAAATATGCTTTTCTTCATTTGAACTCCTGTATGATGCTAACAATATCAGGTGGATTAGCCTTGATGTTGGGAGAGAAACCCAATATCAAGGAAGGGTCCGGCCTGATCTAACAGCAATGCTGAACCTATCTGGAACTGGTGGAATGAGCAAGGAGAAAGATCGGCATTGGCTGGAGGCGGTAGGGAAGGAGGCGGTCCCTACACGATTCCTTCTGTACCAGACCCTAAATTTCTAACACAGCATGACCTTTTTTTCTTCCGCACCCCCAGCGGGTGGGCGGGCGTGGATCACCTTCTACCGCGCCTGGCACCAGACGGGCGACCTCGCCGTGGTGGACGCGCTTGCCGAAGCATTGATCGCTCACGGACTTGAGGTTTCCGCCTTCTACGCCTACTCGTTGCGAGAGCCGGAGGCGCAGGAGGAGTTGCTGCGCCGCGCCGAGACCGACCCTCCGGACGTGGTGCTGACGCTCCAGAGTTTTTCCATTGGGCGGCTGGACGAACGGGTTTCGTTTCTGGAAACGCTGGGCTGTCCGGTCTTGCAGGTGGTTGCTTCCTCCGACAGCCGCGAGGCGTGGCAGGCGAACCCGCGTGGCCTCACGCCCTCGAACGTGGCGATGTCGGTGGCATTGCCCGAAACTGACGGGCGTGTGCTGACCACGGCGGTCGGCTTCAAGGAGACGCAGGCGGCACACCCGGAACTGGAGTTTCAGGCGAAAGGCGTGGAGCCGGACGCCCCGCAGATTCAGCACGTTGCAGAACTGGCGGCGAACTGGGTTCGTCTCCGGAAAGCCCGGAATGCGGAAAAGCGCATCGCCGTCATCCTTGCCAACTACCCCAACCGTGACAGCCGCCTCGGCAACGGCGTGGGGCTGGACACTCCGGCGAGTGTCGTCAAGTTCCTGCACCGGATGCAGGCCGAGGGCTACGACGTGGGCGAAATACCGGAAGACGGCGATGCGCTCGTCCGCGAACTCCAAGCTGGAATCACCAACGACGAGGAACAGAGCTACGGCAAGCCCGTTGCGCAGGGCATTTCCTTGGAAGAACTGACACAGGTGATTTCCAAGTTGCCCGAATCCGCGCAGGAGCGGCTTGGGCGGCAGTGGCCGGAGCGCCTGCCCGATCTGATTCCGGTGGCCGGGATGCGCTTGGGCAATGTCTTCATCGGCATTCAGCCACAGCGCGGGTTCGGTTTGCAAACGCAGGCGATCTACCACGATCCGGAGCTATCCCCGCCCCCGAACTACCTCGCGTTCTATCACTGGATTCATAAGCATTTTGTCGCCCACGCCGTCATTCATTTCGGCAAGCACGGCAATCTCGAATGGCTTCCCGGACGCAGTGTCGCGCTCGGCCCGGAGGATTTTCCGCAAAGTGTGCTGGGGCCGCTGCCGCACCTGTATCCCTTCATCGTCAACGACCCCGGAGAGGGCACGCAGGCCAAGCGTCGCACCGCCGCCGTGATCGTGGACCACCTCACACCGCCGCTCACCCGCGCCGGGCTTTACGAAGACCTTGACCGCGTGGAACGCCTGCTCGAAGAACACGCTCAGTGCGAAACGATGTATCCAGAACGGGCGCACGAACTCGAACACGAAATCGAGCATTTGCTGGAGGAAGCCCCGTGGCGTGAGGAACTTCCGGACGAGGACGACTGGCTCAACGCCCTCAGCAACTACCTCTGCGACCTCAAGGAGAGCCAGATCCGCTCCGGGTTGCACATTTTCGGCGAAATCCCACAGCAGGAGCGGCGCCTTGATTTTCTGCTCGGACTGCTGCGGATGTCCTCGGCGGAGCGGCCCGGACTGCTTCAGGCGCTGCTCGGCCAGCCGCCGCAGTTCGACCTCGATTCCCTCTCGATCACCGAGCGCGACTGCGTGGAGGAGCAGGCACGGGCGTGGGTGGCAAACGAGTGCGGAATTTCTGCTGAACTTGTTTCAGGCGAGAAAAGCCTGTCTCCTTTTCCGGAAAACGATGCTCTTCGGCAGCTCCGCCGTTGGTTGCACGAAACGCTGATTCCACGCCTCGACCGTTGCGAACTGGAGCCACAGCGGCTGCTGGACGGCCTTTCCGGAAAATTCCTTGCGCCCGGTCCTTCCGGAGCGCCGACGCGGGGGCGCATTGACGTGTTGCCGACCGGACGCAACTTCTACTCGGTGGACCCTCGCGTGATTCCGACGCAGACCGCATGGCGTTGTGGGCAGCGACTGGCCGACGAACTGCTGGAACGCTACAAGGCGGATCACGGCGACTGGCCGAAGACGCTGGCGCTGGTGATCTGGGGCACCTCGAACATGCGCACGGGCGGCGACGATTTGGCGCAGGCACTCTGGCTTTGGGGTTGCGAGCCGGTCTGGGAACCGATCTCCGGGCGTGTCGTGGATTTCGAGATTCTTCCGGTTTCAGTGCTGGGACGCCCCCGCGTGGATGTCGTTTTGCGCGTTTCCGGGATGTTCCGGGATGCCTTTGGCGACGCGATGCGGCTGCTTTCGACCATTCCGAAACGCCTCGCCGCGCTCGATGAGCCGGAAGCGCTCAACCCGATTCGGGCGGCGTGGCTTCGAGACCAGCAACGGCTGGTGGAGTCGGGACACGTCCCAGAAGCGGCGGAGCAATTGGCCGAACTGCGCGTGTTCAGTTCCGGCCCCGGATGCTACGGCACGGGCCTGCTGCCCCTGATTGACGCAGGCAACTGGGAAACCAAGGGTGACCTCACGGAAGTCTTCCTCAAGTGGGGGGGGCACGCCTATCGCGCCGACGGCTCCAGCACGGAAGAAATCAGCCTGCTCCGAGATCGGCTTTCCTCCGTGGAAATCGTCCACCAGAATCAGGACAACCGCGAACACGACCTGCTCGATTCCGACGACTATTTCCAGTTTCAGGGCGGACTCCACGCTGCCGTTTCCGAACTGCGCGGACGGGCACCCGCGACCTACCACGGTGACTCGGCGAACCCGGAAAAGGTGCGCATCCGCACCCTCAAGGAAGAGTTCAACCGCGTCTTCCGCAGTCGCGTCCTCAACCCCAAGTGGATTTCGGGGATGCGCGAACACGGCTACAAGGGTGCCTTCGAGATGGCCGCGACCGTGGACTACCTCTTCGGCTACGACGCCACCTGCGACATCGTGGCGGACTACCAGTACGAGGAAGTCGCCCAAAAGCTCCTGCTCGATCCGGAGCAGCAGCAGTTCTTCCGCGACCACAATCCGCTCGCCCT
>CAZQXS010000194.1:0-4654 GCA_964597275.1 uncultured Pseudomonadota bacterium | reverse complement strand
CCGCGCCGATGCTCTTCGAGGGAACCACCGACGCCGGGGTGTTCAACCTCTGGCTGAAGGCCCGGCTTCTCCCCGAACTCCCGGAGCGCGCCGTGCTCGTCATGGACAACGCCGCCAAGGCGTGCAGGAGGCTTGACGGCAACCCGGATGTCCCTGAATGCAAAGGCGTGAGCTGGAGCAATCCGTCTGGATCACCCGCGCAGGCCCGGTCGTCTTGGCCGACTCTCCACTGGAGGATGCCTACGCTTGAGTGCGGGGGTCGCAAGCTCGGTTCGTCTGCCGCAGATGGGCTTCAATAACCATAATCACTTCCCTTGTACTTCCCCTTGCCATAGTCATCCCCCTTGTACTGGCTCTTGATGCTGCCATCCGGGTTGACGAAGGGCGGAATCCGCCCGACCAGTTCTTCCAGCAGGATCAATTCCTGATCGGAGTGGTTGTACACCGGAGCCTTGGCGATGCGCTGGTCTGCGGCGTAAACAAAGCGAGGTTCGTCATGGTGTTCCGTGGTGACGGTTTCCGTGATGTCCGGGGCGTCCTTCACCTGCAAGTGGGAGGTGCCGTAACAGGTGCAGATGTAGGTGAACTCGTCATCTGCCTCCAGATAGGCTCCGGTACCCCGAATGGCGATGATCGCCGCAGGCGTTCTCAGGGTGCGTTTGCCTTTGGCAAACACGGAAAGCACCCCACCGGAGTTCAGTTGGAATCCTGCGATTGCGTTGGGGCTGGATTTTGCGGGAGTCAGGGCAAGCTGGCTGTTCTTGCGCAGAAGAAAGGCATCCTTGCCGATCACAAACACGACCGATCCCTTGGAACTCGTGCTCAGGGTTGAGTTGTTGGGCACTTGCAGTCCCTCGCCCGTGGTCGGGTTTTTCGAGGGGGCGGGTTTCCCGTTGATGAGGACTTCGCCCCAGCCCTCCCTCAAGCCGAGTTGCAGGGTGGCCGGGCCGCAGCCGCTCAACAGAAAGCTCAAGGTTCCCATCGCCCCGAAGGAGGTGAGCAGGGTCAACAGTTCCCGTCGGTTCAACGGGTTTTCGCGGATCATTTTCCTGTTTTCGTTTGGGTTCCGGGTTTTCCCGTCACGATTCGCTCAGAGCGTGAAGCGGTACGCCGAATCGTAGAAGAGGTAGGGATGGAGCGCGAGGTTGCGGGTGAGCAGGGAGAGGTGATCGGTCTCTGGCGTGACGGGTTCGCGGACGATGCCCCAGCGTTCGGTGTCCGGATTCAGTTCCACGCGGTAGGTGCCGAAGTCCACAAAGGCCCGCTGCTGCGTTTGGTGGAGGTAGAGCAGTTCGGGCGCAAACTCCAGCCGGGGCGCGCCCAGCACCTGGATGCCCGTGCCGTTGAGCTGGAGTTCGTAGTTGAGCATCCGGGGCGGCACCCATGCGGCGGTCAGGAGCGGTTTCTCTTGAAGACGCTCCGTGTGATCCTGCACCACGCGAACCTTGCTGCTGCCGTTTTTCAACCGCCCCTGCACCGTCAGCGGGGCCAGTTCCCGGAAATTGATGAAACGCTGATAGTCGCGGCGCAGGTAGCCTGACGACGTTCTGCGCTTCATGCGCAGCCCAATCGAGTTGAGGGAGTAGCGGGCCAGCGCTTCGGGAGGTTGACGATAGCTCAAGTCCTCGACAAAGAAAAGCCCGGTGTCGTTGAGCAACTCGGCAGTGAGCAAGGCTCCGGAGGGGGTGTTGAGCTGCACCTGCAACTGCATCTCGTCCGCCAGCCGGAACGTGCCCCGCAGTCTCTGGAACTCGAAATGCACGCGCCCGGCGATCAGCACCCGCCGCCAGTGCGGTACCTCGGCCAGCAGTCCGGCGTGTTCCGGGTTCTGGGAAAGTCCTGCCTCCAGCCGCAGGTACGCCTTGGCGTACTTCTTTTCCTTCAGGTACGCCTGATAGCGCCGAAAATTGTCCTCGGCCACCTTGAGGTTGGCCCGTTGCAGCGCCTCCCGGATTTCGGTGTCGTCCGGGTCGTCCACATGCGCGATGCGGTACTCAATCGCGGCTTCCTCCCAGCGGCCCTGCGCTTCCCGCTCCTTTCCTTGGTCGTAGTGGTAGGAACAGCCCGCGAGCAGGGCGGCGAGCAGAGTCAATCGTAAAATCATGTGACTGGCCGGGAGGCCGTTCGTCCTGAGCATGTCGAAGGATGAACGGAGCAGACTGCGGGCTTCGACAGGCTCAGCCCGAACGGAGAAAAGTACAGCATGAGAATCAAGAACGTGATGCGGAGGCTAACGATCCCCTCCCGCCGCCTCCGGCCCGGCGAGGCTGGGGTAATTGGGGGCTTCCTCGGTGATGAAGACGTCGTGAACGTGGCTTTCGCGCAGTCCGGCGTTGGTGATGCGCACGAAGCGGGAGTTCGTCTGCAAGTCCTGGATGGTTGCGCTGCCCGTGTAGCCCATCCCGGCGCGGAGTCCTCCGGCGAACTGGTGCAGCGTTTCGGCGAGCGGGCCTTTGTAGGGCACACGTCCCTCGATGCCCTCCGGAACCAGCTTCATTTCTTCCTCCACCTCGTCCTGAAAGTAGCGGTCCTTGCTGCCCGCCTTCATCGCGCCGATGGACCCCATGCCCCGGTAGAGCTTGTAGCGCCGGCCCTGATAAAGAATCACCTGTCCGGGGGTTTCGGCGGTGCCTGCGAAGAGGCTCCCCATCATCACCGTGTCGGCTCCGGCGGCGATGGCCTTGACGATGTCTCCGGAAAATTTGATGCCGCCGTCGGCGATCAGCGGAATGTCGCTCTGGCGCGTGACTTCCGCGACCTTGTCAATCGCGGTGATCTGCGGAACCCCGATGCCTGCGACCATGCGGGTGGTGCAGATCGAGCCGGGGCCGATGCCGACCTTGACTGCATCCACACCCGCCCGGATGAGCGCGTCGGCGGCCTCTCCGGTGGCGATGTTGCCGCCGATGATTTGCAAATCGGGGAAGTGATGGCGCAACTGGCCGATGCTGTCAATCACGCCCTGCGAGTGTCCGTGCGCGGTGTCCACCACCACCACGTCCACCTCCGCCCGCACGAGTGCCTCGGCGCGTTCCAGCAAGTCCCCGGAAACCCCCAGCGCGGCCCCGACGATCAGCCGACCGTACTTGTCCTTGTTCGCCTCCGGATACTTGCGGGCCTTCTCGATGTCCTTGATGGTGATCAGGCCGAGCAGCTCGTACTGCTCCGAGACGACGAGCAGCTTTTCGATGCGGTGTTCGTGGAGCAGGTGCTTGGCCTCCTCCATCTCGATTCCGGGAGCCACCGTCACCAGCTTGTCCCGCCCCAAGGTCATCAGTTCCGAAACCTTGCGGTCGAGGTCGGTTTCAAAGCGCAAATCGCGGTTGGTGAGGATGCCCACCAACTCCTTGCCCTGCGTCACGGGCAGTCCGGAAATGCGGTACTGCGCCATCAATTCCAGCGCCTCCCGCACCGAAAGCTCCGCAGAGATCGTCACGGGGTCCGTGATCATGCCGCTCACGGAGCGTTTCACGAGGTTGACCTGATGCGCCTGCTCGGCGATGCCCATGTTCTTGTGGATGACCCCCAGCCCGCCTTCCTGCGCCATGCAGATTGCGGTCTGGAACTCCGTCACGGTGTCCATCGCCGCACTCAGCAAGGGCAGGTTGCAGTCGAGCCTGCGCGTCAGGCGGCTGCGGATGGAGACTTGGGCGGGCAGCACCCGGGAGTAGCCGGGCAGGAGCAAAACGTCATCAAAGGTGAGGCTGTCTTCCAGACGGTCACGAAGCACAGAGGAGTTTTTGGGAATGGGTTCACAAAGCACCATGCTAGCAGATTTGCCGGAAATTCCCAGCCGCCTCGGAACCCTCCCTGTTAATTTTCAGTGAAGCATTGCACCTGCCACGGCCCCCTCCACGCTCAAAGCGTCGTAGCAGCGTGTCATTCCCGCGTAAGAGCAGGTTTCAAACCCGCCCCTGCCTGTGCGTCCCTTCGTGCGGTGCGGTGGCTCAAGCGCAGCGGAGCCGCCACCCCCACTTGCCATTTACCTCCACTCCGGTTAAGCTGACCCCGAATCCTTGCACGGAGGTGCCATGCTCGCCATTGACACCCTTCAGACCGCCCGGCGCTATCAGGAAGCCGGACTGACCACTGAACAGGCCGAAGCCTACACCGCCATCCTCAAAGACGCTCATCAGGAGAGCATCGAGAACCTCGCCTCCAAGGACGACATCGCTCTCGTCCGCAAGGACATGGAACTGCTCCGCAAGGACATGGCCACCAAGGACGACCTCGCCGCCGTCAAGGACGACCTCGCCACCGTCAAAGCCACCGTGGCTCTGCATGGCTGGATGCTCGGAATCCTCATCGCCGGGGTCGCCGCCCTCGTCCTCAAAGCCTTCTTCGGAACCTAAAGCGACCTGCTGGTCCACCCCCCTTGTCATTCCCGTGCTTTTTCTCTAAAGGCCAAACCCCCTAAGCTAAGGCGCATCCGCCCGGCTTGATGCGTCCTACTGCTGAGCGATCAGGGTTGCGGAGAGGAGGTGTTTCATCATGTTGCCCTATCTTTTAATGGTGGGGCTGTCATTGTTTGTAGGCGACTCCATTGAGATCTTTTGGTGATCCCGAACTCCTTGAAGTCCAAGAGGTTCCATCCGGGGAGGTGAGGATGGTTCCATAATCACCCACCGTCACGAAGGTTCCGTTTCCGTAGGTG
>CAZQXS010000193.1:0-4833 GCA_964597275.1 uncultured Pseudomonadota bacterium | reverse complement strand
CGTCCATGGGACGCTCCTACAACGGAGTGTCTCGTTCTTATTCGGAATTACTATAACCTTCAACCTGCAAAACCATGCCAGCAAACCCGGAAATGAAAATCCTTGTTGTGGACGATTTTGCAACGATGCGCAAATTTGTGCGCAACATCCTGAGCCAACTGGGCTTCAAGAACGTGAAAGAGGCAGAGGACGGCAATACCGCCCTCACTCAGCTCAATTCCCGGTCCTTCGATTTGGTGATCACAAACTGGAACATGCCCAACATGAGTGGACTGGATCTGATCAAGGCAGTCCGTGCCGACGAGCACCTTAAGCACATTCCGGTATTGATGGTTACCGCCGAAGCACTCAAGGAAAACATCGTCGCTGCGGTCAAGGCCGGGATGAACGACTATGTCGTCAAACCCTTTGACACCAAGACCATGTCGGACAAACTCGCACGCATCTTCCCATGAGAACAAGTCAGGGCTGATAAAAATTTGACCAAAGAACCAATTTCGTTCGCCCTGAAGCTCTGTCGAAGGATGCAAGTGGGCTTCGACAGGGTTTCTCCTGAGTTTGTCGAAAGATCCAGCCCGAACGGAAACACAGAATTAACAGCCCTGCCCCCATCCAAAGGGGGGACGCTCCGGGTCAGTTCCTCGGACATAATTCCTACTCAAGACGACTTTCCCAATTTTTGGCGGGCATGAAACCCACACTCACTGACGAGGAATTCGAGCGCCTGCGAAGGTTCATCTACAAGCTTTGTGGGATCAACCTCGGCCCCACCAAGCGCGAGTTGATTATCGCTCGCTTGTCCAAGCGGATGCGGGATTTGCAAATCAACACCTTCACCACCTATCAGAATCTGGTGGAGCGAGACCGTAGCGGCGACGAACTGACGTTCATGCTCAATGCGATCTCGACCAACAAGACCGACTTCTTCCGGGAGCCGGTGCATTTCGAGTTTCTGGCAGAAAAGGTCTATCCGCAACTGAACCAGCAGCAACGAATCCGCATCTGGAGTGCGGCCTGCTCCACGGGTGAAGAGCCCTACACGATTGCCATGACGCTACTGGAGGGATTGCACCAACCCTCTCAAAAAGACATAAAAATTTTGGCGACCGACCTCTCAACGAGTGTCCTCGACAAAGCCGAAGAAGGCATTTACCCCGAACAGGTGATCACCCCGGTGCCTGACCATTACCGCCAAAAGTACCTTCAACCTGCCCCCGGAATCCCAAGGCACTGGCAAATGATCACCCCGCTCCGCAAGCTCATCCGCTTCCGGCAACTCAACCTGATGGAGCCCTTCCCCCTCACCACACAGTTCGATTTCATTTTCTGCCGAAACGTGATGATCTATTTCGACAAACCCACTCAGGAAAAACTGGTGCAAAAGCTGGTGGAGTTCCTCGCCCCCGGTGGTCACCTGTTTATCGGCCACTCCGAAAGCCTGATCGGAGTGCCGTCCAAACTCAAATACGTTCGTAGTGCGATCTACCAGAAATGAACTCAAACTGGGTGATTGCCTCACAGACCATTTATTTGCTTCCGGGTAAGTACTGACACAACATTTCGGATCCATTCAGACTTTTCCCGTTTCTTGTGTGGCGGTGTGTTTTTGGGATCCGAAGACACGCACTGGTGGTTTTGAAAGAGGACCGACACTAAACTTTCAGTGGGAGTCCCTCTCACCGGAATAGGGGAGGAGGAGGATGCAAGAATGCCGGCCATGCGTCTGGCCAGAGCCAGCTGAATCTCTCCAACACAGAGGGCAGGATGTTTGGAAAGGTGGTGGAAATCAGCGCTGGGCTTCGCGACGCAACCGCTCTCGCTCACCTTCCTTCTGGTTGAACCAGTCGGAGATTTTTTCTGCAAGGTCCGGGCGCTGGATGCGGTCGCAGAGCGCGACCATGCGCTTGTACACGTCCCGGCGCGGTTCGATCTTGATCGCATCCTCGTACACCTTGATCGCAGCCTTGAAGTTGCGCTTCGCCTCGAAATCCTGCGCCTGAAGCAGCTTCGCCTGCACCTGCCGATGGGTCGCCTTAGCCTCAAGGCTGTCCCGCAGTTCCTTGAGTTCCCGGACACGGTGCTTGTCGTCCATCAACTCAAAGAGTTCAATCCCCTTGGCGATCAGTTCCTTGGATGGCGTGATCTCCAACGCAAAGCTCATCAACTCGGATGCCTTGGCCATTTGCTCCGCCCGGATTGCCTTGTCCAGTTCCACAAGGTAGCCGTCCCGGATTTCCTTAAGCCCCTTCATGGCCTCCGCGTTGCGGCGGTCCAGCTTGAGGGTCAGCTTGTACGCACGCTGGGCGTTGCGGGGGCGGTTGAAACTGCGGAGCATTTCAGCCACGCGGTTGATGCGCTCCGGCTCCTTCAGTTCTTCGAGGATCGGCTCGTACAACTCCAGTGCCTTGCGCGGAGCCAGGTTGTCCTCATGACTTTGGGCCGCCTCGATCACCCGGTCCAAATCGTACTCGCCCTTGGTGCGCTCCAGCAGTTTGTAGGCGATGAAAAAGTAGGTGCGGGCCTGCGCGACCTTGCGCTTGTGCCGCAGCAAAATTCCGTAGTTGACGTTGCCGTAGCGGTGGTTGGGATGCTCCTTGAGGAAGGTGTTGAGCTCTTCCTCTGCCAACTCCACCTCGCCTTGCACAGCATCGGCAATGATCCGGAAACAAAGCAAATCCACATTCTCCGGATCGCGCTCCAGCAGCTTGTCAAAAATGACCTGGGCCGTGCGGCCCTCCTTCCGGTCAAGGCAACTGTAGGCCAGGTTCAGCAGCGAGTGATGCTCGTCCGGATGCTCCGGGTCCATGGTGGCCTCGATGTGTGCCAGCAAATCCATCGGATGCGGCTCGTCCGACTCTCCCTCGGAAGGAGCATCCACCACCTTGAGGTCAGAAATCGCTTCGCCCACCTGCTCGACAGCCTCGTCCTTCGGCTCCTGCCCTTCCGGGTCCGTCTCCTCCCCCTCCTCCTCTGCGGCCACGTCTTGAGCTGGCTGAACCTGCTCCACGAGGTTCTCGATCACCTCGGTTTCGTGCTCCGGATACTTGAAGCTCTCAAGATTCTCGAATTCGACAATTGCCGAAACCGCCGAGCCGTCAAAGAGCGGCACCCGCGCCAGCATGGCGGCAAGGTTGTAGGCCGCATTGCGGTACTGGGGATCGTGCTTGAGGCAGTGCCGGTACATGTTCCGGGCTTGCGTGACGTTGCCCTGCCGCCGATAGGCGTTTCCCAAGATGTTGGCAAGGTCCACATTGCCCGGATCGCGGTTGAGGACGTTCACCCCCAGCGCCAGCAGCCCCTCCACGTTCCCCGTGGTTTCCATCTGGCGATAGAGGGCGGTCACCACCTTGGCGGCCAGGTCGTGGTTTTCGTCGAGCGCCTTGCTGAACTCAACCTTCGCCCGGTCGTAAAACTGACTCTTGAGCAACTTGTCGGCGTTCTCCAAGATTTCAACCACTGCGGCATCCGCCGCCGTGTAGGGAACGTCCAGGTCGTTAAGCAGGCTGCTCATGTCCAAAAAAATTGAGAATGGCTGAAAATCTCATTGCAGATTCATTTGGAATCGTTTACCAAAGACGGCAAAAGGGCAAGCGTCTCCGAACACACCGGATCAGGAATTCCCGGAAACCGTCCTTCAACCGCATCAGGAATGCAGAGTCAGTGCCCTGCTGAAGCAGACATGAACACAACAGGAACCTTCCCGATCAAAAAACGCCAAAGCCCACAGTCCGGCCCCGCAGCTCGCGGATGGGGGATGATGCTGGGGATGGCGGTTTACGGGCTGTTGACGGGCAGCAATCCCGCCCATGCCGATTTCTTCAAGTGGGAGGTCGTGGCCTATCCGGAGGGCTGGGGCACGGCCTCCGTGACCCTTCCCGTTGTGGGCGAAGGAGAGGTGTACCAGACGGGTTCCGGCTGGTCGTGTCGCGTGGAGTCCTTCCGGACGAACATCGAAAGCGAACTGCTCTGGGAAACCAAAACCCTGCGCTGCGTTCGGGGCGACAGCGAGCGCACCGTCCGGGTCGTTTGTACCGACAACAACCAAAATCGACGCTACAACACCTCCAAAGAAGACTTTGCCCCGCCCGTCAGCGAGGGGTTCCCCCTTGATCCGGAGCAAGGGGCACGCTCCCCCTATCTCCTGCTACGCTGTTTTTTCTGACTCCCCCCTCAGACCGAGTGCTCGCGTGCCCGCACCATCAACGGATCGGGAACGCCCGCTTCCACAAAACCCTTGGCTCGCAATTCACACGCCAGACAGCCTCCGCACGGTGGGAACTCGCCATTGTAACAGGTGTGGCTCCACGACAGCGCATCCATCGCCCCCACTTCTGCGGCCAGTTCCACGGACTCGGCTTTCGTGAGCCACATCAGGGGGGCGTGGATGCGCATCCGGCTTTCCATGCCAAGGTTGATCGCCACTTGTAGCGCGTCCATCGTGTTCTGCCGACAATCCGGGTAGCCGCTGTAATCCGTTTGGCACACTCCAGTCACCAACTCGTGGATGCCCTGCTGGTACGCCTGCGCCGCCGCAAACATGAGAAAGACCAGGTTGCGTCCCGGAACAAAGGTGTTGGGCAGCGCATCCGCCGTAGTCTCACGCGGCACCTCACCCTCTCCGGTGAGAGCGTTGCCCCCCAAAGCACTGAAGGTGTTGATCGGCAAAACCGTCTGAGGAACCCCAGCCACCTCCGCGATTTTGGCGGCGGCCTCCAACTCGATGCGGTGCCGCTGCCCGTAATCAAACGTCACCGCCCGCACCTCCCGGAACTGCCGGAGTGCCCAGAACAGGCACGTCGTGGAATCCTGCCCCCCGGAGAAAATCACGAGGGC
>CAZQXS010000192.1:0-4834 GCA_964597275.1 uncultured Pseudomonadota bacterium | reverse complement strand
GAATCCCACCGGGAGGTTTCTGTTAGAGTATTTTCGGTTTAAATGACGGTCTTGAATCCGTAATCCCCGAAAAGGCTCTAGTGGTGCTTCGGGACGTGGATGCCGCCGTGCCGGATGATCTTGGCCTCGGACATGTACACCACGTCCTCCGCGATTTTCTTGGTGTAGTCGCCAATCTGCTCAAGGTGCGAGCAGATGCTCAACTCGTCCAGCAGGCTGCCGATGTGTTCCGGAGCCTTGCCCATCGCGCCCTGGATTTGCTCGGCCAACTCTTCCGACAGGTCATCCACCAGTGCTTCGGCGTCAATCACCTTGCGGGCGAGTTCGGCATCAAGGTTGATCATGGCGTCGAGGCAGTGCTTCACGGACCAGCTTGCCCGCTCCATCAGCTTGGTGCGCTCAAACACCTGCCCGTGTTCCGGCTGGTTGCAGAGCGACAGCACGCGCCGCCCGATCTTCTTTGCCTGATCGCCGATGTTCTCCAGATCGGAGTTGATCTTGAGGACGGAGATGATGTAGCGCAAGTCGGTCGCCACGGGCTGGTAGAGCGCAAGCAGCTTGAGGCACTCCTCCTCCAGGTCCATCTCCAGTTCGTCAATCACGCTGTCCTCCGCGATCACCTGTTCGGCAAGGACGGTGTCGCGGTTCTCCATCGCCCGCAGCGATTTCTGCACGCTCTCCTCGGCCAGCGTGCTAAGCCGGATGACCTCGCTCTTGAGGCGGTCAATCTGTCGTTCCAAGTGGCTGGGCACGGCTCCTCCTATCCGAATCGTCCGGTGATGTAATCCTGGGTGCGCTTGTCCGCAGGATTCACGAAAATGTCGTCGGTCAACCCGACCTCCACAAGGTCGCCGAGGTGAAAGAACCCGGTGCGCTGCGAAACGCGGGCGGCCTGCTGCATCGAGTGCGTGACGATCACGATGGAGTAGTTCTGGCGCAACTCCTCGATCAGTTCCTCGATGCGGGCCGTGGCAATGGGGTCCAGCGCGGAACACGGCTCGTCCATCAGGATGACCTCCGGGTTCACGGAAATCGTGCGGGCGATGCAGAGCCGCTGCTGCTGGCCTCCGGACAGTCCCGTGCCCGGATCGTTGAGGCGGTCCTTCACCTCGTCGAACAGCCCCGCTTTGCGCAGGCTCTGCTCCACGATCTCGTCCAGTTCCTGCCGGGAGTTGGCCATGCCGTGAATGCGAGGGCCGTAGGCCACGTTGTCGTAGATGGACTTGGGGAAGGGGTTGGGCTTCTGGAAGACCATGCCCACGCGCTCCCGGAGCTGCACCACGTCAAGGCTGGGGTCGTAAATGTCCTCGCCGTCCAAGGTGATCCCGCCCTCCACCCGGCAGCCCTCGATCACGTCGTTCATGCGGTTGATGCAACGCAAGAAGGTGGACTTTCCGCATCCGGAAGGGCCAATCAGCGCCGTCACCTGATTCTGCAAGATGTCGAGGTTGACGTCGCGCAGGGCATCCTTGTCGCCGTAGTAAACCGAAACCCCCCTGGCCTCGATCTTGACCACCGGCTCTGCTTCAGCCGTGGATGGAGATTCTGTGCTTTGTGATTCCATGAATATGATTTCTATTTGCAGTCAAACAGGCCAATCCTAACCCCTTCAGCCTAAACCCCTACAGCCTACCGCCTAAACTCCTACAGCCTACAGCCTAATCCCCTAAGCCCTCACCAGCGCCGCTCAAAGCGTTTCCGGAGGACCATCGCCACGGTGTTCATCACAATCATGAACGCCAGAATGACAATGATCCCTGCCGCCGTCAACTCCACATAGCCACGCTCGGAGCTTTCGGCCCAGAGGTAGATTTGCACGGGCAGGGCGGTGGCGGAGTCCATCAATCCTCCGGGAAGCTCGACCACGAAGGCGAACATGCCGATCATCAGCAAGGGTGCGGTTTCGCCCAAAGCGCGGGCGAGTCCGATGATCACGCCCGTCAGGGTTCCCGGAAGCGCGAGCGGCAAAACGTGGTGTAGCACCACCTGCATCGGCGAGGCTCCCATGCCCATCGCGCCTTCCCGGATGCTCGGCGGCACCGCCTTGAGTGCCGAGCGACAGGCGATGATGATGGTGGGCAGCGTCATCAGCGACAGCACCATCCCGCCGACCAGCGGGGTTCCGCGTGGCACCCCGAAAAAGTTGAGGAACACCGCCAAGCCCAGCAGCCCAAAGATGATCGAGGGCACGGCGGCCAGGTTGTTGATGTTGACCTCGATCAGTTCCGTCCAACGGTTCTTGGGGGCGAACTCCTCCAAGTAGATCGCGGCGGCCACGCCCAGTGGGAAACTCAGCAACAGACACACCAGCAAGGCCCAGAACGAACCAAGAATCGCGCCAAGGATGCCAGCGATTTCCGGAGAGCGCGAATCGCCCCGTGCGAAAAAGTAGGGATTGAACTTGGTGCGGATTTGTCCCTCGGCCACCAGTCGATCCACCCACACCAACTGCTGGTCGCTCAGCAAGCGGCTTTCCTCCTCGATCTCGCGGGGAGCGTTGCCCTTGAGGATTTGATCCACGTTGGTAGCCGCCGACACCCACAGGGTTTGCTGAGTGCCTAAAATCGCTGGATTCTCTAGAACCATGTCCCGCACCTCGTTCCCCGCATTCTGGCTGAACAGCTTCAGCAACGCTCGCCGATCCTTGCGTTTTCGGACCTCCGGGAACATCTTGAAAAAACTCTTGCGCAGCAAGCTCATGTAGCGGGTCTTGGCCAATTGCTCCGCAGGGCTGTCCGGGGTGACTTTCAGCGCCTTGGTGTCGAGCATCACCTCAATGCCGACCTGATGGCGCACAAATGCGGAGTGTCCCGACGAGAGGATCGTGGAGAGCAGGAACAGCAGCGAAGCCATTCCCAGCGTCACCGCAATCCGTCCGTACCACTGAAAGCGGCGTTCGGCGGCGTAGCGGCGCTTGATCCGCTCACTGGATTCGCGTCGGGAGCGATAGGGGTCAGTCATACTTTTCCCGATAGCGTTTCACGACTTGCAGGGCAATCACGTTCAGACCCAGCGTGACCACAAAGAGCATCAGTCCCAACGCGAAGGCCGAGAGCGTCTTGGGGTCGTCAAACTCTTGATCACCAATCAGGCTGACCACGATCTGCACGGTCACGGTGGTGACGTTTTCCAAAGGGTTGAGCGTGAGCTTGGCGTTAAGTCCTGCGGCCATGACGACGATCATGGTTTCGCCAACCGCACGGGAGATCGCCAGCAGAAACGCCCCGACGATGCCCGGAAGCGCGGCGGGCAGCACCACCTGCTTGACCGTTTCCGACTGCGTGGCCCCCATCGCCAGCGAGCCGTCCCGCAGGGTCTGTGGCACGGCGTTGATCACATCGTCCGAAAGCGACGACACGAAGGGAATGATCATCACCCCCATCACCACCCCTGCCGCGAGGGCGCTTTGCGCGGAGGTTTCAAAGCCCAACTCGATCCCGAATTCCCGCACCAGCGGCGCGATGGTCAGAGCCGCGAAAAAGCCGTACACCACCGTCGGAATCCCCGCGAGGATTTCCAGTGCGGGCTTGACGACGTCCCGGATGTGCGGGTGAGCGTATTCGGAAAAGTAAATCGCGGAAAACAGGCCGATCGGCCCCGCCACGCACATGGCGACGAAGGAAATGAGCAGGGTTCCCCCAAACACCGGAATCGCGCCGAAAGCTCCGGCGCTGGCAGCCTGATCCTCGCGGATGGCGATCTGCGGATACCACTTGAGGCCAAACAGGAACTCGTGGAGCGGCACCAACTCGAAAAACCGCAGGCTCTCGAACACCAGCGAAACCACGATCCCGACCGTGGTAAGGACCGCAATCAGCGAGCTGAGGATGAGGAAGAAGTTGAAGGCCCGCTCGACCGACTGCCGCGCCCGGAACTCGCGCTTGATGCGGCTCCAGCCAAAGGCGACGCCCCCCAGCGTCACCAGCCCAAAAACCCCGGCCTGCACCCATTGGCTGGCGTTAAGGTAGCGCTGGTAGTCCTGCGCCGCCGCCTGCACTTCGGGCTTGTCCGACTTGAACCCGGAAATCCCGCTCGCCGTGTTGCGCACCTCGGTGTAGAGCATCTCGACCCGTTCCGGCGCCAGCGAGGCGATGCCTTCCCCAAAACGGTCCAGCACGAGCATCCGGAGCAGCACGGGTTCCCCGATCCACCACAGCAGCAGGACCGCCACCAGCGGCACCCCGCACCAAATCGCCACATAGCCCCCGTGATAGCTGGGAAGCGAGTGCGTCCGCCCTTGGGTCCGGGCGATCCCGCGTGCCTTGCTTTGCCCAAGCAGGTAGCCCGAAAACAGGATCAGCAGCAGCGCGGCGAACAGGTAGGTGGTCATCAAATAAAGGAAAAGGCCGGATAGTGGATGTCAACGCTGCGCCCTTATGCTCCCCGTTCGTGCTGAGCTTGTCGAAGCATGGACGGGGTTCGCCCCCTTCGGCTTAGCTCAGGACAGGCTTCGACAGGCTCAGGACGAACGGAATTTAGCGCCGCCCACCAGAAACAGCAGTGCCCTGAGATCACAGGGCAGTAAGATTTTGCACCCGCTCCCGAATTTCTTCAAGCGCAGATTCCTCCAGCGGCACCAGCCCGATGTCGGTGAGGTAGCCGTACTCGCCAATCGCGTCCTCGCTGACGAACTCCTCCATGTACTCCTGAATCCCCGGAATCACGCCAACATGCGCCTTCTTGCCGTAGAAGAAGAGCGGGCGGGAAATGGGGTACTCGTGGCTCTGGATGGACTCCAGTGAAATGGACCCGCCCTCGATGGTCGAGCCTTGGATCTTGTCGCCGTTCATGTCCAGAAAGCTGAACCCGAAGACGCCGAAGGCTTCCGGGTCGG
>CAZQXS010000191.1:0-4846 GCA_964597275.1 uncultured Pseudomonadota bacterium | reverse complement strand
CGGCGGTACTCGAACTTGTCCACCGCCTTCATCAAGCCGATGTTGCCCTCCTGGATGAGGTCGAGGAACTGCAAGCCCCGGTTGGTGTATTTCTTGGCAATGCTGATCACCAGCCGCAGGTTGGCCTCCACCAGTTCCGACTTTGCCCGCTTGACCTGTGACTCGATGCGTTGCAACGTCTGCACCTGTGCGAAAAACGCCTCCCGGCTCAGCAGTGTCCGCTCGGTCATCATGGCAATGCGGTGTCGTCCGGATTCCACCTTTTCGTAAATGCGGTTGGCGATGCTGAAGCGCAGCCCCGTTTGCTCGGAGATTTCCGACGAGAGGCTCTTTCGTTTGCGCACTCCGGCTTTGCGGAACTGCTGGAACAGCCGGTCGGCCTGCTCCGGTGGCAGGGACAACTCCTTGGAGTAGCGCTCCACCTGCTGATGGGTGAGGTCAATCTTGTGCTTGTACTTGAAGAGCGACTGGCACATGTCCTCCACCTGCCGGGAGTTGAAGCTGACGGCGCGGATCGCCTCGTGAATGTCGCGCTCGTGTTGAGCCAGCTTGGTCTTGTCGCTTTTGCTCGGCTTCTTGCCCAACTGCTCGCGCAACACCTGTGTGGCCTCGTGCTGCTGCTGCATCGTGTCCAACTGCTCAATCAGTTTTTCGGATGCGGTGCTGTCGTCCTCAATCACATGGTCTTCCCCGTCCAGTGCGGAGATGAGCTGCCGTGCCCGCAGCTTCTGGTTTTTGAGCTGCTTGTTGGTCTCGATGAGTTGCAGGGCGACGAGGTTGGACTTCGACAGGATCTCGACCACCTGCTGCTGTCCCTCCTCGATGCGCTTGGCCACTTCCAACTCGCCGTTGCGGCTGAGCAGGTTGATGGCCCCCATCTCCCGGAGGTACATCCGCACCGGGTCCACTGCGTCCGTGTCCATGCCGGGGTCGAGGTTGAGTCCGTCCTCTCCCAAGAACTCATCCTCGAAATCAGTGTTGTAATCGTGCTGGCGGAGGTTGAGCTTGCGCCCGTCGTCCACCACGTCCACGTCCATTTCGGCAAGCAGGTTGAGGATCTGCTCCACCTGCTCCGGGCTTGGGGTGGATTCCGCAAGCTGATGGTTGATGTCGTCAAGGTTGAGGTAGCCCTTCTCGCGTCCCTCGCTCGCCAATTCCCGCACGAGGCGGGCCTCGTTGCGGCTCAATTCTCCGGGAACGTCCGGAGCCGTCAAGGAGGGGGGCACAACGCTGAGGTGGTTCATGTTGCCTTCCATGGATCGGGTTTACGGCGCGGGGGCCGCTTCTGCTTGAGGCAGCAACTGCTGCAACTGGGCGTTCAGCCGCCGGAGTTCCATTCCGGCCCGCAGGCGGTCTTCCTCGGCCAGGCCTGCGCTTTTCTCCTGATAGCGCTGCTTGAGCGAGCGCTCCTTGAGCCGCCGGACGGACCAGCGGAACTGCGATTCGAGGTTGCGCTCCAGAAAATCCTCCGCCAGCAACGGGACGAGGTCGCGGTGCAACTCGGAGTCCTCACGCTCGATCCCGGCGAGGTCGAGCGGGTGCAGGAGATCGGGCGGCAGTTGCATCAATCGCGAGTAAATGTGCCGGATTCCGGCGTCCTGCATCTCTTCGGGAAGCAGGTACTGACGGGCCAAGGGCCACAACTGCCCCTGAGCCAGCAACGCTTGCACCACCCACCACTCGTCATTCTGACGGCTCTCGGTGGGTGCGGGGATAGATGTAGCACTTTCATTTTCGGAATGCAATGATTCCGGAAGTTTTTGTAGCAAAACCTCCGTGCCGACCTTGAGCTGATCGGCCAGCGCCACCAGCGTGAGCTGCCGACGGTCCTGCTGGGGAATCTGCGCCAGCAGTGGGGCCAGCTCCTCCACCGCCCGCATCCGGCCCTGCACGGAATCGGGCATCCGGGAGAGCGTTTCCTGCACCAGGAACTCCAGAAGCGGCTTGGCCTCGGCCAGCAGTTTCCGCATGGCCTCCGCCCCGTTTTTCAGCAAAAACGTGTCTGGATCCTCGCCCAGCGGCAGCGTGACGATTTGCGCCTCGGCCTTGCTGGAGAGAAACAATCTCGCGTTTTTGAGGGCGGCATTACGTCCGGCCTCGTCGCCATCGAACAGCAGCGTCACCACATCCGCGTAGCGCTCCGCCACCTGAACGTGCTTGGGGGTGAGCGCGGTTCCGCAAGGCGCGACCGCTTCGGCGATTCCATACTCGTGCAGCCGCATGACATCGAGGTAACCTTCGACCACGAGCAGCTTTCGGCTGCGGCGGATCGCATCCATGCCTTCGTGCAAGCCGTAGAGGATTTGGCTTTTCTGGTAGTAATCGGTTTCCGGACTGTTCAGGTACTTCGGGCCGTCCTCGGCCCCAAGGATTCTGCCGCCAAACGCGATGCAGCGTCCGCGAGGGTCGCGGATGGGGAAGATCAGGCGGTTGCGAAAACGGTCGTAGGGACGCTCGGAGCGCTCGCTGGTTTTGGCGAGGCCGACCTTGACGACTAGGCCGTTCGGAATGCTGCGGGTTTGCAGGTGCCGCAACAACCCCTGCCAGTCGTCCGGGGCAAAGCCCAGCGCAAAACGCTCCTGCTGCGATTCCGGGACCTGGCGTTCCTCAAGGTAGCTCCGGGCCTCCTCACCGCCCGGTTCCCGCAACTGCTGACGGAAGAAGGTCAGTGCCTGATTGAGGCAGGCCATGCCCTCGTCGGCATCCTCCCGCTTGCGGGGGCCGGATTCGCCCTCCAGCGTGATCCCGGCCTTGCGGGCGAGTTCCGTGATCGCCTCCACAAAGCTCACGCGCTCGTGCAGCATGAGGAACTTCACCGCCCCTCCGCCCACTCCGCAGCCAAAGCAGTGGAAGAAGCCGCGCTGTGGGTTGACGTTGAAGGAGGGCGTTTTTTCCTGATGGAACGGGCAGCACGCCTTGAAGGAGGTTCCGGCCTTGCGCAGAGCCACGCCTTGGTCCTGGATCAGCCCCACCAAGTCGGTGGCGTCCTCGACCTTGCGGATGAAATCTTGGGTGAAGCGCATCAGGACGTTTCGACAGAAGTGGTCAAGTTCTCAAAGCGGCACTGGCCGTCGGCGGCGATTTGCAGTCGGTGCGTGCAGGGGAACGGGAGGTTTTCGCCAAAGGCAAAGATGCCCCCCAAATAACCCTCCGCCCACTGGCCAAGCAACTCCTGCACCCGAACATCGGAACTCTTCAGCAATTGACGCAGCAGCACGAGCCGTGTCTGCGCCGCAATCAGCAGCAGCAGTTGAAAGCGGTCGCGCAGTTCGGCTTTCAGGCGGCTGGGGCTGCCCCGCTGCATTTCCGGAGTCAGTCCCAGATGATCCATCAAGGTCTCCACGAACCAGCGTCGCCCTCCCAGCCAGGGGCGGGTTTCAAAAAGCTTGGACGTGAGGCTTTCCCGCAGCGATGCACCGGGGCTGAGCCGCTGCCAAAGTTGCTCGTCCGGGCAGGGATGCACCCCGGAGGCGGTGGCCAGCCTTCCTGCTTTGGACTTGAGCTTGAGGTGCAGCAAACGCCATACTACCTCCTCTTGCTCGGCGGTTGCGCACACCACTTGGCAGCGTTCCCGTGCATGCAGGGTCAGCGACAGATCGCGCACGTCCCACTGCCGAACCGTGACACCCTCCTCGTCCGAATCTTCATAATGCCCAAGTGCCCGGCAACTCAGCAACAACTTTCCCGACATTGACCTTGGTTGTGGCAGTAGAGCGGTGTTTGTCTTCGCTTGAAGCAACCCTGAAATTCGGAAGCCGGCTTGGCTCCGCACTCTTTCCCGGAGCCATCGTGCTGCTGGACGGCCCAATGGGTGCGGGCAAAACCACGCTGGCCAAAGCCATTTGCACTGGGCTGGACGTTCCAGAATCCACCGTGGTTTCGCCCACTTACACCATCGCCAACTTCTACCCCGGACGGCTACCGGTTTCCCATGTGGACCTCTTCCGGCTGGAACGCCCTGAGCAATTGGATGACTTTGACCGGGACGACCTTTTGCCTCCGGACGGGGTGGCGCTGGTCGAGTGGCCCCACCTGCTCCAGGCGTGGCTTGCCCCCGGCGAGCCAGTTCTTCACCTTCAGATTGGAGTTTCCGGGAGCGAGATTCGCAAGGCAAAGCTGAACAGCGTGGCACCGGAATTTGCCGAAATCCTGAATTCCTTCATAAAAATTCCATGATTCTGCTGGGCATTGATACGGCTTTCGGGCATCTGGGCTATTGCCTCAGCCAAGACGGCAACGTGCTGGCGAGCCACTTTGCCCGCTCGCGTCGCAGCAACTCCAGACTGCTGTTGCCCACCCTCGACTTGCTACTGAGCGCCGTCGGCCTCACGAAAGCGGACCTCTCTGCCGTGGTGGTGAATCAAGGACCGGGATCGTACACGGGAGTGCGGATTGGACTTTCCTTCGCAAAGACCTTCGCGCAAGCCTGCAACCTGCCGTTAATTCCGGTGCCCTCGCTGGAGGTGTTGGCGGCTCAGGCACACGGGATTATGGAGCCGTTCGAGGTGTTACTCAATTGCACCCGTCACGAGCTTTTCCGCGCACGCTACGAACTCAAGGCGGGGCTTCCGGTGCCGCTCGGCGAGATTGAGCACGTTCGGGACGGGACGGCCTTGCTCTCGGAACTCACGACTCCAGTGCTGCTGCACCGCTTGAGTGCCAATCGCAACTCGCAACTGTCCGAACCGCAAAACCCCGTGGTCCTCCAGCAGCAGCAGGACTCGTTCCCGGACCCCGCGTTGCTCAACCAGGTGGGAGCAGCACGCCTCAAACAAGGCGAAATCCCAGAATTTGACCGCGTTCACCCGCTCTACGTCAAGCAGGAAGTGACGAATGCGGTGCCCCG
>CAZQXS010000190.1:2733-4872 GCA_964597275.1 uncultured Pseudomonadota bacterium | reverse complement strand
AGCTTTCACCTCAAGCAGGGCTTTGAGATCGTCACCCAACTCGCGCAGGGCACCCCGGCGCAAAAGGAGATGGTGCAGGAGTCGATCAACCGCTGGTGGTGGCCCGTGCTGATGATGTTTGGCCCCTCGGACGCGCAGTCCACCAACTCGGACGACTTGATGCGCTGGCGGGTGAAACTCCACAGCAACGACAGCCTGCGCCAACGCTTTGTCAACCGCACCGTCGCCCAAGCCAAGGCGGTGGGGCTGACGCTGCCCGATCCGGACCTGCGCTACAACGAGGAAACCGGAAACTGGGACTTTGGAGCCATTGACTGGGACGAGTTCTGGAGCGTGGTCAAAGGGCAAGGGCCGTGCAACCGCGAACGCCTGCGCACCTCCCGCAAACGGCACGAGGAAGGACGCTGGGTGCGCGAGGCCGCCCAAGCCTACGCCGCCAAACACCCCGTGAATTGAGAGGACTCTATGGAAGCCAACACCCACACCCCTGAAACGCACATGCCGCTTTGGGAAATCTTTTCGCAGGAAAAAACCGGGAAACCGCACGAACACGTCGGCAGCCTGCACGCTCCGGATGCCACGATGGCGCTACAAAGCGCCCGCGATGCCTACGCCCGACGCGGCTCCACGAGCCTTTGGGTCGTGCCTGCCGAGGCCATCATCGCCAGCACTCCGGAGGACAGCCCGATGCTGTTTGACTCGGCGGCAGACAAGGTCTATCGGCATCCGCAGTTTTACGAGATTCCCCGCAGCGTGAGGCTCTGATGGCACTGTTTTGGGATTACGATTTGAGCCATGATTTTTCCCGTTCGTGCTGAGCTTGTCGAAGCCTGAACGGGAATCGCCCTTCGACAGGCTCAGGGCGAACGGAACAACGAAATTCTGTGACTTGTACAAATCCTGTGACTACTGATAAAACTGGGCAGGTGTTCAGCTACCTGCTGAGACACGCCGACGACCGGCTGGTGCTGGGGCATCGGCTTTCGGAGTGGTGCGGACACGCGCCGATGATGGAGGAGGATCTGGCACTCGCCAATATCGCGCTCGACCTCATCGGGCAGGCCAACCTGCTCTACAAGCTGGCGGCTGAAACCGAGGGGGCCGGACGCACCGAGGACGACCTAGCGTTCTTGCGCGACCCTTCCGAGTTCCGCAACCTGCAACTCGTTGAGCAGCCCAACGGCGACTTCGCCGTCACGATCACACGGCAGTTCTTCTTTGACGTTTACGACGTGCTGTTTCTGGAAAGCCTGAGCCAGTCGGCCCATCCGGAGCTTGCGGGGATTGCCGCAAAGGCGCTCAAGGAAGCGCAGTACCACTTGCGGCACACCCAGCAGTGGATGCTGCGTCTTGGCGATGGCACGGACGAAAGCCACCGCCGGATTCAGGACGCGGTGGACGACCTCTGGCGGTTCACGCAGGAGTTTTTCGTGACGGATGCCGTGGACCATGCTCTTGCCGCAGAAGGCATCGCGGTGGACTTGGAGGCGTTGCACTCATCGTGGCGGGAGACCGTGGAGCAGACCTTGCGGGAAGCGACTTTGAAAATTCCTAGCGATGCGCAGTACATGACCTCTGGAAGCCGAGGCGGCTACCACACGGAGCATCTGGGCTACCTGCTGGCGGAAATGCAGGTACTGCCGCGCACCCACCCCGGAGCGACGTGGTGAGTGCCTGGGACTGCCTGCGCACGGTGCCGGACCCGGAAATTCCGGTGGTGGATGTCGTTTCGATGGGCATTGTGCGGGACGTGGAGGAAACCCCGGACAACGTGACGGTGACGATCACGCCGACCTATTCCGGATGCCCGGCGATGCAGGAGATCGAAGGCAGCATCCGCGATGCCCTGCACGAGGCCGGATACGCGCAGGTCGAAACGAAAACCCAAATCGCTCCGGCGTGGACGACCGACTGGATCACCGAGGATGCCCGCGAGCGATTGCGCGAGTACGGCATTGCGCCTCCGGAACGCCGCTGTGCTTCCCAAGCCGGAAGCACCACGCCCTGTCCGTTCTGCAACTCCGAGGACACCCGGCTTCAGAGCGAATTCGGCAGCACCCCGTGCAAGGCGTTGCACGTTTGCCACGATTGCCGACAGCCCTTTGAACGCTTCAAGTGCATCTGACCCACGCTCCTACC
>CAZQXS010000190.1:1417-2633 GCA_964597275.1 uncultured Pseudomonadota bacterium | reverse complement strand
ATGACCTTTGAAACCATCGAGTACCACGAGGAATCCGGGTATGCGGAAATCACCCTCAACCGCCCAGACCGCCTCAACGCCTTCACCGCGCAAATGCACGAAGACCTGCGCGGGGCGCTCACCCAAATCGCCAGCGACCCGGAAATCCGCGCCGTCATCCTCACGGGCGCAGGACGCGGCTTCTGCGCCGGACAGGACTTGAGCGAACGCGGCAACACCAGCGGTGTCCCGGATTTGGGGGAGTCGCTGGAGAAGAACTACAACGCGCTCGTCAAGCGGCTCCGTGCGCTGGCGGCTCCGGTGATCGTGGCCATCAACGGCGTGGCTGCCGGAGCGGGGGCGAACCTTGCGCTTTCCGGAGACTTGCTGCTCGCCGCGAAATCCGCACAGTTCATCCAGGCGTTCTGCAAGATCGGACTCGTCCCGGACTGCGGCGGCACCTACTTTTTGCCCCGGCTGATCGGCGAAGCCAAGGCCAAGGCGCTGGCGCTCACCGGCGAGCCACTTGACGCGGAAACCGCCGAACGCTGGGGGCTGGTCTGGAAAGTCGTGGACGACGAGCAACTGCTTCCGGAAGCCCGTAAGCTCGCGGCGCACTTGGCGACTCAGCCCACCAAGGCGCTGGGCGCGATGAAGCAGATGCTGCAGGCCTCCGTCAACAACAGCCTCGAAATCCAACTCGATCTGGAACGCGACACCCAGCGCGAGATGGGACGCTCCGAGGACTTCCGGGAAGGCGTGGCCGCCTTTCTGGAAAAACGGCCTGCGGTCTTCACGGGACGCTGATGAAGGATTTTGCCGACCCGCAGGCGCTTGCCGAGGCCGCCGCGCAGTCAATGAACGACCTCGACTACACCGCCCAGCACATGGGAATGCGCATCGAGTCGGTGACTCCAGGAGGCTGCGTCTTGTCCATGCCCGTGCAGGACTGGATGATCAACGGACACGGCATTTGCCACGGTGGACTCATCTTCACCTTGGCAGACACGGCGTTCGCTTACGCCTGCAATTCCTACAACCAGCGGGCCGTGGCCCAACACTGCACGATCACCTTCCTCGTTCCCGGAAAGGCGGGGGAGACCCTGACCGCAACCGCCGCCGAAACCGTCACCAGCGGGCGCAGCGGCATTTACGACATTGCAGTGAAAAACGAACACGGCACCGCCCTCGCCCACTTCCGGGGAAATTCCCGGACCATTGCGGGGACGGTGCTTCC
>CAZQXS010000190.1:0-1317 GCA_964597275.1 uncultured Pseudomonadota bacterium | reverse complement strand
GATCAAGCACCAATGAAACAAGGAGACCATGAACCACAATTCGATCAACCTGCATCCGATTGAAACCGCCAGCAAGGACGAGTTGCAGTCGCTCCAGTTGGAGCGCATGCAGTGGACCTTGCGACGCGCCTACGAGAACGTGCGGCACTACCGCACAGCGTTCGATGAGGCCGGGGTGCATCCGGACGACTGCCGATCCTTGGCCGATCTGGCGAAGTTCCCGTTCACGACCAAGCACGACCTGCGGGCCAACTACCCCTTCGGGATGTTCGCGGTTCCCCGCGAAGAGGTGGTGCGCATCCACGCCTCCAGCGGCACGACCGGAAAGCCCACGGTGGTCGGCTACACGCAGAAGGACGTGGACATCTGGGCGGAGGTCTGCGCCCGCTCGATCTGGGCCTCTGGCGGACGACCGGGGGATGCGGTGCATGTTGCGTATGGCTACGGTCTTTTCACCGGAGGACTGGGGGCGCACTACGGCGCAGAAAAGCTGGGCTGCACGGTCATCCCGGTTTCTGGGGGCATGACCGAGCGACAGGTGCAGTTGATTCTGGACTTTGAGCCGAGGGTGATCATGATCACGCCTTCGTACCTGCTGGTGTTGGCCGACGAGTTTGCCAAGCAGGGACTCGATGCCCGCAAAACCAGCCTGCAAGTGGGCATCTTCGGCGCAGAGCCGTGGACTCCGAAAATGCGCGGCGAGATCGAGCAACTGTTCGACATGGACGCGGTGGACATCTACGGGCTTTCGGAAATCATCGGCCCTGGGGTCGCCAACGAATGCTTCCGCGAAAAAGACGGGCTGTACGTCTGGGAAGACCACTTCTACCCGGAGGTGATCCATCCGGAAACAGGCGAGGTGTTGCCCGACGGCGAGCAGGGCGAACTGGTCTTCACCTCGCTCACCAAGGAGGCGTTCCCGGTGATCCGCTACCGCACCCGCGACCTCACGCGGCTGTTGCCCGGCGGCAACCGCACCATGCGCCGCATGGAAAAGGTCACGGGCCGCTCCGACGACATGATGATCATCCGGGGCGTGAACGTCTTCCCCACGCAGATTGAGGAAATTTTGCTGGAAGACCAGCGACTGTCCCCGAATTTCCAGATCGAACTCACCCGCGAGGAGCGGCTGGACGTGATGACCCTGCTGGTTGAACCCAAGGAATCCGGCTTGAGCGATGCAGTGTTGCAGGAATGCTCCAAGCGGCTCAGCCAACAGGTCAAGAACCGCATCGGCGTCAGCGCACAGGTGCAGATGCAACCCGTGGGCGGGGTCGAGCGTTCGATGGGCAAAGCCCGCCGCATTGTGGACCAACG
>CAZQXS010000189.1:0-4905 GCA_964597275.1 uncultured Pseudomonadota bacterium | reverse complement strand
CCAACCTACTCCTGAAGTCGTCAGTCACCAACCCCCAGCCACCAGCCACCAGCCACCAACCCCCAGCCACCAGCCACCGACCACCGACAACTCCATCTTCAACCAGCAAGACCTGCTGGAATTCGCCGGGGGCAAGGTGGCCAACGTGTTCGGCCCGGAGTACGCTGAGTACGACACCTTCCGGCGGTGCGTGCGGCTGCCGATGGAGCCGTACCTGCTGGTGAGCCGCGTCACCAAGCTCAACGCCAAGCGCGGCGAGTTCAAGCCCTCGACGATCACCACCGAGTATGACATTCCGGAGAACGCATGGTACTGCACCGACGGGCAGATTCCGTGGGCGGTCGCGGTCGAGTCCGGGCAGTGCGACCTGCTGCTGATCAGCTACCTCGGCATTGATTTCGAGAACCGGGGCGAGCGCGTTTACCGCCTGCTCGACTGCACCCTCACTTACCTTGAGGACATGCCCCGCGCCGGAGAGACGCTACGCTACGACATCTCCATTGATTCCTTCGCCCGCAGCGGCGGCACGTTGCTGTTCTTCTTCCACTACGAGTGCTTCGTCGGCGAGCGGATGGTGATGCGCATGGACGGCGGCTGTGCGGGCTTCTTCACCAACGAGGAACTGGCGGAAGGTCAGGGCGTGATCCGCACCGAAGCCGAAGTGGAAGCGCGAGCCAACGCGAAAAAGCTGAATTTTGAGCCGCTGCTACGCTGCGAGAAAACCACCTTCTCCCGCGAGGAACTGCTGGCCCTCAGTTCCGGGACTCCCGAACACTGCTTCGGCCCGCACTACGCCCAGCCGGGACGCAACCCTGCGCTGAAGACCGCTCCAGAGCAATTCCTCATGCACGACCGCATCACCCAGATTGACCGCACGGGCGGCGCGTGGGGCTGTGGTCTGGTGGTTTCGGAAAAGGACTTGGCCCCGGATCACTGGTACTTCCCCTGCCACTTCAAGGACGATCCGGTGTTGGCCGGTTCGCTGATGGCCGAGGGCTGTGTGCAACTCATGCAGTTCTTCATGCTCGACCTCGGCCTGCAAACGCACACGCAGGACGCGACCTTCCAGCCGGTTCACGGAATGTCGCAGATCGTGCGCTGCCGGGGGCAGGTGATTCCGGGCGATCCGATGCTCACCTACCGCATGGAAGTCAAGGAGATCGGGCTGGAGCCGATTCCCTACGCGCTGGCGGGCATTGACATCCTGCTCGGCGACCGCATCGTGGTGGATTTCCGCAACCTCGGTGTGCAACTCGTCGAGAAGGGCAGCAGCTTCCGACTTTCACAGGAGTGGTTCGACCAGAATCCCGACCGCCCGGCCTTGAGTTCGCCGCAGAGCCACAAACCGAAAACCGAAATCGTCGCAGACGATGCCCAGCTTTGGGAATTCGCGCTCGGCGATGTGGCCAAGTGCATGGGGCCGGACTATGCGATTTACGCAAACCGCCCCGTGCAGCGCAACCCCAACCGTGACTTGCAACTGCTCTCGCGGGTGCGGCGTTTTTCGGGAACGCGCCGCCAGTTCGAGGAACCCATGACCATCACCGGGGAATACGACGCATCCGCCGAGGCGTGGTACTTCCGGGACAATGCGCATCCGGCGCAAATGCCCTACTCGGTGTTGATGGAAATCGCGCTCCAGCCCTGCGGCTTCATCTCCGCCTACTCCGGGGCAATGTTCCACTACCCCGACCTGAACCTGCACTACCGCAATCTCGACGGCAACGGAACCCTGCTCGCCGACCCGGATTTGCGCGGCAAAACGATTGTTTCCGAAATCACGCTGAAAAGCACGGTCGCCTCCGGGAACACCGTGATCCAAACCCACGACTTCGCGCTCTTCGCGGACGGCGAGAAATTCTACGCCGGAGACACCGTGTTCGGCTACTTCACCGATGAAGCGCTGGCGAATCAGGTGGGGCTGGACGGCGGGAAGCTGGTGGCTCCGTGGATCACTGTAGGAGCGGGCCATGCCCGCGATTCGGCAGGAGCAAGCCATGCCCACGAACAAGCAGCCCTCTATTGGAATCTGGCGAATTCGTCCGAGCCGTGCTTCCAAGCACCGGAAGGCTGTCCGCATCAACGATTGGCGACACGGCAACTCAACCTGCTTGACGAACTCCGCATCGTCCCGGACGGAGGCACTTCCGGGAAGGGCTACGTTTACGGCCTGCGCACGGTGGATTCGGAGGATTGGTTCTTCCCCTGCCACTTCCACCAAGACCCTGTGATGCCCGGATCGCTGGGCGTGGAGGCGATTCTGCAAGCGATGCAGGGGTTCGCGTTGCAACAGGGGTTGGCGGACCGTTTCCAAAATCCGCGCTTCGGCTGGGTGCAGGAGCGCACGGCGTGGAAGTACCGGGGGCAGATCATCCGGGAAACACAGCGGATGCAGTTGGAAGCCCACATCACGGACGTGCAGGAACACCTCGACCAAACCGTCGTGACCGCCAACGCCTCGCTCTGGCGCGACGACCTGCGCATTTACGAAATCACGGACCTGCGCATCGCCCTGCGGGAAGCCGCGGCCTGAGCCTCACTGCGGCTGGAAGCTGCGGAACTGCCCGAAGCCGCTGCAATAGCGCAAAGGGGAGTCCTGCCGCACAGGTTTCCAGCCGACCTCGAAGTTCACATCCCAAAGCGACTGCCGCAAATCGCGGAACAGCTCGAAGCTGTCCGGGTCCACCCAGAAGAAGAAGTAGGTCTCTTCCGGGCGGTTCCGGTCCAGCAGACGCTCCAGCATCCCGCCGCCCCGCTGGAACTCGTACCACCACTGTCCTGCGTTGGGCTTGGGCTGGAAATCGAGGCAGTGGGCGTGTCCGGAAATGGGAGTGAGGGTGACATCGTAGCCTTCCAGCACAAGCTCCGTGGGCGGTGCGGCGTCACCGGAAAGCCGCTCTTGCAACGTCAGGTACACCTCAGCACGGTCGAGATGCAGCACCTGATTCTCGCGGAGCAAGAAGAACAGCCCGGATTTTTGGGAGTAGTGGGACCACGGAATGACAATCTTCTCCGTGGGGGTCTCCAGCTTGCGGGTTTCCGGGGTGGTGTCCTGAAGGGGGACGGTGAGGGTGAGCAACGCGACGAACGCCGTGAGCAGGATGAGGATGCCGACGCTGTTGGAAACAATGTCCACCAACGAATCAAGATTGAGAGTTGTGGGGCCGAAAAACGAGCGGCGCATGGTTAGGTCGCTCCTGCTTCCTCCAGACGCTTGTTGATTTCAGCAACTGCTATTTGTTTGTGGTACCAGCCCGTGACCTCCGCTGCAAGATCCTTACGTTTCCAAGCCTCACATACCTCAATCGCTCGCTTGAACACCTGTTGATTCGGGGTGAAGCTGAGGGCTAGCTTGAAACAATGTATAGCCTCTTTAATGATGCCTTCGCTCACATGCTTCTCGGCTTCTTCAAGTTCCTTTTGCGCCTGTTTTTGTTTTTCCGTGTCGTCCAGCAAGCAGCGTAACGCCTCCAGTTCCCGGATGCGTTTATGATCACCCAAATCTTTGTATACAATAAGGGTGCGTTCGATGAGTTCCATAGATACATGGATGGTTAGTGCTTCGTCCAACAAAAGGCCTGCTTTAGGGGCTTCACCATCCTTGAGAGCTACTGCAGCCTTTTTAACCAGCAGACTTCGGAGCGACTTTAGTCCTTCCAAGGGCTCTGGATTATCCTTGTCCAAGTTATGGGCACGCAGGTAAGTAATTTTAGCCTGTTCCAGTTCGTTGATGTTAGTGAGCATTTTAGCAATACGCACCAGTGCTTCAGGATCATGAATTTCTGGAATCAGTGGAGCGTAGATTTCCAGTGCCTTCTGCACACTGCCCTGCTCCTCCAGCTTCGTTGCTTCGTTCAGGAGGGGCGTGATGTTGTAACTGCCTTTGGAGGCCTCCAGTAGCTTGAGGGTCCGGAAAAAATAAACTCGTGCTTTTCCAAGTTCTCCAGTCTTTTTATACATCACCCCAAGGTTGGCACAGGTATAACGATGGGAGGGATGCCTGTGCAGGTAACGCAACTGTACGTCAATGACGCGGGGAGAAATGTGCCGTAGTGCCTGCGCAAGAATTCGGAAGCAAACGAGGTCACGCTCCATCTCATCCTCGTAATTTACATGTTCCAGTGCCCAATGTGCGATCTTCCCCTCCTCAGCAGCCAGGGCAACAATTCCCAATGCCCACATCAGTTCAGGGTCACGGGCGTTGAGCGGCCGTTGGCGAATATGGTGGGCCAGCTTGGGGAGGTTCAGCCCAAAGCTCTCCCCCAAATTCTCGACATTCTCAACTGATGGCAGTGCCCGCTCGGCTTTGGCCAACTCGCTGTCTTCCACGGTGGAATCAAAGTCTTCGACATCGACGTCGGCCTCCCGCTGCAGTTCGGATTCGGAAGAGGATTCCGCTCCAGCGGAGCCTGCAGCCCCTGCCTCTTCCAGTACCTGTTCCTGCAATTCTTCAAGAGGTGGAAGCAATGGTTCGAGATTCGGCAAAATGAATCCCGGTGCCTGCTCAAAAGGCTGGAGGGCACTGACGGCAGCGGCGTCCACATGTTCGGTGCGGGCGATGGTGGCCGCAAGATTATATGCTGGGAATTGCGCGTGCGGATCACGCTGGAGGCAGTGCGTGTAAAAGCGTTTGGCCGCTTGCCATTTGCCCTGCTTGCGCTCGGCGTTGCCCAGTTGATTGGCGAGGTCCAGATCGTCCGGGTTCTTGGCAAGCAGGTTGGAGCCAAGCGAGGTCAATGCTTCCGCATCGTTGGCAAATTGCGGATTCTCGAACAACTCCCTGATGGAAGCCAGCGCCTTATCGTGGCTGATGGCCAGTGCCTGATTGAACTCGACCATCGCCCGGTCGTAGAAGTGGCGCTCCAGCAAATGTACTCCCTCTTCAAGGGCGCGGTGCAGTTGTTC
>CAZQXS010000188.1:0-4963 GCA_964597275.1 uncultured Pseudomonadota bacterium | reverse complement strand
CACCGGACTGCCCGCTCACGAAATCCCCAAGCACGGCATCGGCTACGTCCCGCAGGGGCGGCGGCTGTTCCCGTGGCTCACGGTGGCAGAAAACCTCAAGATCGGCCTGCTGGTTCGCAACAGCAGTGCGGACACGCTGGAGTGGGTGCTGGAACTGTTTCCCGTCCTCAAGGAGCGTCTGGGACAAAACGCCGGAACCCTCAGCGGGGGCGAGCAACAGATGGTCGCCACCGCCCGCGCCCTCTGCCTGCAACCCCGCGTCCTGCTGCTGGACGAACCCAGCGAGGGCCTGATGCCCACCCTGATTGACAAGGTGTTTGAAACGGTCGAGCGACTCAAGCAGCAGCAGGTCGGCATCCTGCTCGTGGAACAGAAAATCGAGGGGGTCTTGCGCATCGCCGACCGCATCGCTTTCCTTGAAAATGGGCGGCTCCAGCACGAAACCGAACCAAAAGCATTGCAAGCTGACCCCGAACCCCTGTACCGTTATGTAGGGGTGCGGCGCTAGAGCATTTTCAGGGATTACGGATTCAAGATCGTCATTCCGGGTGGAGCGGAGCGCAGACCCGGAATCCAGAGCAAACGGCCGTGTGGCTGGATTCCCGCCTGCGCGGGAATGACAACAGAGACGAAGGCGGTCATTTAACGGGAGGCCACTACCAAGATTCACGAATCAGAAATCAACCACCCGCGGAGGAAATCATGTCAGAAACCGAAATGCTGCAACAGATGGCCGAAGCCATGCCGCTGGCTAAGTCCGCCTTGGACTTGAGCGAGGACGGGCAAGGCTACGGCTTGGTGATCGTGGACGAGGTCAACGGCTTTGCCACCGTTGGGGCCGGGAACCTCGCACCTCCGGTTCCGAACGAGCAGGTGGCGACGATGGTTGCGGAAACCGACCGGATCGCCCGTGCCTTCTGCGAAAGAAAAATGCCCGTGCTGGCGTTTCTCGACACCCACGATCCGGGCAAGCCCGAACCGCCCTATCCCCCGCATTGTGAGCGTGGCACGGGCGAGGAAGAATTGGTCCCGGAACTCAAGTGGCTGGAAGACGAGGCCAAGGCCACGCTGGTTCGCAAGGACTGCATCAACGGCTTCATCGGCGCGTTTCAAACAGACGGCTCCAACGCGATCGTGGACTGGGCGGCGGCAAATCAGGTGCAGCACATCTTGGTTGTGGGTATCTGCACAGACATCTGCGTGATGGATTTCGTGCTGACCCTGCTCTCCGCCCGCAACCACGGCATGGTGCCCAGCCTCAAGGAGGTCGTGGTGTACGACAAGGGCTGCTCGACCTACAGCCTGCCCCGCAACGTGGCGGAGGACATCGGACTGCCGCCGAGCGCGAGTCATCCGCAAGCCCCCACCCACCACATGGGCCTCTACTTCATGGCCTCCCGGGGCGCACAACTCGTGGAGCAGGTGGTGGTGTGAAACCTTTTAACACGCCCAATCCCATCAAAGCATGAGCCAAATCATCGGAGTTGACGTCGGCGGCACCTTCACCGACCTGATCCTGCTGGACGCCGCAACGGGCGAGGTCCGGATTGCGAAGGTGCCCAGCACTCCAGAGAATCAGGCGTTTGGGGTGCTGTCGGCGATTGAGTCCACCGGAGCCTCGCTGGAGTCCCTAGAGGGCATCGTCCACGGCACAACCGTGACCACGAACGCCCTGCTGGAGCGCAAGGTCAGCCCTTGCGGTCTGATCACCACCGCCGGATTCCGGGACGTGTTGGAACTCGGACGCCGCACACGCCCGAAGCCCTACGGAATGACGGGCTGGTTCGAGTGCCTGATTCCCCGCGAGTGGCGGCTGGAGGTGGCAGAGCGCATGGACAGCGACGGCGAAGTGGTGCGTCCGCTCGACGAGGACGGCGTGCGCCAGACCGCCCGGCAACTCCGGGAGACGGGCGTGGAATCGCTGGTCATCCACTTTCTGCACTCGTACAAGAACGACGAACACGAGCGCCGGGCCGAGGCGATTGCGCGGGAGGAATGGCCCAACGGTTTCATCACGCGGGGCAGCGCCTTGATGTCCGAATACCGCGAGTACGAGCGCGGCACCACGGCGGCGATCAACGCCTCCATCCAGCCCGTGTTGCATCGCTACATCACGCGGCTCCAGAACGAACTGCGCGACAAGGGCTACCGCAAGGACTTGCTGGTGATGCAGGGCAACGGCGGCACGGTTTCCTCGAAAATCGTTGCGGAAGATGCCGTCAAAACCGTGATGTCCGGCCCGGCGTCCGGGGTGATGGCGGCGGCGTACACGGCGACCAAAGCCGGATTTCCCAACGTGATCACCTGCGACATGGGCGGCACGAGCTGCGACGTGGGCCTGATCACGGGCGGCATCCCGCAGGTCAGTTCGGAACTGGAGATCGAGTACGCCATGCCTATCCATGTGCCAATGGTGGATGTCCACACCATCGGCTCCGGAGGCGGCAGCCTCGCGTCCATCAACGAGGCGGGCCTGCTTCAGGTGGGACCGGAAAGCGCGGGCGCGGTGCCGGGGCCGATCTGCTACGGACGGGGCGGAACGCGCCCGACGATCACGGATGCGAACCTCGTGCTGGGGCGGCTCAATCCGGACGCGCTCTTGGCGGTGGACCATCCAGTTTCGCTCGCAGAAGTCCAGGAGCGCATCAGGTCCGCAATCGGCACGCCGCTCGGCATTGAATCGGTGGACGAAGCCGCGTCCGCGATTTTGCGCATTGCCAACATCAAGATGGCCGAGGCGCTGCGGCTGGTCTCACTGGCGCGTGGGCACGATCCCCGCGACTTCGCGCTCTTCGCCTTTGGCGGGGCGGGACCGTTGCACACGGTGGCGCTGGCCCGCGAGCTTGGGGTGCCCACCGTGCTGGTGCCCTCGCGTCCGGGCATCACCAACGCCGTCGGCTGCGTCGTTGCGGACGTGCGGCACGATTACGTCAACACCCTCAACACGCCCCTGCCGCTCGTGGACATGGCCCTCGTGCAGGAAACGCTGGAGCGGCAAATCGCGGAGGGCAAGGCGACCATCGAGCGCGAGGGCGTGGAGATCGAGGAACTCACCGTGATCCACGATGTGGACATGCAGTTTCAGGGACAGACGCACATCCTCACCGTGCCGATCTCCTCCACGAAGGTGGCGCGGGAGGAACTGCACGAGGTCTTTGAAAAAGCCTACTGGAACCGCTTTGCCGTGGAGCTTCCGGAAATCCGGCCCGTGCTGGTGAACCTGCACACCGCCGTGATCGGTCGCCGCAAGGACGTGCCGCTTTCGGCCCTGATGAAAGCCTCCGAGCGCAAGGCCACGGTCGAGGAATGCCAGACCGGAATCCGCTCCGTGTGGTTTGAGCAGGGGCGTTGCGAAACTCCGATTTACCGACGCGAACACCTGCCGCTGGAAAGCACCCTGGAGGGTCCGGCGATCATCGAGCAACTGGATTCCACCACGATGGTGGAACCCGGCAACTCGGTCTCGGTGGATGGCTTTGGCAACCTGCTCATCACCGTGTAGCGTGGCTCAGGGTTGGGACAGAATTTCAACCATAGCCCCCGTTCGTGCTGAGCGTGTCGAAGCATGGACGGGGTTCGCCCCTTCGACAGGCTCAGGGCGAACGGGGACCCGCGCAGGCGGGAATCCAGAAAGCTTTTCTCTCGGTGATCTCTGTGCCTCTGTGGTGAAAACACTCAACCCACACGAGAATAAACCATGCTGACTCCACCGCCCCGAGGCTTCCCGGATTCCGAGTTTGAGCAGCGCACCGCCAAGGCCCAGCGACGGATGGCCGCGCAAAAGCTGGACGCGCTGCTGCTGACCACGGAGGCCAACATGCGCTACTTCACGGGCTTCCTCACGCAGTTTTGGGAAAGCCCCACGCGCCCGTGGTTCCTCGTCGTGCCTGCCGAGGGCAAGCCCATCGCGGTCATTCCGGAAATCGGCGCGGCGGGCATGCGCGACACGTGGCTGGAGGACGTGCGCACTTGGTCATCCCCCTGTCCGGAGGACGACGGCATTTCCCTGCTCACCCAAACACTCGCGGACGCGGCCACGCGACACGGGCGGATTGGCGTGACGCTGGGGCCGGAGAGCCACCTGCGGATGCCCGCCGCAAATTTCCGAACGCTCACGGAGGCCCTCGTCCCGGCGGAAATCGTGGACATCTCGCAGATGATACACCACCTGCGCTTCGTGAAATCACCTGCCGAAATCGAGAAAATCCATTACATTTGCGACCTCACCTCCGCCGCCTTCGAGGCGCTTCCGGACGCACTCGTGTTGGGAGAATCGGAGCGGCAGAACGCGATGCGCCTGCGCCTGGACCTGCTCCAGCGTGGCGCGGACCACTCCCCCTACATCGTGGCCGGGTCCGGTCCCGGAGGCTACGACAACATCATCATGGGACCAACCGACCGCCTGCTTGGCGACGGCGACGTGCTGATCATCGACACCGGAACCACCTACGACGGCTACTTCTGCGACTTCGACCGCAACTTTGCGTTTGGCTCGGTTGCCGATGCCACCCGCCGCGCCCATGACGTGGTCTATCAGGCGACCGACGCCGGGTTTGCCGCCGCTCGTCCGGGCGCGACGATGGCCGACGTTTGGGCCGCGATGTGGGCGGTTCTCGAAAACGGTGGAGCACTGGGCAACGAGGTCGGGCGCATGGGCCACGGATTGGGAACGCAGCTCACCGAGTGGCCCTCCGTCATGCCCGGCGACCTCACCGTGCTGGAACCGGGGTCGGTGATCACCCTCGAACCGGGCATGACCTTCGCCCCCGGAAAACAGATGGTCCACGAGGAAAACCTCGTCATCACCGAGGACGGCGCCCGCCTGCTCTCCCGCCGCGCCCCTGCGGAACTGCCCGTGATCCTGGGCTGATCGAGGTAGAGAACTTGGCTACGCTGGTGAGCGTTCAGGGACGGCATGATGCTCTATGAAGACTTTTAACCACAACCCAAACAACTCAACCAT
>CAZQXS010000187.1:0-5006 GCA_964597275.1 uncultured Pseudomonadota bacterium | reverse complement strand
GCCAGACGCTTGAGGTCGTTCAGGCGCTGGGCCACCGCAAGCCCGAAGGTGATGAACATGGTAAGAAACAAGATCCTGCCTACGGCAACCAGTAACAAAGTTGCCCAACCAAACATTTTGAGGACGAAGAAAACACCCCACATAGGAAGCAAGAGAAACGGTAGGGAGAAGGAAAGGCAGAGGTAGCCTGCGGACGCATCCCCCTTTCTCCAGCGCTGGAAGGAGATCACGATGACCGTGATCAACAGCAGGGCAAACGGGATCACCATGAAAGGCAGCGGGATGAAGCCCGCTCCCCGGTTGTCTGGTGGGTACTTCAGCAGGTTCGTGAATGGCTCACCCTCCGGCCAGTTGAAGGATTCGATGACGTACACGGGCACCAAGACGGCGTAGAAAATAATGCCGATGACGAAAATCTTGTTGATGCGCGGGTGATGAACAGGGAGGATTAAGATTTTCCTGAAAAACTGCAACAGCAGGATGAACAAGACCGCATAAAAAGTAAGGGGTATTGCACTGAACGTCAACCAAAGTGAAAGCCCCAGATACATTCCCGTTGGGTATGTGGTCAATATCATTGCTGTCGCCTGAAACAAAATCAGGGAAAGCCACAAATAATTTTCTTTGGAAACAAGGTAAATGAAAAAGTAATACAATCCAAAAGCAAAGGATATCGCAATAAAGCAAATTGCAGCGACAACCGAAATAACTTCCCTAATCTGAATGTCCTTCCACTTTCCGAGTTGAAGGCGATCCAGTCCGTTTTTCGCAGAGTAGTAACGGTTGAAGGGCTTGCTCCTGAAAAAATCGTAAACTGTCGTGACTTCCTGTTGGGGCAGGATCACTCGGTAGTGTGACCCCAAGTGATCCTCTGCAACATAGTGATCTTTCCGGTATTTCCAGTAGGGGTACTCCTTCACGCCAAGGGAGTTTTTGACGAAGAGTTTTTTCTCAAAATTCAGGTTGTGAAAAAGTCCGATGCTGGTTGAATCCAGTTCGTTCCGCACCAAGAATTTCACCCAATACCCGTCCACGAACGACTGATGGCTGGACAACTCCGGCTGCCAGCCGGCCTGTTGCAATTGCTCAAAGGTGGCGTGTTCATCGAAACCCTCCAGAAACTGCATGTGCTTGCGCTCGACGGTTTGCAGTTGGCTGGCGGAATCCAGCACGAACACTTCTTGCGCCGTAACCACCCCCATGCGGAACAGCATCAGGGTGAGGAGGGCGAGGATGAGTTTGCGTTTCATGCGGATTTTCCTGTACGGGGTTCGCCCTTCGACAAGCTCAGGACGAACGGAATTACCAATACCGGGAACGACCACAGGGGCAGGGCGATCATTCGTTGCGTCAGCCTAGAAAGAAACCGAGGCAGGAACAATGCTTATTCAGAATGACCCCGGTCATCCGCTGGAGTGTTGTGCCAAAACCCACTCCACGGCGGCAGACAAGTCCTCCGCCCAAACCTCCGGGGCGCGGTTGCAGTTGCCGTCGGTTCCGGCGTAGCCCGTGCGCACGCCAATCGCGGGACACCCCCACCGCGCCGCCGCCTTGAAGTCGGAGGTCTTGTCGCCGATCAACACGGCTTCGTCCGGCGTGAAGCCCAGCGCGGTTCCGGCCTGTTCCAGCAGTCCGGGTTCCGGTTTTCGGCATCCGCACGGAGGGGCCGGGGTCGTGAGCCGCTGGCCGTTTTCCCACTTCGGATGGTGGGGGCAGTAGAAAATCCCGTTCACCTTGCCGCCCGTGTCTGCCAGTTCCCTGCGCATTTTCTGGTGAATCGCCGCCAGCCCGGATTCGGTCAGATACCCCCGTGCAAACACCGACTGGTTGGTGACAATTGCCACGATCAACCCCTGCTGGTTGAGCCGCGCCACGGCTTGGGCACTGCCCGGAATCCAGACAAACTCCTCCGGCGTGAGCGGCGGGCCGGGTTCCTCGTTCAGCACCCCGTCGCGGTCCAGCAACACGGCCCGGAGCTTTGTGAAATCAGACATCTTTTCCTTTCAAAAAAACCTGCCGTCGCTCGCGGTTCCAGTCCTTCATCTCCTGAACTTGCTCATAGAACTGCTGCCAGTCACCGTTCAGTTGTTGATGCAGGTTGCGGAAGCGTTCGACGTGCATTTCGTAGCGTCGCACCCCAAGCAGGTGCGCATTGTTGAGTGGCTTGGAAAACCAGAGGTCGTAGTTGAGGACGCGGAATTGCCCGCGCTGTTGTTGGTAGGCCGCCTTGAGTTCGGCAAAGGCTGCGTGTTTCTGGCGTTGCACTTCGGTTTCCGAAAGTTCCGAGGCGTAGAGTTTTTCGAGGCGGAGCAGGGTGGTCAGCACGAGGGTCCGGAAGCGTTCGCGGTCGGCGTGGGCGAGTCGGTAGCGGGGGAGTTTAGGCGAGTCGGCCCCCTCGATGCGGTTGAGAAACTGGGCCACCCCGGCTTCCTCGACGAAGGAGGCGAAGGATTCGTTGAACGCGGTGTCGTCCGGGACGTACACGACCTGATGCGCCATTTCGTGGATGAGCGTGGCGGCGATGTCCTCGTCCCGGCGGTTGAGAAAGGTGTTGAGGACGGGATCGGAAAACCACTCGGGGAGCCACGGCCGGTTGAGCCAGCCCAGCGTGGAGTAGGCGGAAACACGACTGACGGCGACATCCCATTTTTCGGACTCAAGCTGCCGGGCGAGGTCGCGGGCGTCGGCTTCCTCGAAGTAGCCGCGATACTCCTGACAGCCGACGAACCAGTAGCACCAACGCTGGCTGGTGAGCGCAAAGGGCTTGGCCGCAGTCACGACCACAACGACGTAGTTGCGCCCAAGATCGGCGTAGCCCGTGTAGCCCGGATTCTTCGGGAGCTTGAGTTCCGTGACTGCGAATTCGCGGACCTGCCGCACCAGTTCCAGCTTGCGGCGCGTTTCGGGCGGGGTGTCTGGACGGGCGATCAGTTCGGTGATGTCCTCCTTCTGCGAGAGCAGGCTGAGATGCCCGGATGCCGCCTGCCAGTAGTAGCCAAGGTCGGTGCATCCGGAAAGCAGCATCACGGCCACCCCGAAAAGCATGCCGCGCCAAGGGCGCAGGGAGCGTGGCTCAACCCTCTTGGGCATCGAGAAAGGCCAAAAACGCCGAAGCGGGTTTGAGAATTCCCGAATGTCGGGCGAGGACTCGGTTGTCCGGGCTGAGGATGACATAAAACGGCAGTGCCAGCGTACGGAAGCGTTCCACCTGCATCTGCTGGTTGGTGGCCGCGTCCGTGCCTCCGTCCGTGTAAAGCTGGACCAGCACGAACTGCTCTCGGAACCGCTCCCGCACCGCCGGGCGTTCAAAGATGTACTCCTCCATCCAGCGGCAGTTCACGCAGGTGTAGCCTGTGAAATCAATGAAGACGCGGCGATTCTGCTGCCGGGCGAGGTCCAGCGCCTCGTCAAGCTTGGAATGCCACACCAGCTTGGGCGCATCTTTCGATTCCGGCAACGATGACGGGAGCGGCACCACCGTGAGCGGGCCGGAGGCCGCCAGCGTCGGCGGCAGGTAGGTGTCCACCCACGGGTTGAGCGGAACCCCGCCCAAGCCGCGTCCCAAGTAAATCGCCAGCACCAAAAACCCAGCCGCGCCCACCATGCCCGTCAGCGTCCGCACCTGAACCCGGACGTGATGCACCGGAAAGGTGCCCAGCAGAAACAATCCGGTGAACACCGAAATCGCCAGCCACGCGACAATCACGAAATCACGGTCCAACACCCCCCACTGCCAAACGAGATCGGCGTTGCTCAGGAATTTGAACGCGGCGGCGAGTTCGAGCAGGCCCATCACGACCTTGAGGTGGTCCATCCACTCCCCGGATTGCCCCCGAAGCTTTTGAATCCAGCGTGGAAACAGGCCGAGCAGAAAAAACGGAAACGCAAACACCGTCGCAAACACAAGCATCCCCACCAGTGGCCAAAGCCAGTGTCCCTGTGAGGCGGCAATCAGCATCGTGCCCACAAACTGCACAGTGCAGGTGAAGGAGGTCAGCGTGAAGACGAGGCCCATCAGCAACACCCCGACCGCCCCCCCGTAGCGGCGCGACCACTGATCCGCGTGGGTTCCCACCCCGGAAGGCAGGCGCAACTCGAAATAGCCCATCAGGCTGAACCCGAAAGCGAGGAAGAGCAGCCCGATGGCCAAGTTCACCCAGCCATTCGTGGCCAGTTGCACCGCGCCCGTTGCGCCGAGCAGCAGCGACAAGCCCATGCCCGTGACCGTGTAGGTGCCGATGATCCCCAAGCCAAACAAGGAGGCCAGACGCACCGTGCTTTCGGATTCGCCTTGCTTGGTGAAGTACGCCACCGTGATCGGAATCATCGGAAACACGCACGGGGTCAGCAGCGCCAACATCCCCGCCACAACCGCCAGTCCAAAGAAGCCCCAGATCCCGCCGGAAAGCGCAGTCTCCAACTCTGAAACTGCGACCTTGTCACCCCCCGGAATCTCGTCCACCGCGTACTGCGCAAAGGCATACTCCGGGCGCACCGGACCTGCCGTGATCGTGAAATCGGAGGTCAGCGCAACGGTTTTCGGGGGCAGGCAGACGCGCTCGCTACACGCCTGAAAGCGCAAACTGGCCTGAAGCGGAAACACTCCGGAGTCCGCTGTTTCCGGAATACGAAGATTCCGGAAAAGCTGGGCCTGTTTTTTGTGAAAGCTGAGGACCATGCCCAACACCGGATCGGTGTCGGTTCGCGGGTTGGATTCGTAAATCGGCCCAATTTTTTCCAGAGGCTCCGCATTCACGTCGAGCGAGGTGGGAATCGGCGCAAAGTCGCCCTCCGCCGGAACCACCGAATAGACATGCCAGCCCTCGTGCAACCGCATCCGCACCACTGCCCTCGCCTGCTCGCCGGGGCGTGGATCGGACGGCTCCAGTGCAAGCTCCGGGAAAACCAACTGCTCCGGGATTTCCGGCTCGTCAAACTGCGCGAACACAGGTGCGGCAAGCCCTAGCAGCAGGGCGAGCAACCAGCAGGACTTGCGCAACACACCA
>CAZQXS010000186.1:0-5016 GCA_964597275.1 uncultured Pseudomonadota bacterium | reverse complement strand
GCTCGCTGTTGAGGAAACCCGCTCCACCCGTACGGCCAAGGTGGGCTGATGCCCAAACTGGTGGTGGTGGACACCAACGTGTTGGTCGCTGGATTGCTGACGAAACGGAACACCAGCCCGACAGCTCGCATCCTGAGCGCGATGTTGGACGGCAGCCTGTTGTTCCTCCTGTCTCCCGCCTTGCTCGCGGAGTACCGGACTGTCCTGCTTCGCCCCAAGATTCAGGCTCGCCACGGACTGGAGGCAGGCGAGATCGATGACCTGCTCGCGGCGGTCACGGCCAATGCCCTCTGGCGCGATCCTTCCCCTTCCAGAACCATCGCCCCGGACCAAGAAGACCAACACCTCTGGGACTTGCTCGACGAAGAGACCAGTTCCCGTCTGGTCACGGGCGATGCCTTGCTTCTGGAACACCCGCCGCCCGATCACGAGGTGTTCACCCCTGCCCAAGAAGCCGCCCAACTCCGTTCCTGAAACGATCCGCACAGGGGTCGGCCATGAAAATCCGGAATCGCAGGCGCGGGATCGCCAGCAACCCTCATATTTGGAAGCGGTGGTAGTCATTCGCCCCACGAGGAAAACAAGGGCAGGGTGACTGGCTGACAAAAATGCTTCCCACAGACGTGGAGATGACTCAGGACAAAAATCTGTGAAATCCGTGGCAAAAACCTGCCTCCACAAGTGTGGAAAGAACCCGGAAGCTCGGAAACTCGGATCAGGTGGGTTCCTGCACGAGGACGATCAGGGTCAGCCTCCGAAGAACGCCTTGAGGACGAGGGCGGCGACTCCAGCGACCAGCAGGGTGAGCATCCACTGGAGCAGGCCCATGCGGCCTTCGAGCCGGATGATGTCGGCCTTGGTCACAAGCTACTCTAAGCGGAAGCCCCGCGCCCGCTTGACGACTTGAGTGACGGCTTCGGCTTGCCGCTCGTCGAGTCCGGCATCCGTCAGTTCACGGATGGCAGCGTGAGTATCGAAGGTCAGAGCGGTCATGCGGACGGCAGTTGGTGGACAGTGATCAACTCAATTTGCAGGATGCGGCAAGGCATCGTCCATTCAAAAACAGTTTCATGGTAAGCCTCGCAACAGGCAAGGCGACGAATCTGGAGAACCATCCGTCAAATCCGTGGCAAGCCCCCTCCTCCGTGAGAATCCGTGGCTCCCTACAACGGATAGACGACGACCCCCGGAGTGGCGAAGGTGTCGAGGACGACGCGGCGTTCGCGGAAGCGGGCCTCGCCGTCGGTGACGCGGATGCGGTCGTGGTAGGTGCCTGCGATGAAAAGCTGGGTGCGCCCGCGCAGGTCGGTGGCAAAGACGGTGACGTTGCTCAGCGCGTTCCAGAGTCCGCCTTCGCCGGGCTGGAGGTCGAGCGTTTGCAGAAAGTGCCGGGTTTGGTAATCCTCAAAGGCTCCGGGCCAGACTTGCGTGACGTAGGTGACGCGGTCTTGCAGGCGTTCGTAGGAGTCGTCAAACATGAGTCCGATGGGCAGGTCGTCCTCTGCGTTGTCCGCTCCGGTCACGAAGTACGCGCCGTCCTGGTCAAAACACGCCAGCCACCCCGCCATGTCCTTGCCATCGAGCGCCCGCAGGTAGCGCTGCTGCAAGGCGTCCACTGCCAGCCGGACTTCCCCCGGAACCGCCTCGCTCATGCCGCCGCCCGCTCAAAGCCCATCGCCTGACGGTACGCCTCCCACCACACCGTGTTCGTCACCTCGTCGTTGTGGCTGACGTGCCACGGATCGTTGTCCGGGTGGTCCTGCCAACCGCGCACATAGCGGGTGCAGTCCGGTTCGGCGTGGAGCGCCTTCTGGATGCGCCGGAACACTGCCCCGTCCTCCAGACTGATGAAGCCGCTCGGTCCAATCAAATTCGAGGACTGCCGCACCCGATGCCGCACGAACTCCGGGTCGTCGTCCTGATGCGCGAAGTAGGCGTAATGCACCTCGGTCTGTATGGGAGACAGGGGGTTGGCGATCCGAAAGTTGAGGATGTCGAGATGGTTCATCACCGCGCCCAGCGGCCACGGGGTGACAAGCAGCGAGCCGGCCTTTTGGTGCGGGAGCTTGTTGCGTGGGGTTTCGCCGCCCCGGTAGCGCATCAAGGCGGGGTCGTGCAGCAAGTCCAGATTGTCCGCCGCGCCCTCCATCACCGTTTCCGTGACCCGGTGCCCCTGCGAAGCCCGCACCTGCGCCCCGGAGCCGCCCTTCCACTTGAGGATCTGAAAAGCACGGTGCAGCAGGGGCGCGTGGTAGCCCTCGTCGTCAATGTAGATTTTCCAGTTCGCCTCAAAGATCGCCTTTTGGTAGCCCAGCAACCGCAGCCGTCCGTCCCCGCCGAGCGCGGCCCGCAGCGGTTTCTCGATTTCCGACAGCCACGACTCCAGCGCGGGCGGTTCCGGATGCAGGGACGCAAACAGCAACCCGCAGAATTCCTCCACCCGCGCCGTGGCGAGTCCGTGTCGGCCCCAGTCAAACGACTCGGGAAATTCCTTCACGCCGGGACAGCGCGTGAGGGTGCCCTCCAGCGAGTACGCCCAGCGGTGAAACGGACACTCGAACTCGGAGGCGCTGCCCCGAAAGCGCGGTTCGAGCAGGGTGCCGCGATGGGCGCAGGCGTTGTGCAGGGCGCGGATGAGGCCGTCCTGCCCGTGAATCAGGATCAGCGGCGTCTGCCCCAACTGCACGGTCTTGAAGCGTCCGGGCGCGTCCAACTCGGCGCGATGCCCCACCACATGCCAAAACGGCCCGGCAAAGATGCGCTCCAGTTCGAGATCGAAAATCTCTTCGCGCTCGACCGCCCACTTGGGCACTTCGTTGAAGGCGTGGGGCCACGGAGGTGGCTGAAATGGCGTGGTTTCGGTCATTGGTGAGTTTGAGATGTTTGTAGCCTCTGCTCCCCGTTCGTACTAAGCCCTTCGACAAGCTCAGGAGACCCCCTGTCGAAGTACGGGCGGGGTTCACCCCCTTCGGCTTGGCTCAGGACAGGCTTTGACAAGCTCAGGGCGAACGGAAAATCCGAAAACGTTGCTTCCATTCGTCAGCGAAGGCGTTCTGCTCCGGAGTAGGCATTGAAGCGCTTGGGGCTGAGGAAGCCCACCAGCGTCATGCCGAACTCGCGGGCGACCATCACGGCCAAGCTGCTCGGCGCACCCACCGCCGCCAGTGCCGGAATGCCGCCAATCACGGCTTTTTGCACCAGCTCGAAGCTGGCGCGTCCGCTCACCAGCAGGAGCCGTCCGGAGGCCGGAAGCTGGTCGTCCAGCAGCAATCGACCGTTGATCTTGTCCACCGCGTTGTGCCGCCCCACGTCCTCGCGCAGCAGCAGGAGCTTGCCGGATTCGTCAAAAAGCGCCGCCGCATGCAACCCGCCCGTTTGCGTGAAGACCGCCTGCACCTCGCGGAGCCGATCCGGAAGGCTGCGCAACAAATCGGGCGAAAGCGCGTCCAGTCCCCCCGGACGAGCGGGGCAGACCTCCCAAACGGAATCGAGCGAGTTCTTGCCGCAGACTCCGCAACTGGAGGAGGTGAAGACGTTGCGGCTCAGGCGCTTGGGATGGAACGGCGTTCCCGACTTGAGTTCCACGATGACCACGTTCTCCGGCTGCGGTTCGTGCGGGTCTTCTGGACGAAACACCCGCGCCACCGTTCCCGGCCCCGGCACCAGACCCTCGCTGAGCAAAAATCCAACCGCCAACTCAAAATCGTGCCCCGGCGTGCGCATCGTCACCGCCGCCCGGAACTGGAAGCCGTCCGCGAGAATGCGCACCTCCAGTGGCTCCTCCACCGCCAACTGGTCGTCCAACTCCTTGTGCGCGTCCGCCGTGTGTCGCACGATGGGCGTGGTCCAGACTCCTTCCGTGAGGCTGTCGGGAATGGCCGGATTCGCGCTGGGGCTAATGGCTTCCGAAGCCTCCGTCACTCTCGCTTCTAAGGTCACTGAATCGGATTCAAGCATGGGAATTTCTGCGAGTTGTCACCGACCCTGCCAAACCGGATCCCGCTTTTCGGAAAACGCCCGTGCGCCTTCCTTGAGATCTGCCGAATTGATCACCGCCTCCACCGACGCACAAGCATCGTGGACGGCAAAGGCTTCGTGTTCCGGAACCGTTTCGGTCATGCGCAGCACCTGCTTGATTGCGGGATAGAGCAGCGGCGGCCCAGCGACCAGCGTTTCGGCGATTTCGCGAGCCTTGGCCAGTCCTTGGCCTTTCGGGACGATGTGATTGATCAGTCCCCAGTGCTTGGCCTCCTCGGCGTCCATCCAGCGTCCAGTCATCATGAACTCGACCGCGACATGATACGGAATGCGCCGCCGCAGTTTCACCACCCCGCAATCCGGAAGCACCCCGACGTTGATTTCGGGCAGGGAGAAGGTCGCGTGTTCCTCGGCAACGATGATGTCGCAACCAAGCATGATCTCGAAACCGCCGCCGCAGGCGATGCCGTTGACCGCGCAGATGATCGGCTTGTAGAGGTTGCGCGGGTAGTTCAACCCGCCGAACCCCCCGGAACCGTAGTCCGAATCGGACGCTTCGTCCGTCTCCGCGACGTTCTTCAAGTCCCAGCCCGCACAAAAGAATTTTTCGCCCTTGCCGGTGATGATGGCGAAACGCTGCTCCGGATGGTCCCGGAACGCCTCCCACATGCGGTTGAGTTGGCGGCTGTCCTCCGCGCTGATGGCGTTGGCCTTGCCCTTGGAAAGCGTGACCTCCAAGATCGGGCCAAGCGGATTGAGAACAAAGGGTGCTTCGGTCATTCAGTATCCTTGAAGTCAATGAAGTGTTCTCTGCAAACCCACTTGGGGTGTGCAGGACGGTAAAGTTCGGTTTTGACGTTCCCAATTTCGCTCGTCCTGAGCTTGTCGAAGGATGAGAAATTGGGCCTCGACAAGCTCAGCCCGAACGGAAACGCTGAAAACAGCGAACCGTCTAGCTGTGCCGTGAAAAACAGCAGGGGCATCCCCGCCTAGTTCCTTGGTGGCAAGGTACACCACCTCCAGCAATTCCGCAAGTTC
>CAZQXS010000185.1:0-5047 GCA_964597275.1 uncultured Pseudomonadota bacterium | reverse complement strand
CTGAGCCTGTCGAAGGGCGAACCCCGTTCATGCTTCGACAGGCTCAGCACGAACGGTGAGTGTGAGGGCACAGCATTGACACAACGACCACTCTCAGAACGGTTGCATCAAAAAGGCAGACATGAACGAAAACAGCATTCAGATCGAGGAATCCGGAGCCGGGATCTTCACCCTCACCCTCCAGCGTCCGGAGCAGCACAACGCGATGAATCTTGAGATGATCCGAGAGTTGCGGAACGCCTTGGACGAACTCTCCGGCAAGGCATCGCTGCGCGGTTTGGTGCTTGCGGGCGGCAACGGTCCCAGCTTTTGTGCCGGAGGCGACTTGCGCTGGATGCAGGGCATCGCCCAGCAGCCTGCCGAGCAGCGCAGGTCCGAAGCCAAGGAGTTGGCAGAAATGCTCGCGGCACTCAACAACCTCCCGGCACTCACCCTCGCCCGCATCAACGGCGCGGCTTACGGCGGAGGGCTGGGCTTGATCGCCTGCTGCGATTTGGCGATTGCGGTGGAAGCGGCCCGCTTTGCGCTCACGGAGGTGAAGCTCGGCCTGATCCCTGCAACCATTTCCCCCTTTGTGGTCAGCAAGCTGGGCGGGGCCAATTCCCGTCGGGTGATGCTGCACGCCAAGCGATTTGATGCCCAAGCCGCCAAGGCGCTGGGGCTGATCTCTGCGGTGGTTTCCGACACCGATGCGCTGGATCAGGCCATTTCCCAAGAATTGAAGTTGCTGGCGCAATGCGCTCCAGAAGCCGTTCGCACCGCCAAGCAACTGATCCGCGAAGTTGCAGGCCAACCCCCAGAGGCCGTGCAGGATCTCACGGTCACCCGACTGGCCGAAACGTGGGAGACCGACAGCACCCGTGAGGGAGTCGCGGCCTTCTTTGAAAAACGCCCCCCGCACTGGGCACCCTGACCGTTGGGCAATTCCTTGAAAAGCGTTTCCGGGTTGCAGAGTCGGCAGAGAGATGTCACCTTAAAAAGGAACTTGATGCCGTTTTCAAACCATGGTTAACCCATCCAGTAACAACGTTCTGTCCCGACTCAGCATCTGTGCACTGGTCTTCTGTTCCTGCACCTTTTTGCTGTGGGAAGGCACTTGCCCTCCGCAAGCTCAGGCTCAGGATGCCAGTGCGGCCACCGAATCCCCCGGCTCGGTGTTTGAGGGCGTGGGGCGACGCTACCCCAGCATCCACCTCGGCGTGGACTTCCTGCTCCTCAGCACTCCGCATTACACTGCAAACCGTGCCGTGTTCGGCTCGCAGTATTCGTTTTGGGGGGAGTTCTGGCCGTGGGACGCCTTTGGGGTGAAGGGCTTGTACGCCTCTCAAAAGTACCCCGACCTCAGCAACGCCAGTTCCACCCACGCCACCACCACCCTTGCCGCCCTCGGCAAGTACCGCTTTGACATGGGCGGCGACTGGCACTTCACAGTCGGTGGCGGCTTGGGCGGCAGTGATCGCAACCCGCCCACGGGTGCGGACCTCGCCTCCACCTCCGTGCTGGTCACAGAAATGCGGGCGGGCTTTAAAACCTCCGACTTCCTCTGGCTCGAAGGTGGGGTGCTGGTGTTGGACGGACAGAGCGGTTCCGGAAGTGCCGCGCAGCGAGTCGGCTCCACCAGCTACAGCCTCGGCCTCAATTTTGGATTCTGACATCACACGCCACACCTTCTGACATGCAGCAAGTTCCAGACATTTCCTTGCTCACCGACGACGAAAAGCTCTGGTTCGCCAAAGCCATCGCCGGCATGGTGGTGGCCGATGGCCGGGTGGACAACTCCGAAGTGGAGTTTGTGAAAGCCGCCATCAGCTTCCTGGGTCGCCGGGAAGACGCCACGGCCATCATGGAGATCATCAAGCAAAACAAGATCCCCCCGCTGGGCGTGTCCAAGATCGGGTCCAAGGCCTCGTTCACGATGCTCAAGTTCCTTGCGGAAATCATGGTGGTGGACCACAAGCTCTCCGAATCGGAGGTGCTGTTTTTCAATCAGGTCGGCAAGCTGCTGGGCTTCACCACCTCGATTCTGGAGCGGCTGTGGAAGACCGCCCGCCAGACGTTGGAGAAGGACCTGCCCCGTGGCGTGGTGGACATCGAAGGAGGCGGACGCTTCAAAGTCACCCTGCTGAACATGACCGGGAAGCACGTCGCCTTTCGCTTGAACAAGGCCGTCACTCCCAACTGCCGTGTCATCCTCCACGTCGGCAAGCCGGATGGCTCGCTTTGGGATCCGGTGCAGTGCCGCATGTCCCGGCAGCACGCCGAGAAAATCGAGCATGAGGTTTACCTCATCTTGGTGAATTATGAGCAGCCCATTGCAGAAATCCACGGAATCCCCCAAATCCTTGATCCCGAAAAGTACGCCCCCAAGGAGGACACGGCTCTGCACCCCCGGATCAACTCCCTGCACGGACGCTATGTGAAATGCTTTGTGTGCGGCACCAAGAAAATCCCCTTCTACCGCTTGCGCACCCGCAGCATGGTCACCAAGCCCAACATCTTTGGCGTGATCACCTACCTCAAGCCCGCCGGGAACCTCGATTTCTGCAACTTCAACCTTTTGGATGTCAAGGTCTGCCCCGGCTGTGGGTTTGCGTCCAAGGACTTCGGACACTTCCACGTCAACTTCGACGACCAGCCCCCGTTCGATGTCCAACGCTTCAAGTCCGGCTGGGATCAGGCCATCGCCGCGCCACGTCAGGAACTCCAGCCGGACATGGACGCCTGCCAATCCGAAGACCGCCCAGTTGAGATTGCCATCCTTGCCAACAACATGGCCGTGACCACCCTGACCCGGCTGTCCACGCTCTTCAGCGATCCTGAAAAGAAAAAGCTGTGCTTGCGAGAGGTCGCGTCTCTGCACATGGTGCAGGCCCAGTTCTACATGGAGCAAAAACAGAAGGACAAGGCCGAATCCGAATTGCGGGCGGCGCAGAAAATCGTCAGCCAGCTCTTCGAAAACCTCATCGGGGTTCCAAGCTTGCATGCGGCCCTGCTGTTGTTCCGGATCTCGATCTACTTCAAGGAACTCAAGGACGCGGGGCAGATCATGCGCTTCACGGACAACTACAACAAGGAGGGCCTATTGTCGGCAGGCAGTGACGAGTACAAGGCCTTCGTCGTCACGAAAAACACGATCAAGAGCACCTACGATGATCGTGAGTTGATTGTCCGGGAGAAAATGAACAGCTTCTTCCTCGAATAAACTAACCCAATGGCGGCACCTCCGGAACCCACTCCAGCCGAGCGATCCAAGAACGGCAAAATCCTAGTGATGATGCCGGATGTGCTTTATAAACGCTTTCAGCTTTCCCTGAAGAATCGGCTGGTCCGGCACAAGGTGCAGGCCGATTTTTCCACCCTCTCGCTTTCAGAATCCCAGCGCAACAAATACCAGTGGGTGATCCGCTTCCCTTGGCACCTCCCGGAAGGCAAGCTCAAGGCGACCGATGCGGGCAAGTTGCTGTACCGCACTCCGGGAGGCGTCCGCATCCCTGCAGACCGCATTCCTGCCACCGACAACAAGCAGATCGCCGCGCTCGTTGAGTTCTTCAAGGAACTTTCGGAGGCCACCAGCCGGAACGAACGCCGCCCGGAATTCCTCAAGCTCTCAGCGTTGGACAGCACACACCGCAAAATTCTAACTACCATCAAGGAACTCAAAACCCGGCAAGTCCAACTGGACCGCGACTTGGAGCAGGTGCAGGCTGCTTATCAGCAGGGCTTGCACTACCTCTTCAGCACCGCGATCGAACGACTCACCGGAGTTGCCGTGCTTGACAAAATCATCCGTGGCTTGGTGCGTGTGATGATTGTGGACAGCCTGGACACCCGGACTATTGACGGCATGGCCAAAATCGGCTACGCCAAGAAGTTCCTCTCCGAAATGTCCTCTGCCGAACTGAGCGCCAAATACGCCGAATTCAAACGAACCCATTCCGAGGAGGAGGGTGGAACCAAATCAGTCGCAGATTTCATCTTCCACATTCCGGATTTCGAAAAAATAGACATTGTGCTCTTCAACAACTGGGACTACACCGAAGATGCCTTCCAACTCCGCTTGGCGATTCGCAAGCGGGCGATCCTCAGCCGCAAGGAAGACCGGGTAGCCAAGAGAGATCCTGAACAAATCGCCAAGCAAGTCCAGCAGCAGAAGCAGGAGTTACAACGGGCGCAGGTGAAGTTTCGCGCCACTGAAGACAAGCTGGCGGAATTGGAGGCCGATGAGGAAACCGATGAGGGACCATATCAGTCCGCTCGCAAAGCACGGGCACGGACACTTGCAAACGTTCAGCGCATCGAGGCAAAAATCAAGGAACTCACCAAGCCGGTCAATCCCGCAGACGAGTGGGTGCTGCTCAAGTTCGATCTCTTTGAAACGTTCCGGGACCGACAGTCGTTCAAGGATCGACTTGGTGATGCCGCCACCAGTTTTGGTCTGGGGAATCTCTGGAAGAAGGCGATGAACCCAGACCAGCGCCGCAGTTTCATCGGCCTGATGGAAACCGCACGACTCGCCAAGGAATTGATTGAAACCCAGGCCGCGCTCCAGAAAGCCGAGGCGCAGTCTAACCGGATGGAGTCCCAAATTCAGCCCTTCGCGGAAAAGCACGGACTCACGATGCGGCGTCCCGGCTCGCGGCCTTCCGAACCGGAAACACACCACCTGCTGTTGGAGGAGCACATCCTCAACTGCATCGAGTTGGCCGTTGTGAGCTGCGAGATCGTCAATCAACTCAACAAGGAGCGAGAAGCAGACATTGAGCTGGTGGACTGAAAATGTCCTCCTGTTCCGAATGCGGGGGGCATCTTGCGTGGCTCCGCTCCCGTTGCCCCAACTGCGGGGCGGCGCGTCCGTCCGTGTGGCCCTTCCTGCTCAAGGCCGTTGCCTACTTCCTGATCGCCTTCCTGCTCACCCGCTTCGGGATGGGACTGTTCACCGAATCCTGAAGCCCGCCGCCCCCTCTTCTTCAACATCATCCTTTCAGGCGGAGCGGAGTGGATGAGCGGGACTCCTGCGAAGGAATCCAGAGCAAACGGCCGTGTGTGC
>CAZQXS010000184.1:0-5148 GCA_964597275.1 uncultured Pseudomonadota bacterium | reverse complement strand
AAGGCAGGAGCGGCGTTTTGCCCATCTGGTATCCGGTGCGGAGGGTAAAATCCGCGACCGTGAGCTTGACCAGATTCCGAGACTTGAGCATTTCAACAAAGATGAAGTGGAAGGCTTCGAGAGAGTTTTTGTTGAAGCATAAAAACGCTACTCGCTCTCCAACTGCCACTCTGATCGCTCAGAGGTCCGTTGGCGAAAGCGATTGATGGTTCGGTTCCATGCTCCAAACCAAAACCCAGGGGCTTCGTAGATGCAGATCATCTCGTCTGGCAGGTTTTTGCGCTCAACCGTTTCAAGCACCTCGGTCACTCTGCCGCCCACTCGATTCACCAGCTTGGTCTGTGCCCCTTCCGCACCAGCACTGCCCCGCAAAGTCTCCGCACTCACAAAGCCATCTCGCCATTTCGCCCAGTTGTCCGGATCATCGAATAACGAGATGACTTTTTCAAGAGGAGCCTCAATTTCCACAGTCACGGTGTACTTCATGAAGATTTCCTTGGATCTTTGGACTTCAGCCTTCGAGAGACGACCACCGCACCTTCACCTCCACCGCCCTCGTCGTTCCCGAACGGCTTACGTTCCGGGGTTTCCAGCTTAACCCTTGAACTCCGATAGCGCAAACTCCACATCCTCTGAACTTCATCTTGCACACCGCAGGGCAGATGCTATATTTCGGAGGCCTTCAAAAAGCACTCATCAGCATCTTGTGAATCCAAGTGACAGTTTCCGCATGAGCGATTATCAGCCACCCTACACGATCACCCTGGAAATTCTCAATCGGGTCGCCGAGATCAGCGAGGCCGTCGGGCGGCTGGCCGTTCTCTCCAGTGAGGTCAGGGCGTTGCGGTTACGGCGTATCAACCGCATTCGCACCATTCACGGCTCACTGGCCATCGAGGGCAACACCCTGAGCGAAGCACAGATCACCGCGATTCTGGAGGGCAAGCGGGTCATCGCTCCACCCCGCGAGGTGCAGGAGGTGAAAAACGCCTTGTCCGCCTATGACCGCTTCGACACTTGGAGGCCCGAAGTCGAGAAGGATTTGCTGGAAGCGCATCGTGTACTGATGTCCAACCTGATTGATGAGGTTGGCGTGTACCGGAGTAGCGGGGTGGGGGTGATGGCAGGCGGTCAGGTGATCCACATGGCTCCTCCAGCAGAGCGGGTGCCCCAACTGATGGGTGATTTATTTCGCTGGCTCGCCACCACCGATGCGCATCCGCTCATCGCCAGTTCGGTTTTTCACTACGAGTTCGAATTCATCCACCCCTTTGCCGACGGCAACGGTCGCATGGGGCGGTTGTGGCAGAGTCTGATTCTGGCCCGTTGGAATCCCCTCTTTGCCGACACCCCGGTGGAAAGCTTGGTCTTCGAGCATCAAGCCGAGTATTACCAAGTCTTGCAGGAGAGTTACCAGCAGGCCGATTCCGCGCCGTTCATTGCCTTCATGCTTCGGATGATCCTAGAGGCTGTGACCACCTCTGCCCCCCAAGTCAGCCCCCAAGTCAGCCCCCAAGTCAGGAAACTGCTGGCGGTGATCCAAGGCGAGATGAGCCGGGAAGCCCTGCAATCCGCCCTCGGCCTGCTGGACCGGAAATCCTTCCGTGAGCGTTACCTCAAACCTGCCCTGATTGACGGTCTGATCGAAATGACCCTTCCGGGCAAACCCAACAGCCGCTTGCAGCAATACCGCCTGACTGACAAGGGCCGCCAGTGGCGAGCTTCGGAAAGCTAGAAAAAGCGGAGTCTGTCTCAGCCTTCGAGGGCCGGAACGCCGTCGCTGTTCAGTTGGGCGTTGAGGGCCGTGACCTCCTGTTCCTCAATGGATTTCAGGAGCGCCAACTGCTCGTCAATCTGCCCACTGAGGTGGTCGTACACCGCCTGCACCTGCTCCGGAGGCCGGGCATCCGCAACGGCGACGGCCCAGACCAAACCCTCCAGCCGGTCCTTGAGCATCGCCGGATATCTCAGCCGATCCGAGGGGGTTTCGTGCTTGGTTTGCACCAGCGCGTTCTCCACGGCTTCCAGACGGTCCACCAAGGACTTGAGGGCTTGCGGGACTTCCCCCTCCGCATCTTGATGGCGCTTTCGTCTGGACAGTTCCATGAGTTGGCGCTTGATCCGGCGTAGGCGGTTGAGCGCATCGTTGGCTTCCGACACTTTCTCGGTGATCTTCGTCCATAGTTCAAACTGCGCGGCAAAGTCCTCCGGAGTCGTATCCAGCCGGGGGTCTTTCAGAATCTCGAAGGTGTGGGTGCTTTCCACTGACCCGCACTTGAACCGTGCCTGACAGGTTCCGGGAGCCGCGACCGGGCCTCCGCCGCCTCCGCCTTCACCTCGACCCAAAGGCTTGTAGCCCGGCTTTTCCAGCGACTTGTCCAGCTTCACCCTCGGTCCCGGATAGCGCAGGTTCCAGACGAAGCGGTTGAGTCCCGGTTTGGCCGGCACGACAGGTTTCTTGTCGTCCTCGTCCGTGCCCTCCTTGTCCGCATCGTCGGCCTTTTTGCTGGAGAAGCTTTCGATCTCGCCTCCGTTCGCGTCGAGAATGGTGATCTCGATGGGCTGCTCTGGTTCCTTGTCCAAGTGGTAGTGGAGAATCGCGCCTTGTGGCGGATTCTCCCCAAGGTCGAGGTGCTTGAAGGATTTTTCGCCCTCCGGCGACTTGGCCTCGTAAGTGGTTCCTGCCAAGCCGAAGGCCGGACTGTAGTTTTTGCCATCGCCGAGGAAAATGTTCGCGCTCCAGTGCAAGGTGCGGCGATAGGTTGGGCGCGGCGGAAAGAAGCGCATCCCATCCGTACTGGCCTGCTGGCCGAGTTGCCGGAGCGGGGTGAGGTCGTCGAGAATCCAGAAGGCGCGCCCGTGGGTTCCGGCCACCAAATCCCCGTCCTTGATCTTGAGGTCATAGATCGGAACCACCGGAAGATTGCCTTGCAGCCGCTGCCAGTTCTGGCCGTCGTTGAAGCTGACGAAGATTCCGGTTTCCGAGCCGACGTAGAGCAATCCGGGGCACGTCGGGTCTGCGCGGATCACGCGGCTGATTTCGGCTTCCGGGTAATCGCCGTTGATGCTCGTCCAGCTTTGGCCGCCGTCCGTGCTTTTGTAAAGCAAGGGTCGGTAGTCATCGAGCTTGTAGCGCGTGGCGGAGAGGTACACGGTGTCCGGATCGTGCGCGGAGGCTTCGATGCAGTAGATGTAGCACCATTCCGGCAAATCGGGCGGGGTGATCGCTTGCCAGCTTTGGCCGCCGTCGCGGGAGGTGTGGACGAGGCCGTCGTCGCTTCCGGCCCAGAACACGCCGGACTGGTGCGGCGACTCCACGAAGGTGCTGATCGTGGCATAATGCTCCGCGCCGCTGCTGTCCACGGTCAGCCCTCCAGAAACACCGAGCTTGCTTTCATCGTTGCGGGTGAGGTCGGGGCTGAGGGTTTCCCAACTGTGACCCTCGTTGCGGCTGCGGAAGAGGTGGTTCCCGCAGGCGTAAACCGTTCCGGTGTCGTGGGGCGAAAAGCTGATCGGGAAGGTCCACGAGAAGCGGTACTTGAGGTCTTTCGGTGCCCAGCCGTACTGCTCTTCGGGCCAGACGTTGACCAGCCGCAACTGCTTGGTGCGGTGGTTGTAGTGCTGGAGCGCCCCTTCGCCTCCGGGAGAACTGCCGACCGCACCGATGTACACGATGTCCGGATCGTCCGGCTTGACTGCAATGAAGCCGCTTTCGCCCGTGCCGGGGAGGAAGGTTTCGTTGAGCGTGATCGCCCCATACTCGCTGGCGCTGGGAACGCTGATGCTGGTGTTGTCCTGCTGCGTCGCATAGACACGGTAGGGGAACTGGTTGTCGGTGTCGATGCGGTAGAACTGCGCGGTGAGTTGGTTGTAGATCGTGGACCACGTCTCCCCGCCGTTGAAGGAGACGTTCGCTCCGCCGTCGTTGCCCTGCACCATGCGCTGTGGATTGCTCGGATCAATCCAGAGGTCATGGTTGTCGCCGTGCGGGGTGGTGATTTCCTTGAAGGTGGTGCCGCCGTCGCTGGTTCTCCACATTTGCAGGTTAGTGAGGTACACCGTGTCGGCGTGCTGCGGGTCGGCGAAGATGTGGCAGTAGTACCACGGACGGTGGATCAGGTCGCGGTTCCCGGAAGTGCGGGTCCAGCTTTCGCCACTGTCGTCCGAGCGGTAGAGTCCGGCTTCCTCCGCCTCGATGATCGCCCAGACGCGCCCGCCTTTTGCCGGAGCCGCCGCCACGCCGATCTTGCCCAAGGTGCCTTTCGGCAATCCGGGCTTGTTTGTGAGTTCGGTCCAGGTGTCACCGCCGTCGGTGGAGCGGTAAATGCTACTGCCCGGCCCGCCGCTGTTGAGGCTCCAGAAGTCGCGGTACGCCTCCCAGAACGAGGCGTAGAGGATGCGCGGGTTGTTTGGATCCATCGACAAGTCAATCGCTCCGGCCTGCTCGCTGCGGAAGAGAATCTGCTCCCAGCTTTTCCCTCCGTCGGTCGAGCGGTACACCCCGCGCTCTTTGTTCGGGCCAAAGGCGTGGCCGAGCGCGGCGACGTACACCACGTCCGGATTGTCCGGGTGGATGCGGATTTCGCTGATGTGGCGGGTTTCCTTGAGGCCGAGGTTCGTCCATGTCTTTCCGGCATCGGTGGACTTGTACACCCCGTCGCCGTAGGAGACGTCAATCCGGATCGTGCTTTCGCCCATGCCCGCGTAGATCACGTTCGGGTCCGAAGGGGCCACCTGCAGCGCCCCCACCGCCGCACTGCTCAGGAAGCCGTCCGAGACGTTCTCCCAGTAGGTGCCGCCGTCCACGGTCTTCCAGATGCCGCCTGCCGCTGCGCCAAAATAAAACACCTGCGTGTTGACCGGATCCCCGGCCACCGCCACCACCCGTCCGCCCCGGGACGGGCCGATGCAGCGCCACTTCACGCCCTGCGCCATGCTTGCCTCTACAGATTCACTCATGCTTGCCTGCTCTTCGTTTGTCACAGATTTTCTCTTCAAGGAATTGGAGTTGGCGGGGTTCCCAAATCAGGAACCGCCCAAAGAAAGCAGGAAAGCACATTGCCCCAAGAAGGGCAAGTGGGCTTGGCACAAAGTCCGGATGGGATCACAAAACAACTTGAGAAAACTGTGAAACGGGGGATGCTGGCA
>CAZQXS010000183.1:0-5257 GCA_964597275.1 uncultured Pseudomonadota bacterium | reverse complement strand
GGCTGGATTCCCGCCTGCGCGGGTTTGACGCCAAGGTCAACGTTGATTGTTGGGACGGAGTTCGCTCCGTCCCTTTTTTTTGGAATGGAGAATGGAAACTTCCAGCGACGCCCTCCCACGCAACGACTGGCTCACGCACAGCACCCGCCTGTTTTCATGGGGGGTGATCTCCGTGCTGCTGGTTTACCTGATCAACAACTACCTCAATCTGGCTCACGAGTGGCCCGGCGCGGGAGCGATTTTTTCTGCTGATGCCGGAGGTCTCGGCTGGTTGCAGACCGTCCTCTACCTGCTCGGCTTTGCGGCAGTGAGCCATTATGTGTTCCGCAATCCGCAGTCCTTGCGGCAAGACAGCCTGCGCATCAATGCCATCAACACCTTTCTGATCCGCGCCGCCTTTTGGGCGGTGGTGTACGTGGGGCTGGCGGACATGGCCGTTTCCTTCATCCGCGTGGAGGGCTTTTTGCCCGCAGTCGTCGGCGAGGAATTGGCGAAGGAACTGGGGCGTCCCAACTTTCGGGGGCCATACCTGCACGTTCCGCTCGTCTGTGCGGGTATCGTCACGGCGGTCTTCACGCGCACCTTGGGCTTCACTTGGTTCGCGTTGCTGATTGTGGTTGCGGAGTTGGCCATCGTCATCACGCGCTTCGTGCTGTCCTACGAGCAGGCCTTCATGGGCGACCTTGTGCGCTACTGGTATGCCGCGCTCTTTTTGTTTGCCAGTGCCTACACACTATTCGAGGAAGGGCATGTCCGGGTGGACGTGTTCTACACCAACTTCCGCTCGCGCACCAAGGGGTTTGTGAACGCGATCGGCTGCATCTTCCTTGGACTCTCGGTGTGCGCGACCATCATCCTGATCGGCACGGGCAACAAGTCCTCGATCCTCAACAGCCCGGTCATGAACTTTGAGGTCTCGCAGTCCGGGTACGGCATGTACATCAAGTACCAGATGGCGGCCTTCCTCGGTGTGTTCGCCTTCACGATGGCGATCCAGTTCGCCAGCTACCTGCTGGAGGCGATTGCGGATTTCCGTCAAGACCCCGGAAAACGCCAGCCCGACACCCCCGCGGCTCACTAAGCTTTTGGGTAGTGGGACAGTAGTAAATGCTTGCATTGCATGTTTGCGGAACCTCCGTTCGTCCTGAGCTTGTCGAAGGGCGAACCCCGTCCATGCTTCGACAGGCTCAGCACGAACGGGGAGCGTGAAGTCACAGCATTTACAAGATAACCACCACCAACTTTTGTAGTCATCTCATGGAATTCGTCTTTCTTGCCCTGCTCGTCATCGTGATGGCCCTCGCCTTGGGGGCCGGGTTCCCGGTGGCCTTTGCCCTGCCCGGTGCGGCGGTGGTCTCCATCTGCCTTGCCGCCGTCACGGGCTACCTGTTTGAAGGCAACCCGGACGCCTACTTTGCGATGGGTGGCCCCGGCCAGTGGCTCAGCGCCGGAGTGACCAACCTGCGGGGCGTGTATTGGGAGGTGGAACGCGATACGTTGATCGCCATTCCGCTCTTCATTTTCATGGGCATCATGCTTCAGCGCTCCCGTATTGCCGAGGACTTGCTGGTGACGATGGCCCAGCTCTTCGGCCCGGTTCCGGGCGGTTTGGGCATCTCGGTGGTCTTTGTGGGAGGACTGCTGGCGGCGACCACTGGAATCGTGGGTGCGACTGTGGTGGCGATGGGCTTGATCTCGCTCCCGGCCATGCTGCGCAACAACTACTCGCACTCGCTGGCGACCGGGACCATTGCCGCGTCCGGAACGTTGGGGCAGATCATCCCGCCCTCCATTGTGCTCATCATCCTTGCTGACCAGTTGGCCAGTGCCACCGATCAGGCGAGTTCCGCCCGCAAGGCGCTCCACAAGGTCACGACGGGTGAGTTGTCCATGCCCTCGGAATTTGACGTGGCCTCGACGAGTGCCGGGGAGATGTTCTTGGGGGCCTTTGTTCCGGGACTGGTGCTGGTGGGGCTTTACATGGCCTTCATCTTGGGCTACGCGCTGCTGCGTCCGCACCACGCTCCCGCGATCCGTAGCGACGAGCCGTTCGATGCCAAGTTCTTCCTCAAGGTGGCACTGATCCTTGTTCCGCCGTTGGGGCTGATTATCCTCGTGCTGGGGTCCATCATCCTCGGAATCGCCACCGTGAACCAAGCCGGGTCGATTGGCGCGACGGGGGCGCTCTTCATGGGAGGCTATCGGCTCATGCAGGGCAAGAAGGGGGCGTACTATCCGGTGCTGCTTGCGTTCGCTGCACTGGCCATCATCGGGGTGCTACTGGCGAACTTCACCATCAATGTCAGGAACATCAAATCCAGCGCCGATGGTGTGGTCATCGCCATCGCCGTGGTTGCTGTGATCATGCTGCTGGTCGCCTTCTGCTGGAGTGGTTGGCGCACTTACAAGATTGACAACACCTTACAAAGCGTGATGACGGAAACCGCCAAGACCACTTCGCTGGTCTTCATCATCCTGCTTGGTGCGGCTATGCTCACCGCCGCCTTCCGGGCCTTTGGCGGGGAAGAACTGGTCCGGGACTTCCTCAACAGCCTGCCCGGCGGTTTCTGGATGCAGTTCATCATCGTGATGGGAGTCATTTTCATCATGGGCTTCTTTCTCGATTTCATTGAAATCGCAGTGGTTGTGGTTCCAATCACCGCTCCCATCTTGCTCGCCGACCCGTCCGCGAACGTCACGGCGGTATGGCTGGGGGTGATGATCGGGTTGAACATCCAGACCTCCTTCCTGACCCCGCCCTTTGGCTTTGCCCTCTTCTACCTACGGGGTGTCGCTCCAGCAGTGGTGAAAACCATTGAAATGTACCGGGGAGTGGTGGTCTTCATCCTCCTGCAATTGATTGCGCTGGGCATCGTCGCGGTCTATCCCGGACTGGTAAACTACCTGCCCAATCGAGTATCCCTGACCTCCGACACCGCCCCGCCACCCCGGAATCCCCGGTTGCAGCACTGCGTGGAGCAGTATGTGGTGGAACAGCTTGCCGAAAGCAAGGCCGACATTCAGAGAAGCCTCGCTAACGTCCGTGCACTCGACCTGAGCGCACTACCCAAGAAACTGGCCTCCAACACCACCAAGGGCTTTGACAGCGTGGAAGAGGCGATTGCCCTGATGGCCGAGGCGCAGGTGAAGGCAGAGTCTGTGGCGGAAGGGTCGGTGGAATACCGACCGGTGCATTCCGAGGTCCGGATTTTGGAGCGGCAAATGCGCGGACTGGACAAGGAGATCAAGAAGCTGGAGGGCAATCTCCGGCGTTTCCCTAAGGATGCAGAAGCGTCACAAAAGCAGGCACTGGAGGAGTTGATCGCCGAACTCAATGTGGAACGGGATCAGCTCCAGCAAACCATTCCTGCCGAGTGGCCAGAAGCTCATAAGAAATTCTCCGCCCTGCGAAAAGCGGAGGACACCACCCGCAAGAAGTACCGCCGTGCCGCCGACAAGGGTTACAACTCGGTGTTCAAGCTGCTGGAGACTTTGCGAAGCACCGAGGCCTTCAACGCACTGGAAGACGACCTGACCGCCCTGCGTGGAAAGGTGGAGGCGAACGAACCCATCGGCATGATCGCTCCGGTCAAGGAACTTTCGGATCAGTTCCGTGAGATCGAGGGGGCATCCAAGATCAAGTCGCACCTCTCCAAAGCCCGGCGCGCCCTCAAGGCGAAAACCCCCAAAAAGGAAAAAGCGCTGAAGGAACTGGACAAGGCGATTGCGCTTTACGGGGAGCAGAAGGCGTGGCGGGCACAGGCCACGGCGTTGCTTTCGCCCTTGGCTTCGTATGAGGAGACGATCCGTAGCACCATCGGCATCCGGCAGCAGAAGCGCATGACCCATGAGCAGGCGCTCTATGTGGCCGCGTGCAACTCCGGGAACCGGGATGTGTCGCTGAACTTCTAGGGTTTTCATTGACTTCGGGCTTGGGGGCTTTCGGTCGATTTCGGTAGCGATTTCGATTTGCCTAAAAGCCTACAGCCTAAAAGCCTACAGCCTAAAAGCCTACAGCCTAAAAGCCTACAGCCTAACCCCCTACAGCCTAACCCCCCTACAGCCGAAAGGAATCCTTTTGCCAGGAAAGCCATGAGCCAGCAAACGAGTCAGGCCCAGAACATCACCATGTCGGGAGGCGGGGCGTACTCGCTGGCCACCAAGGGGGCGGCGGACGTGATCAACCTCGCCACCGACTTGGTGCTGGAGGCCGTGGACGCCATGAAACTGCGCCCGGACCTTCCGGGGTTCCGCATGACCGACATGGGCTGTGCGGACGGGGGCACCTCGCTGGGCATGGTCGGCAAGGTCATCGAGCGGGTGGGGGAGCGGTGCCCGGACGCGGCCTTCAACATCATCTACACGGACCAGCCCCGCAACGACTTCAACGCGCTCGTGCAGATCATCCACGGGCTGGGGCCGTTTGACTCCTACCTCGAACGCTTCCGGAACGTCCAGCCGATGTTCTCTGCCTCCTCGTTCTACCTGCCTATCTGCCCGCCCAACAGCCTCAACCTCGGCTTTTCAGCGACCGCCATGCACTGGTTGCGGCAGAAGCCCTGCGACCTCGACCACCACGTTCACATGGTGGGGGCCACGGGAGACGCGCTCGCCCAATTCGCGGAGCAGGGCAAGCGGGACTGGGAAACGATTCTGCTGCACCGCTCCAAGGAACTGGTCTCCGGGGGGCGGCTGGTGCTGGTGAACTTCGGCAAGGATGAGGAAGGACGCTACCTCGGCAACACTTTCGGGGTCAACATGTTCGACACCTTCAACGAAATCTGGCAGGAGTTTCTGGAGGACGGACGCATCAGCCGGGAGGAGTACGGGCGCATGACCCTGCCGCAGTACTACAACACGGTCGAGGAATTTTCTGCGCCGCTCACCGATCCCGCCAGCCCCGTGTACCAGTCCGGGTTGCGGCTGGTGGACCTCCACACGCGCATCGTGCCCTGCCCCTTTGCGGAGGACTTCAAGACGCATGGCGACGTGCGGCGCTTTGCCGACGAGTACATCCCGACGATCCGCAGTTGGAACCAGAGCATCTTCTTGGGGGCGCTGGACGAGTCACGCCCGCTGGAAGCGCGGCAGGAACTCATCGAGTCCTACTACGGCACCTACCACCAGCGCGTGCTGGACCACCCGGAGGGCCACGGCATGGACTACGTCCACGCCTACCTCACGGTTGCAAAGGTCTGAGGATCAGTTCAGTGCGGCGGCGACTTTGGTGAGGCTGTCCTTGGCATCGCCGAAGAGC
>CAZQXS010000182.1:0-5279 GCA_964597275.1 uncultured Pseudomonadota bacterium | reverse complement strand
CGTCAGCAGTTCGGCGGGATCAGATCCGGGAATTGACGATTTCCTGCTCGTCCCGATCCATGTTGCGCAGTTTGTAGATCAGGTCGGCGGTCAGGATCAGGTCGAAGGTGTGCTTGAGGGCTTCGTGATGCCCAAGGTACTTGCGGAGGGCCTGCTTGTTCCAGCGCAGGATCGTGGTGGCCTCGGCACCGGTGCTGACGTCCGCCGAGGTTTTCCCGCTCGTGATGAAGGACTGCTCGCCAATGAACCCGCCCGTGGGAATGGTGCGATGCTCCCCGTTTCTCAACACCACCTCGGCCTCGCCTTCCACCACCAACAGCAGGTTGTCCAAGTCGCTGTCCCGCGCCACCAGTTCGACGTGGGGCGGTATCCGGTCCCACACGCCCTGATCGAGCAGTTTCTTGAACACCCGTGGTTCGAGCGACTTGAAGGTCAGTTCCCAGATTCTCTGCTCGGCCTCGCTGAGCTTGACCGGCCTGCGCTCCAGATAGAGCAGGAACAGCATGACGACGTTGATCGTGGTGTAGATGCCCACCCAGGTGATGGGGTTCCACAGCGGCTTCTCAAAGAAATAGAGGTAGTACGGCAGAACCACGATGTTGCCGGTGATGGTGAGAGCCCGCAGCCAGACGATGTCGGGGGCCACAAAAGCCGCCAGCCAGATCATGTAGGCCGCGTTCAGCAGGATGATGTAAAGGTTCCAGTCCAGCATGTTTTCAGTTTGGGGTCAGCGTTGATTCATCTCAAAGCGGGGGCGCACGGTGAAATACGCCTCATTGGAGGCCCATACTGACGGTTCCCCCACTCAAAAAACTAGCAGATTTCCCCGAAGATGACAGAGGCATTTCGGAATGGGGCTTGTCGCTCCGGCAGTTTGGGCGTATGATTGCACCAAGGCCGGGACGATCGCGGTGCGGCATCCGCCTTCCGTCCCCTTTCTGGACACCCTCAATTGTGGAGCATCGCCATGGGCGCAGAACGACGACAGTACCTCCGAGTCCTCTTTGAGGAGAAGATCGAAATCCGTACCGAGGTCTCCACCGACTCCGAGGCCAAGGGGCTGGACGTTTCCCTCAACGGCATCCGCTTTCACTGCGAAACCCCGCTCGCGGATAACAGCGAAGCCGCAGTGGGGTTCCGCCCGGACTTCCAGATCACCGGACGGGTCTGCTGGTGTTGGCCGATTGAGTGGTACTACCAATCGGCGATCCAGTTCATGAACATCACTCCGGAGGAGCAAGCGAGGCTCCGCGAGTACATCACTGAAGTCACGGGCGAGGACTACCCGGATTACACGCAGGAGGACGCTGGGGCCGGGGCAGTTCCTGCCGTTGCGGCAACGGCTCCTACGGTTCCCGACCTCGACTTGGAGGATGACGAGGACGACTGGATGGATGACCTGTCCGAGGAGGACATCGCCGCCGCTGGAGACGACCCCGACTCCTTTGACGACGAGGGCTTTGAGGACGATGCGCTGGACGAACCGAAAGGAGATTCGGTGTGAGACGGTTCGTCCTCGATGCCCTGCCCGCCGATCAATGCTCCGGCACCCTCGTGGGACGGGTTTGGCTGCCCGGAGCGCAGGGCGGTCCTGCGGTGGTGGTGTTTCGGGAAGACGGCGTGTGGAACCTCAGTCCGCGCTTTCCGGTGATGAGCGAGTTGCTCAACCACGAGGGGTCGCTCTCCCAAATCCGAAACATGTCCGGGTTGGAGCGCATCGGCTCCTTGCAGGACTTGCTGAACAACACGCCTCCGGAGGTTCGTGACCCGGATCAGCCGTGGCTGCTGGCTCCCTGTGATTTGCAGGCGCTGAAGGCTTGCGGCGTGACCTTTGTGGCCAGCATGCTGGAGCGCGTCATCGAGGAGCAGGCGCGGGGAGATTTCACCAAGGCGAACGCCTTGCGCGAGCAGATCACCACGTTGATCGGCGACAACCTCTCGGAAGTGCAGCCCGGCTCGGACGCGGCCATGCAAGTCAAGGCGGTGTTGCTGGAGCAGGGCGCGTGGTCGCAGTACTTGGAGGTGGGCATTGGCGCAGATGCGGAGGTCTTCACCAAGGGGCAGCCCATGTCGGCGGTGGGCACGGGCGTGGAAATCGGCATCCGCCCGGAATCGAGTTGGAACAACCCTGAGCCGGAAATCGTACTGGCCGTCAACGCGGCAGGATCGGTCGTCGGGGCCGCGCTGGGCAACGACGTCAACCTCCGCGATTTCGAGGGGCGCAGCGCGTTGCTGCTCGGCAAGGCCAAGGACAACAACGCCTCCTGCGCGATTGGTCCGTGGCTCCGGCTGTTTGACAAGAGCTTCAGCCTCGATGATTGCCGGAATGCCGAAATCCGGATCACCGTGGATGGGCCGGAGGGCTATCGGCTTGAGGGACGCAGTTCGATGAGTGAAATCAGCCGGGATCCCGAAGACCTCGTTCGTCATGCGATGGGCGACCACCACCAGTACCCAGACGGGATGATGCTGTTTTTGGGAACCATGTTTGCGCCCACCGAGGACCGCGATGTTCCCGGACAGGGCTTCACTCACAAAGTCGGGGATCTGGTCCGGATTTCGACTCCCAAGCTCGGCACCCTGCTCAATCGGGTCAACCACTGCAATCGCCTCCCCCCTTGGGCCTTCGGCACCACCGACCTGATGCGCAACCTTGCGGCCCGTGGCCTGCTCTGAGGGGTTGGGGCGATTGGCATTCCGGGTGCATCCATGTAGCGTGAACGCTTCTTGAACGAGAGTCACACCGATGTCTCCACTTGGTGCCGTTGGCACCCTGCTGCTGCTGATCTTGCTGCACCTCGCGGCCCTGCTTTTGTGGTGGCGCACGCGCAACGGCGCGTGGGTTTATCGCGTGGGTTGCATTGATCTGCTGGGAGTGCTGGTCGTGGGTGCATTCTATCTCGGCTCCCCTTCTGCCGGATTTCGGGACTGGCTGGGGATCACACTGCTGTTGATCATGAACTTCGGCATCTTCACCAGCTTTGCGTTTCAGCGCAACACCGTGGTCTCCGGGCGACTCTGGGGGGTGCTGTTCTGGGTGGGGTTCACCGACTTCACCCTCGTGTTGGATGCACTCGGTGTGTTTGCCCTCGCGGCCCGCTGAGGGGGGCCGCCCCTGCGGAAGGATGCGGCCATGAATGTCGGCTTCCTGATGTATGCGTGGGAGCGGGTGGACCCGCGCTTCGACTCCACCCTGCGACTGCTTCACGAATGCGTCCAGCGCGGGCATCGGGTGGCGGTCACGCGTCCTGCCACCTTGCGCATCCACCATCAGGTTCCCTACGCAAGCTGCCGGATCGTCGAATCCCGCTCCGGGCCAGAGGACTCGCCGGAAGCGTTCCATGCCGCTCTTCGCTTTTCGGAGCAAACACTCCCGCTCACCGAATTTGATGCTGTCCTCATCCGCCTGCCCCCGCCACTGGATTCCGAAGTGCTGGGCATGCTCGACGCGGTGCAGCACGACGTGTTCCTGCTCAACTCGGTGGCGGGCTTGCGCCGAGCTGAAAGCAAACTCTACCTGGCCACGCTTTCCACTGCCGCCCAAGCCTTCTTGCCGATCACGCACGTCCTGAACGACCGCAGCGAACTCAAGCGCATCATCGAGCACATGAACGGACGTGTGGTGCTGAAACCCCTGCGCGGGCTGGCGGGAAACGGGGTGTCAGTGGTAGAACCCGACGATCCGGAAAATCTGGACGCTGTGCTGCGGCGCTACACGGACGGACGCTTTGGCGCGGAATCGGACTATGTGATGGTGCAGGAGTATGTGGAAAGCGAACAGCCGGGGGATGTGCGCATCCTGCTGCTCAACGGCGAACCGCTGGGAGCCATGCAGCGACGGCCTCCGGAGGGCGGGTTTCGCAGCAACCTGCACGCAGGCGGAGAGGCACGGCCCCACTCCTTAACTCCAGAAGAACTGCGCCTCTGCGAACAGTTGGGGCCGGAACTTGTCGCCGACGGGCTGGATTTCGTCGGGCTGGATGTGGTCGCTGGAAAACTGCTGGAGGTCAACGTGTGCAGTCCGGGCGGACTCACGCGCATCAACCGCTTCAACAACGTGCGGCTGCAAGAACTCGTGATTGACTTCGTGGAAAGGCGGGCGCAGTCCCGTCAGCAGACCCCGCCAACCGAGCCAGGCGATGCCTGAACGCTACCCCGATCCCACACTGCGACACATTGACCGTGCGCTGGCCCGTGCCGCCAAGGCTCCGGATTTGCTGCACTACCTCACTCCGGTCAACCTTGAGTCCGAACGCCGCCGCTTCCTGAAAAAGCAGGGCTCCCGCGATCCTGCGTTTTCGTACCGGCTCCCGGAACTCGACCCCATCGTGCAAAAGCGCACCCTGCACCGCATCCCGCTGGAGGACATCGCCGATCTGGAAATCCAGCAGCTTTATGCGGAGGTCGTGCAGGACTGCTCCGATCGGCTGGACCTGTTGCAGTCGCTGGGCACCGAGCGTTTCCTTTACGACAGCCTGCGCTACTTCGGGCGTCCGGGACGGCAGGAACTCAAGGATGCGGAATTCCTGCTCCACGGAGCGCCGCTGGAGGCGGACGGGCCAGCAGACCTGTTGCGCCCAGAGGCCACCACCCACATTTTTGAGGAAACCGCCCGCCGCCACGGGTTCGCTTGCAACCTCGAATTCACCGATCGGCTTGTCTCCAAAGCCGTGGCCGGACCCCGCGGCCTGCGGATTCGCAAGAACGCCCAACTCACCGCAATCGAAGCCCAAGCGCTGGCGCATCACGAAATCGGAGTGCATTACCTCAGCACCCTCAACGCCCGGCTCCAGCCCCTGCGGGTGGTGCAGGTCGGACTCCCCGCCCACACGATCACCCAGGAGGGACTGGGCGTGTTGAGCGAGTACCTTTCCGGAAACCTCACGCTGTCCCGGCTGCGAGAAATTGCACTGCGCGTGATTGCGATTCACGAGGTGGTGGAGGGAACGGAGTTCCGGCATGTGTTCCAGCAGCTGGTCGAGCAGTACGAAATCGAGCCGGAACACGCCTTTGACGTGACCGTGCGGGCCTTTCGCGGCGGCGGCTTCACCAAGGATTATGTGTACCTGCGCGGCTTCCGGACGATGCTGCTCCAGCATCAGGAAGGACGGTCTTTGGAAGCCCTGCTCATCGGCAAGACGCATCACGGCTACCAGTCCGTGCTGGAGCGCATGATCGAAAACCGACTGCTGCACCCTCCGGCGTTCCGGACAGCCGCCTTTGCTGAACCCGTTGCGCCCGACCCCATCCTCGACTACCTCGTGCGCTCCCTGCGCTGA
>CAZQXS010000181.1:0-5326 GCA_964597275.1 uncultured Pseudomonadota bacterium | reverse complement strand
ATGATTGATTTTGCATTGACGGACGAGCAGAAGATGCTCGTCGAGATGACCCGGAGCTTCGTGGAGAAGGAGATGATGCCCCACGAGGAGACGCTGGAGCAAACCGACACGTTGCCCCCGGAATTGGCGGAGGCGCTGAAAAAACGCTCGATGGAGCTGGGGCTGCACGCCTGCAACCTGCCGGAAGACGTCGGCGGCGGCGGGCTGGACGCGGTGTCGGTGATGCTCATCGAGAAGGAACTCGGGCGCACCTCGCTGGCGATGGCCGAATGCGCTCACCGTCCGCTCAACATCCTCGCCGCCTGCGAGGGCGAGCAGGTCACGGAGTTTTTGGAACCGACCGTCCGGGGCGAGCGGCGCGACTGCATCGCCATGACCGAGCCGGGCGCAGGATCGGATTTGCGCGGGATGAAATGCAAGGCCGTGCTGGAGGGCAGCGAGTGGGTGATCAGCGGTGAGAAGCACTTCATCTCCCAAGCCACCGTCTCGGACTACTGCGTGCTGTTCGCGGCGACCGGGGAGGAGGAAACCCCCAAGGGAGCGAAAAAACGCATCTCGGCCTTTTTGGTGTCCTTCGACGATCCGGGGGTGGAGGTCGCACCGGGCTACCGCAACGTCTCGCACCGGGGCTACACCAACAACATCCTGCGCTTCGACAACGCCCGCATGCCTGCGTGGCGCATGATGGGTCCGGAGGGCGACGGCTTCCGGCTGGTCAACGAGTGGCTGGGGCCGACGCGCCTCACCGTTGCCGCCACCAGCGTCGCCCGCGCCGAACGCGCCTTTGACACCGCCCTCAACTACGCGGCCACCCGCGAGCAGTTCGGACAGAAGATCGGCAAGTTCCAGGGGGTTTCCTTTCCGCTGGCCGACATGGCCACCGAGATCAAGTTGGCGAACCTGATCCTGCTGGAAACGGCATGGAAGATTGATGCGGGAACCGTCACTCCGGAGGACTGCGCGATGGCCAAGCTCTACTGTTCGGAAATGCTCGCCCGCGTGGCCGATCAATCCATCCAGACTGTCGGCGGCATGGGATTGATGGAAGACTTGCCGCTGGAACGCATCTGGCGCGATGCCCGTGTGGAGCGCATCTGGGACGGCACCTCCGAAATCCAGCGTCACATCATTTCGCGAGGACTGCTCCGACCCTTGGGAGCATGAACCTCGACCGCCTGTTTCGTCCCGAAACCGTTGCCGTTTACGGCGGCAAATGGTCGGACTACGTTGTGGAGCAGTGCGCCAAGCTCGGCTTTCCGGGAGAACTCTGGCGCGTCCATCCCATGCGGGAGGGCTGCTATCGCTCGGCGGCGGAGCTTCCGGGCGCTCCGGACTCGGCGTTTCTGGGCATCAACCGTGAACTGACGGTGCAGGAATTCGCGGCCCTGCGCGAGCGCGGCTTGGGCGGGGCCGTGGTTTTTGCGGCGGGATTCAGCGAGGAAGCCGATGGGGCGGAGTGGGCGCGAAAGCTTGACGCGGCGGCGGGAGATCTGCCTTTCATCGGCCCCAATTGCTATGGCTTTGCCAACTTCTTCGACCGCGTGGCGCTCTGGCCGGATCAGGTGACGGCCCCGTCCGTGGAGCGCGGGATCGCCTTCATCGGGCAAAGCGGCACACTCTCGATCACGGTGATGGAGCAGCGCCGCTCCCTGCCGATGGGCTACGTCCTCACCGTCGGCAACCAGCAGCGGCTTGCCGCCGAGGACTTGATCCGCTACTGCGCCGCAGACGAGCGCGTTTCGGCGATTGGGCTTTATCTGGAAGGCATCCTCGACCTGCCGAAATTCGTGGACGCGGTGGACCACGCCCGGAAGCTCGGCAAGCCCATTGCGCTCGTCAAGGCGGGGCGTTCCCAACAGGCTCAGGCGGTGGCGATGACGCACACCGGAGCGCTCACGGGATCGGACGCGCTGCACGACGCGCTTTTTGAGCGGCTGGGGATTGCCCGTTGCGACACGCTGAGTTCGCTGGTGGAAACCCTCAAGTTGCTGCACTGCTTCGGGCCGCTGCCCTCCAAACGCATCCTCGTGCTGGGCGCATCCGGCGGCGACATGGTGATGGCCTCGGACAGCGCCCGCCCGCTCGATCTGGATTTTGCGCCGCTTCCCGAAACCGAACACAACACGCTACGGTCCACCGTGGGCGAGCGCGTCAAGCTGCGCAACCCCTTCGACATCCAGACCGCCACCTGGTTCGACTATCCGAAGCTGCGCGAAATGTTCCGGGTGTTGCTGCGCTGCAATTACGGTTTGGTTGCCTTCATGCTCGATCCGCAGGACGATACGTTGACGGACACCGCCTCGTTTGACCGGGCGATTGACACGCTGCTGGAGGTCGCTCCGGAAAGTGCGGGACATGCGGCCCTGCTGTCGTCACTGCAGGAAAGCCTCTCGAAGACCACGCGGGAAAAATGCCTGCGGGCCGGGGTCGTGCCGCTCCAAGGACTCGCGGAATCGCTGGAGGCCGTGCATCACGCCGCCCGGATTCGGCAGGTTTGGGAGGAGTGGTTTCCGCCAAAACTGCATCCACCCATCCCAGCGGATGCGTCTGTCCGAACCCTCACCGAAGCCGAAGCCAAGGAACTGCTGGCGCAACACGGGTTTGCGTTGCCGCAGGGTCGCTTGGTGTCTGCCAAGGATGCCCCGGACGCGGCGGCGGCGCTGGGCTTTCCGGTGGTCGTCAAGGCGGTTGCCCCGGAACTGCCCCACAAGACCGAGCGCGGCGGAGTTGCGCTGAATTTGCGCTCGGTTCAGGAAGTCGCCGACGCCGTTTCTGGGATGTCCGGGCTGGCGGAGTCCTTTCTTGTGGAAGAGATGATCACGGATGGCGTGGCCGAGTTGATCTTGGGCGTGAGCGTGGACCCGCAGTTTGGCCCGGCGTTGACGCTGGGGGCCGGGGGCATTTTCACGGAATTGCTGCGGGATTCGGTTTCGCTGCTGTTGCCGCTTTCAGAAAAGCAGGTGCGGCGGGCGATCCGGAGTTTGCGCGTGAACGTCCTGCTGCAAGGCTGGCGCGGCCAGCCACAAGGCGACACCGAGGCGCTGGTTGAGGCAGTGCTGACCCTCGCGGAGTTTGTGGAGGCGCACGGCAACCGCTTGGCCGAGGTGGACCTCAACCCGCTGATCGTGCGTCCTCAAGGCAAGGGCGTGGTCGCGGTGGATGCCCTGCTGCGGATGAGGTGACGGCAGGGTACGCCGCCTCACGTCAAGGGTGCTTCGAGCAGACACCCGAACTCGCGGGCGAAATCCACCGAAATCCGGGCGTGAACCGCCCCCTGCTTGTCGAAAAAGCGCTGCTGTCCTCGAATTGAGAACACGCCTTCGTGCCAGATGTTGGGGTGGATGTACAGTCCTTGGTTGCCGTCGCACCGGAAGCAGACGAACTTTTCAGGGGTGATGTCATCCCCCGGAAGAGCCAGTGGGCAGAGAAACGGCTGCGCGTCCAGCGGAAAAAAGAGTTGCCCGCCGTCTGGATGGTAGTTGGCGTGCCAGAGCAGCAACTGCTCCGGATCACGGCTGTGGCTTTCGTCCGCCACCGCAGGCTCTTTGGCGTAGCCGAGAATGTAGTGCCCGGAAACCGCGTCATTGCGCCCGTAGAGCAAATCGCCCTTCCATTCGCTGATGAAGGTGCCCTCGGTGGTGCCGCCCTCGTCGCCGGTGTCCAGATCAACCGGACGCCAACCCTGCGCGGGCCAGCGCACAATCTCCACCTCCACCGCGTCGGGATCGTCCACAAGGCCTCCGTAGCCCTTGAGTGTTTCCGCAGTGGCCTCCACCACGGGCATCCGCACCCGCTTCAGGTTCGCAGGCAAATCCGGATTCAGGTAGTCTGGTGCTGTGTGCATGGTGTCCCTTGTGAAAAAATGGCCCTCCTCTGGCCTGCAATCGTGGCACACCCGCGACTGAGTTTCCACGAAAAACACCCCTTGGCTGCACCCGATGCAACTCCCGGATCGTGCGTTCCCAAGGCTAGGGAAGGGTCGCCGTGGACGCGCTCATTCGCTTGAGGTGAAGGTTTCAGCCGACAGCCATCGGAAAGTCAGGGTGGCGACGGTGGCGGCAACCAACTGCACCATGATGAAGGCCGGAATGTGCGCGGGGGCGATTCCAGAAAAGGTATTGGTCAAGCCTCGTGCAATCGTCACCGCTGGATTGGCGAAGGAGGTGGACGAAGTGAACCAGTAACCTGCGGTGATGAACAAGCCGACGGCGTAGGGAATCGCCTCCGGGCGGGTTTTCAGACAGCCGAGAATGGTGGCCACCAGCCCGAACGTGGCGACAAACTCTCCGACCCACTGCCCGGTTCCGGTGCGTGCGGTGGTGGAGGGATCAAGCAGCGGATGGTCAAACATGGCGTGCGCGATCATCACGCCAAGAATGCCGCCGATGATTTGCACTGCCACATACTGCGCGGATTCCAGCAGACTGATCTCCTTGCGAATCGCAAAGGCGAGAGTCACAGCGGGATTGAAATGTGCTCCGGACAAGGGGCCGAACACCAAGATCAGCACCACCAGAATCGCTCCGGTGGCAATCGTGTTGCCCAAAAGCGCGAGGGCAACATTCCCGCCGGAAAGCCGTTCGGCCATGATTCCGGAGCCGACAACGGTGGCCAGCAAAAACAGGGTTCCCAGCCACTCAGCAAAAAGTTTACGGGCCATTCTGGTTCAGGATCAAGCCAGCAAACAAAGTGTGCCCAGCGAGAACGCCCCGGCGAAGGCGAAGAACAACTTCAGGTTCCATCCGGGTTGCTTGAGCGAAATTCCCAGCACACTCATGGCCTTTCCTTTCAGTTGAGCTTCAGGCCGCCACTTCGGCAGCCGAGGTGGCGGTTTCCAGTGCTTCCGGAGGCAATCCCCGGCAGCACTCGTTGGTCAAGAAATCCGTGACCGCCTCCAATTGCGGATAGTTCATCACGCACCACAGCGTCGTGCGCTCGCGCCGCTGGTGGATCAGTCCGACCGACTTGAGGTGGCTCAAGTGGTGCGAGAGCGTCGAGGCCGGAATGCCGACCTCCTCCTGAATCCGCCCCACTGGAACCCCGTCTGTGCCCGCTCGCACCAGCAGACGGATCACCTGCAAACGCACCGGATTCCCCATCTCTGCCAAAATCCCTGCCGCTGCTTCAAGCTCCATCTGTCCTTCTCTGTCCTTTGGTTGTGGCTCGCTTCTGTCTCCCCGCAACAGGGGGAGGTCTTAATTTTCTAAATTCCAGAATAATAGAAATAATAAGGTGCGTCAAGTTCTTTTTCAGGGCGGCGGGCACGAGGCCGAACTTGCGGAATTGCTGGAGGTGGTGTACCTTGCCACCAAGGAACTAGGCGGGG
>CAZQXS010000180.1:4088-5339 GCA_964597275.1 uncultured Pseudomonadota bacterium | reverse complement strand
AGAAACACATGAACAACTCAACGTCGTGATTTCCCAATTCTCCAAAATGTCCCAAGGCTACCGCAAGAGTGGACGCGAGGACTTCATGCCGACCGACACCCACAAGGGGCTTTCGGCAGTGGCTTCCCTCCTCAAGCTCGCAAGCTGTGCAGAACTGCCTTCAAGATGAAACGCCGCTTCAGTTCCAGTATTTTCCGGATAAAATCATATGTTCGATAATGGCAATAATCGAACACATGAGGCTTCATTGCGGATATGGGTGGTGTTTTTGGCGCGGCCCGTTTACAGTGATCCCCCAACTCTCCTTCAAGGCACAAAATGACGGACTACGAAATTCTTCCTGACCTCACCGACGATCACCTGCGGGCCTACCTCGCCAAGCCGGTGGTTGCGGTGGATTGTGAAATGCACGGCCTGCGGCTTTATCGGGACGACCTCTGCTTGATTCAGGTCGGAGATGACGAACAGCGGGTTGCGCTGGTGCGACCCCAGCCGGAATGTCCGTCCAATCTCAAAACCCTACTCACGCACCCGGACGTGACCAAGGTGTTTCACTTCGCGCTTTCGGATTTGGGCTTCCTCAAGGTCCGCTACGGAATTGAGGTGCGCCCGGTGCGCTGCACCCGTGTGATGAGCAAGCTGATCCGCACCTACTCGCAGTCCCACGGACTCAAGGACTTGAGCAAGGAGCTTTTGGGAATCGAATTGAACAAGGAACAGCAGCAGACCAACTGGATGCGGGATGATCTCAGCCCGGAGCAGTTGCAGTACGCCGCCAACGACGTGCTGCACCTCGTGGCGATTTACCAGAAGCTTGAGGAAATGATCCGCAAGCGCCCCGCCCTTTCCACCAACACCACCATTGCGGAACTCAACGAATCGGCGCAGGCCATGCTTCCGGGGCTGGTGGACCTCCTGATTCACGGCTACGGCGACGAGGACAGCGGCTGGAAGACCACCCTGTTTTCTCACTGAGCAACCCCGTCCTCACTCTGGCGCGGCTCCCGTCGTTTCCGGAGTTTCCTTGCGGGGATGGGCGGTCAGCAGACGATCCTGCAATTCTGCAAAAGCGGGGCTTTTGAAATCCTGCACCCGCTGAAGCCGCTTCAGCCCACGGTAGTTCTGGAGGGTCCGCATGTCCGCCCCTGCTGCCGCAAGGTGTTGCAATCCGGCATCGCGGAGAGCGTTTGCGCTCGGAAATCCAAGCTCCTGAAGCGGTGCCTGCAACAGTTTTTTCAGGGCAACGGCAGG
>CAZQXS010000180.1:0-3988 GCA_964597275.1 uncultured Pseudomonadota bacterium | reverse complement strand
TGGAGCAGAGCGAGCGCGTGCGCTCCCAAGGGACGCTCCAGAGGGGAGCGTTCGGAAAAATGGATGCGAAGACTGCCGGACTGCGGCAGGGATTCAAGGTTTGCCACCCGGCAGAGTTGCGCCACGCTCACTCCCGTGCCATAGGTCAGTTCCAACAGCAAAACCGCCGTGAGTTGTTCGTGCGTGGTGGTGGGGAGTTGCTGGAGTTTGGCGGCAAGCTCTTCAGCCTGGACGATGCTGGAGTCCGCCGTTCCGGAGCTTTTCCGCCGGGTGTAGTGCTGGATGGGATTGCGGTCAAGGTGCCCGTTGCGGGTCAGGAATCTGAAAAAATGCCGAATCGCCGTCAGGTGCGCGTGGGCCGTGTTCTCCCGCCATCCCAGTTCCTGTCTGCCCTGCTGGAGGTAGCGTTCCACCGCCTGCACCCCCACATCCGCCCAGCCCCAGCCTTCCGGAAGGTACAGCTCCGCACTCCGAGTGGTGCAGTGATCCCGAAACCGCAAAACCGCCGTTTCATACAGCCGTGCCGTGTTCGGGCGCATTTCAACTTGCAACACCAACTGGTACTGACCGACAATTGTAGATGGATTTTCCATCCCCGCTCATCAAGGAAACATGAAAAAAATCGAAGCGATCATCAAGCCGTTCAAACTGGAAGAGGTGAAGGAAGCCCTCGGCGGCATCGGAATTCAGGGGCTGACCGTCAGCGAAGTGAAAGGCTTTGGGCGGCAGCGCGGGCACACTGAACTGTACCGTGGGGCTGAATACATTGTGGATTTCCTGCCCAAGGTGAAAATCGAGATCGTCATCTCCGATGAGGACGTGGACCGTGCCGTGGAGGCCATCACGGGTGCGGCCAAGACCGGACGCATCGGCGACGGGAAGATCTTCGTCATTGACCTCAAGCAGGCGATCCGCATCCGCACGGGTGAGACCGGGGATCAGGCGGTCTGAAAATCCGCCCACCCGCAAAAAAACGGCCCTCCAGAATCCGCGTCACTGCTCCTTTCTCCAGCAAGCCAAGCCGCAATCCGCCTGAAGCCCCTCCGCGCTTTCAGGCGGTTTTGGGAGGTTTTCCCATTTTCTCACCAAGCGGTCCTTCACAAATCCAAGCTTTTGGGAGTCACCCCGCCGTCTTCGACGGTCGCTCCGGCTTGGCCTCGAAGCTCTGGCACAACGCCCCGGAAGTCTGAAAAACGTACTGGCTGGGTTCGATGCGACTCTTGAAGTTCAAGGTGCCGCAACCGTAGGGGCGTTCGATGTCCCAAGTGATTTGGTAGTGCCGACACTTGATGCAGCGGATTCTTTCAGTGCCCGACACGCTCCTCCTGTCACTTCAGCAGGGGGTCCAGCACCTTCGAGAGCGTGAAGGCGTCAAAGGGCTTGACGAGGTGGCCGCTCATGGGACTGTTCTCGTTTTCTGCTTCCGCGAGGATTTCCTCGGTTTCGTGCATCATGGTCAGCACGATGGGCACCTCCTGAAATCCGTCTCGCCCGCGCAGTTCCCGCAGCAGTTCCATCCCGTTCATCTCCGGCATGTTCAGGTCGCTCAGGATCACATCAGGAACCTCGGTTCCCAACAAATCCAAGGCCTGCGCTGCGCTGCTGGCCTCGATGCAGGTGAACTCCAACTCTTCCAGGGTGGTGCGGATGAAGCGCCGTGCCGTTGGAAAATCGTCAACAACCATCGCGGTCTTTCCCGTGAATTGAGCCATACTAATTTAGGTTGTAGGGGTTTAGGCCGTAGGGGTTTAGGTTGGGGGGCTAACTCTCTAGTAGCCAAAGTGCTTGATCATCTCCCCACCCTGTCCGATCTCGGTCATGGCGCGGATGCCAATGTCCAAGTGCAAGTCCGTGTAACGGGCGGTCACCGCCTTGTCCGATTCCTGAGTCTTGATGCCCTCCGGTGTCATTGGGGCATCTGAGACCAGCAGGAGCGCCCCGCGTGGAATCTGGTTGACGTGTCCGACGATGAACACGGTTGCCGTTTCCATGTCAATCCCAATGGCAGAGAGCAGCCGAAGCCGATCCCGGAACTGTTCGTCCCACTCCCAAACCCGGCGGTTGGTGGTGTAGATCACCCCCGTCCGGTACTCCTGACGGTACTGCAGCACCGTGTTTGAGACAAACTTGTGGAGCTTGAACGAGGGCAGCGCCGGAACCTCCGGAGGGGTGTAGTCGTTGCTGGTGCCCTCTCCCCGAATCGCTGCGATCGGCAGGATGAACCGCCCGATTTCTGCGGAACGCTTCAAGCCGCCGCATTTTCCCAAAAACAGCACTCCCCTCGGCTTGCAAGCAACGAGCAAATCCATGATGGTCGCCGCGTTTGCCGAGCCGATCCCGAAATTGATGAGGGTCAGCCCGCCCTTGTTGGTGACGGTCTGCATCGGCCCTCCCTCGCCAATGATGGGAACGTCAAAACGTTGGGAGAACTTGACCAGGTAGTTGAAGAAATTGGTCAGCAGAATGTGTTCGCCGAAACCGTCCAGCGGTGTCCCGGTGTAGCGCGGGAGCCAGTCCTTGGCGATGTCCAGCTTGGTTTTCATGAATGCTGCTCCGGAAGGGTTTGGGGGAGGGGGGTGTGACAGAATGCCTTCTTGCCCACTCCGTAGTCACCAGCCCCCTGCCCGGATCCATAAAGCAGGTATTTGTGAATCACCAGCCCTTCCATCCCAACCGGTCCTCTTGCGTGAGTCCGGCAGGTGCTGACCCCCACTTCCGCGCCGAATCCGTAGCGGAAGCCATCCGCGAACCGGGTGGACGCGTTCCAGAAAACTCCAGCAGAATCAACGCGTTGCAGAAATTCCTGTGCATTTCCTGAATGCTCGGTGACAATCGCATCGGTGTGGTGGGAACTGCAAGTGTTGATGTGTTCTATCGCCGCTTCCAAGTCCGGCACTGTCTTCACGGACAGGATGAGGTCGGTGTATTCCGTCACCCAATCCTCTGCGGTCGCCGCAAGGGTTGGCAGGTCCAGTCCGCCGCAAAACCGTTCCTGCGTTTCCTCGCAAATCCGCAGTTCCACCCCGGCCTGATGCAGGGCGACCAGCATGTTTTGCGCTGAACCCACCAAATGATCCCGGTGCAGAAGCAGGGTTTCCACCGCGTTGCACACGGCGGGGTAATCCGTTTTTGCGTCCACCACCACGTTCAACGCCATTTCGGGGTCCGCTCCCTCGTCCACGAACACATGGCAGATTCCATCAGCGTGTCCCAACACCGGAACCTGCGCGTGTTTTTGAATGTGCTGCACCAAGGCGTTGCCCCCCCTTGGAATGATGAGGTCGAGTTGCTCGCTCATCTGCACCAACTGGGCAACCTCCTCACGGGTTTCCACCAAGTTGACTGCTCCCAGAGGAAGTCGCATGTTCTCCAAAGTCTCCCGGATCAGAGCGGTCAGGATGACGTTGGTGTTCTGCACCTCCCGTCCCCCCTTGAGAATCACCGCATTGCCGGATTTCAGGGAGAGGGAACTGATCTGGACCAAGGCATCCGGGCGGGATTCAAAGATGACCAGAATCACCCCAATGGGGGTGCTGACCCGGAAAAGGTCCAGACCATCATCCAGCCGGGTGCCCAATTCCACCTGCCCCACGGGATCCGGAAGTTGCGCCACCGCCTCAACGCTGGTGGCCATCTGCTCAACCTTCGAGGGACTGAGCAACATCCGCCGATAGGCACTCTCCGAAAGCTCGCCATTTTGGAGCATCTGCTGAGCCACCGCCATATCCTTTTGATTTTCCTCAAGGATTTTTGATTGATGCTGCCGAAGGACGTCTGCAAGCTTCTGAAGCAACGCATCTTTCTGCTCGGTTGAGGTCGTTGCCAGCAATTGCGAGGCTTGTCGAGCCGATTGGGTCTGTTCGAGCAGGGTTTCAGTGAACATCGTGGTGGTCGTGAGTGGGATTCCGCATCTGCAGTAATTTACCAGCTTTTGGGTGTTTTTGAAATTCAAGACTTGTTCGTGATTAAAATGGAGGTTGAGGTTTTT
>CAZQXS010000179.1:0-5436 GCA_964597275.1 uncultured Pseudomonadota bacterium | reverse complement strand
AGGCTGGAGTGGTCGTTGCTTTGAAAAAGGTTCTGGAAAATTGTGTCAGGCATGCTCCAATGAAATGGGTGTTCCTGCAACTCGTCGGATCGGGTCGCCGAGGCGGGATGCGAATTGCATGGTTGAGGCTGCCGGTCTCGCCTAAAAAAAAGTTGATTCAGGCTTGACATGCGGGGAAAAGAGTGGGAGAGTTGGTCGTATCTCCGTGATTTCCCTGCCCCCGTCTTGTCGGCGGGCTTGCTGTTTGGAGGGAGAGGTTAGGGACGACCACAACCTTTTAAAGACTTCGCTGATGCCGCTCATCCGGGGGCTTTCGGGCCTCTTTGTTGCCGTCATTCTCCTCGCCGGATGCGACTCTGGCAAGCAGGCCGAGGAAGAATCTGCGTACTCCTCCACGAGCAGTGCCGACACGACGGTGCTGGCGCTTGCGGAGACGACGGCCGTTCAGTGCGTCACGACCGATCCCACCCCACAGTACGTTTTCTCCTCCACCAAGCCCGGATCGTTGAGCTACAGCGGCTCTTGCTCCGGGGATCGCGCTTACGCCTTTGCCGGGAGCAACGCCGTCACCCTTTACTCTGGGAGCGGTTCCTCTGGGCTGTTCATTCCCTTGAGCAACGGCGCCTACAAGGACTGCAAGGTCAAGGTCACGGATGCGGGCGGCGCGTCTCAGGAATTGGCGATCACGTCCTTTGGCGTTTCCGATCCCAGTTCGCAATCCGGAGGCATGGCGAGCGACCTTGCCACCAGCCTAGGGTGCAGTTCGGGCGGAGGCGGCTCCCGGATGGCAGGGTCGAGCCGGAGGCAGGCGCTCAGCCGGGGACTCGCCCGGAGCGGCCCCCCGCCCATCGAGCGCACTGCCGAGGCCAGCGCCGCAGGAGTGACTGCTGCACAGGCCCGTTCCATTTCGATGGCGGTCATCGAGACCTTGCAGCAGAGCAGCCTGCTCGACTCCTGTGACCTCAACACTTCCATTCCCGTCATCGTCAAGGGGGCGCAGGCCAAGCTTCCAGACTTGAACTTGGGCGGTTCCGAAAAGGTCGTCAAGGTGGTTCAGAGCATCGTCAGCGGACTGGTGAAATCCCTGAAGAACCGCGACATGAGTTCCACGCAATGCGGGAGCAGCGGCAGGAGTCTGGGGCGGTCGACTGCGGCAGAGGCCAAGGTGACGGCGGTGGGCAAGATCACCGAAGCCTCGGTGAGCAACCTCAAGGCGACCGGCATGGACACGAAAGCGGCGGCGGAAGCGGCCCAGTCCGTGGCTGCAACGGCGGTTTCCAACCTTGGGGACACCGGGGTGGACTCGGCCACCATCGGCAGCGCAATGGAGAGCATCACCAAAAACGCCGTGTCCGGGCTGAGCAACATTGAAGGCATTGACACCAGCCGGGTGCAGACGGCCATTGCTGGAATTGCGGAGAAGGCCACCGAGTCCATCCAGAACATCAAGATCAACGGCAACGCTCCGGACAATGTCTCCTCGATTGTCGGCAAGGTCACGTCTGGAGCCACAAAAGGGCTGGGGTCGCTGGAGAAAGTCCAGGGCTTTTCTGCAGACAGCCTTCCGGCCGTGATGGGCAAGATCACCTCGTCGGTGACCAAAAAGCTCCAGACCATCTCCAGCGACCCAGAGGTGATCTCGAACATGATGGAAAAGGTCTCCGGCGGCGCGACCGAAGCCCTTGGCGACATCAACATGACGGGGTACGGCTCCGAGGATTTGGGCAAGATGGTGGAGCAGATCACCAGTGGTGCGACCGAAGCCCTCTCGAGCATCACGATCACTCTTACGGCGGAGCAACTGGCCAAGCTGATGACCAAGGCCTCGACAGGAGCGACCGATTCGCTGGGGAAAATCTCCACGACCCACCTCAAGGACTTTGATCCGGAAAAGCCTCCCAGCAGCATCATCAAGAAGGCGAAGGAGGGGGTGAACAGCGGGGTCAAGAAGTACCGGGAGCAGTCCAGCGCCCCCATTGTGCAGAACGTCACCAGCCCGAATCCGGATGAGGTCCACGGCAAGGACGCGACCATTTATTTGACGGTGGCCTTCAACAAGGCCGTTGTGGTGACGCAGTCGCCCCGCCTGAAATTGGAAACGGGCAAGGAGGACCGCTATGCCACCTACTCCTCCGGGAGTGGCACCTCGACCCTCACCTTCAGCTACACCGTGCAGTTGAATGACGACGTGGACGATCTGGACGTCCATTCGCCGGGGCCGATTGACTTGCAGGGGGGGAGCATCAAGGGAACGTCCGGAGACAAGGCGCTGTTGCTGTTTTATGCCGGGGACCGCGAAGGCTCGCTGGCCTACAACAAGAACATCGAGGTGGATGCCCTGGCACCCACCCTCCTCAAGTTCAAGGGCATTCCCGAGCAAACCAACGTCACCACCCCGTCCTTTGTCTTCGATGCGTCCGAGGGTGGGCAACTGGAGTACGGAGGCGCGTGCTACGCCGTGATGCAGCATGACATCAGGTACTGGGACCGCACCGGGCCAAACAAGGTGCTGCTCCAAGACAACGATGAGTTGAAACGCCGGAACCGGGTGACCTACAGCGCACTGGGGGACGACACCTACAGCGACTGCACCATCACGATGACGGATGCGGCAGGGAACATTTCGGCTCCCCTGCAAGTGGGCACCTTCAAGGTGGACACGGTGCCTCCGACCGTTGGCATCCCGTTTGCGCAAGGTCTGGCGTCTTTGAAGACCGAGAAGTTTCAACTGATGTTCAGCAAGCCTATCAATCCGGAGTCCATCCTGAATCATACAGTGGCTGGACCGTGTGATGAGCAGCGGGCCTCAGTTCAGGTCAGCACCGATGGGTTCGAGACCTGTCTTGCGCTGGATCGTCCCAGCGGGTCAGATTCCCGCGAGCAGTTTGACCTCGCGATGCGCCCCATGCCTGCGGAAGCATGCCCCATCCAATCGGCGGATGCCACTTGTCTGGCACGGCTGAACCCGGACACGACCTACCAAGTCAAGCTCACCACGGACATCCGGGACGATGCCGGAAACCCCCTGACCACGGAAATGGTCAAGACGATCCGGACCAAGGCCCGTCCGCAAGTGGAGACGTTTCCGGTGCATGGCACGGGGATTGACGAGGAAGATGGCGTGCGGAATGTTCTGCACTTGCAGGGCCGTCAGGGAATGGTCATCAGCTTCAGCAAGGAAATGGCGCCCGCCGTCATGCAGTCGGCCTTCTTGAAGCAGAACGCGATCCGGATGTTCATGAGCATGGAAGATCTCCCCAACGGGGGGGCTGCCGTGGACTTGGCCTCCTACACGATGACCTACACCAGCGCGACTCGGAAACTGGAGATCAAGCCTCCGGATCGACTGGAGGACAACGCCTTCTACCGCGTGGTGCTTGACGGCAGCGCACTGGTGGATGATGACGAGCAGATCAAGCTGGGCGAGGACTACACCTTCCGCTTCCGGGTGGAGGAGGACAGCATTCCGCCCACGGCGATTTCGGTGAAAATCAGTTCCAGCAACTTGAATCCGACGCTGGCCAAGCCGGGGGATACCGTCTCCGTGTTCTTTACAGGCTCGGAACCGCTCATGCCCCCGGAAGTGACTGTTCATGGCAGTGCCGCCCTTGTGGAAAAAACCAACCTTGAGGGGTCGGTCTGGAAAGCGACGTACCAACTGACTCAGGCGGATCCGGCGGGAGAAGTCCCCTTCACGATCACTTACAAGGATTTGGTTGAAAATGCAGCACTCGCCCCTGTCGTTGCAACGATGGATGGCAGTCAGGTGCTTTACGACAAGACGCTTCCGGTGCTGGAAACCTTGAGCATCGCTTCGTCCAATCCCGACCCGGCTCGCGCCAAGGTGGGGGACACCGTCACCCTCCAGTTCACCTCAAGCGAAGCCCAGTTGACTCCTGCGGTCCGCATTGGAAGCGGGGTGGCGGAGGTCACTGGAGGGGGAGCAGTCTGGAAGGCGACGCGAGTGGTGACGGCAGAGGATGTTGACGGCGAACTGGCGCTCAAGGTGGAGTTCTGGGATTTGGCCAGCAATGCGGGCGTCCCGGCAATCGCCCCTCTGGATGGCAGCCGGGTGGAATTCGACAAGCGGCCTCCTGAGTTGAGCGCGGTTTCCATCATTTCGAGCAATCGCGATCCCCCGCGGGCCAAGCCGGCAGACACGATCACTCTGGAGTTCACCTCGAACGAGGTCATCGCGACTCCGAGAGTGACGATTGCAGGCCAGTCGGCAGCCGTCACGGACGAAGGCGGCAACGCATGGCGGGCCAGCCGCCCCTTGGGTCTGAACGACCCCGAAGGGCCGATCACCTTCAAGGTGGCCTTTCAGGATTTGACGGGCAACCCCGCAGAGGTTGTGCAGGTGACGGACGGAAGCGCCGTCGAGTACGACCGTACCCCGCCCACCCTTCCCAGTATCCGCATCCTCACCTCCAATGAAAACCCTGCACTCGCCAAGGTTGGTGACACCGTGCGGCTCCTTTTCAAGAGCAGCGAACCGCTGTTGCCTCCCACGCTGGACATTCCCGGATACGAAGGACGCTTTGCCCTGACGGGCGCAACAACCGATTGGGAGGCCTCTCTGACGCTGGAGGACACCGATCCCGAAGGACCGATCACTTTCCAATTTGACTACGCCGACCTTGCGGGCAACTCAGGACTCGTCGCTTCCACAACCACGGACGGCAGCTTGGTGGAGTTTGACCAGTCGCCCCCCACGCTGGATGTGGTCAAGCTGGTGACCACGAACGCCAGTCCGGTCTGGGCGAAGTCGGGAGACACCGTGACCTTGGAGGTGGAGTCCTCCGATTCGTTGCTGACCGTTGTGCTGAAAGGAGAGGGAGACGAAGCCGATCAGGAACTGACCCCGGACCCGCAATCCCAAAGACGGCGCTGGAGCCTCACCCGCACGGTGGTTGACGGGGACACGGGGAATGTGACCTTCCGGCTGGGATACACCGATTTGGCAGGCAACGTTGGGCTGGAAGTCAACCAGACCTCGGATGCAAGTCAGGTGAAGTGGGACACGAAACTTCCAGAAGTCTCCGAGGCCAAGTTCACCTCCAGCAACGCGGGCGGCGACCCGGACCACGGAAACACGCTTTTGGCGAAGCCGGGCGACACGCTGACGCTCTCGTTCACGACGAGCGAGCGCATCGCCTCCCCGGATGATGGCGGGCTGGCGCCCAAGGTGGTGTTTCAGGACAGCAGCGGCGCGGATGCGGGAGAGGGCATCGTGAGCGCACAATCCTCCGACACGGACGGAACCCTGTGGCAGGCGGAACTGGCGGTTGGCGACTCGCTGGCGAATCTGGAGACGAACCTCGGCTTTTCGGTCAAGGTGCACGACCCCTCCGGGAACGAGCGCGTGATCCGCTTCGGTGCGGACCTGACGCAACTGGAGTCGGGCGACAGTCCCACGTCCAGTGACGGCAAGAA
>CAZQXS010000178.1:0-5467 GCA_964597275.1 uncultured Pseudomonadota bacterium | reverse complement strand
TTCCAGTCCGGTTCCGGGGCCAGTTCGGTGACTTCCCGCTCGAAGGGCAGGGCATCCGGGTCCAGCACTTCGTCAAGTTCGCGGGCGTAGCGGTGCCCGGCATAGACCGCCGCCGCGATGGTGGCCGGGGCCAGCGCGTCTCCAATGCGGGTGACACTCTTGATTCCAGCAGCGGACCACGAATCCTGCACCGCCTCAAGTCCAAGGGCCAGCGTGTTGTTGGGCAGGCGGGCCGTGACCAGCACCAGCGCGTCGCAGTCCAAAGCTGTGGCTGCTTCGGTGTAAACCTGCACTGCCTCAAGGCCACCGTTGGTGCCGGGCTGGACGGCATGGTGCGGCAAAATCCGGATGCCCTTTTTCAGCAGGTCGGCCTGAATGCTGTCCTGCTCCAGCGTGTGGATCGTCCACGACGAAACCACCGCCGCCGGAGTCACCAGCGTGACTTCGCAACCGTGGTTTAGGCAGAGTTCCGCCAACACCCCGCCAAGGTAGTAGTGGTCGTCATCATACACGATCACACGGCCCTGCGGGACTTTTCCGGCAAAGAGGTCTTCGGGCGTGAAGGTCGTCACCTCCGGGAATTCCAGCGGCGTGAGGTGATGGCGGCTCACCCCGTCCTTGCGCCACGTTGATCCAGTCGCCAGCACGACGTGTTGGCTGCCGAACTCCAGCACGTCCTCCACCGTCACTTCGCTGGTCAGGTACGTCTGCACGTGGTCCATCTGGCGGATTTGCCCGAGGCGGTAATCCCTGACGCGGTTCCATGCCGCCAGTCCGGGAAGCTGCGACTCCTGCGTGACACGCCCGCCGAGTTCGGTGGTCTTCTCGGCCAAGGCGACCTGGTAGCCGCGCCGCCCCAATGCACGAGCGCACTCCAGTCCCGCAGGGCCGCCCCCGACGATCAGCACGCTTTCGCTGGAGCCTTTGGCCGGAATCCGTTCGGGATGCCAGCGTCGCCGCCATTCCTCGCCCATCGTCGGGTTCTGGGTGCAACGGATCGGCGACATGGTCATGTCTCCGGAAACACAGATGTTGCAGCCGATGCACTCGCGGATGTCCTCCAGCCGATCCTCGGCGATTTTCTTGGGCAGGAACGGATCGGCAATCGAGGGCCGCGCCGCGCCGATCAGGTCCAGCACACCCCGGCGGATTTGCGAAACCATCGCGTCCGGAGAGGTGAAACGGCCCACTCCAACCACGGGCTTGCTGGTGAGCGGCTTGAATCCGGCCACAAAGGGTTCCTCGTGCCCCTCGTCTCCAAAGCGCGAGGTGCGTGAGTCATAATCCCAACTGCACAGGGTCAAGTCCCACAAATCCGGAAGTTCGCCGATCTCGCTGAAGAGTTCCAGCATTTCCTCGCGGTGGATGCCCTCGGAGCCGATCAGTTCGTCCACCCCAAGGCGGCAGGCCACCGCGCAGGTGTCGCCCACGGCCTCCTTGGTGTCCTGAAGCAACTCGATGAGCAGCCGTGCCCGATTCTTGAGGCTGCCGCCGTATTCGTCGCTGCGCTGGTTGTAGCGGCGGGAGAGGAAGTACTGCGGAGCGCCAAAGCCGTGGGCGGCGTAAACATAGACGATGTCGAAGCCCACGGACTTGGCCCGGAGCGCGGCGTTGCGGTGCCAGCGTCGCAGATCGGCGAGGTCGCGCTTAGTCATCGCCCGCGCCTGCACCGGATCGTTGGTGAAGGTCACGGTGGGCAGGTCGCTGGGAGCAAGCGGCACCTCGCGGGAGTAGAGGTTGGGGCCGTTGATGCCGTTGTAGGCCAGTTCGATCCCGGCCAGTGCGCCGTGGGCGTGGACGGCGTTGGTGATGCGGGAGAGCGTGGGCAGGTCGCGGTCGTCCCAAAGTCGCAGTTCGATGAAGGGCGTGATTTCGGAGGTGTGGTGGATTTCCACCTGCTCGGTGTTGACCACCCCCCAGCCGCCCTCGGCCTTGATCGCCCGCAGCGCGGCCATCGCGGTTACGTCGCGGTAGCCTTGGCCGTTGCAGTGCGGCACCTGATAGAAGCGGTTCGGGGCTGTCACCGGGCCAATTTGGATCGGCTCAAAAAGGATTTGGTAGCGTTCGTCTGCGGGCATGGCGGAATTCTGTGAGGGTTACATTTTTCCGGCGGTGGCCTGTCCCTGAAGCTCAAAGAAGGAGTCTTCCTCGTACTGCGGACGAAGCTCCAGATTCGCCTGAATCATGCGGGCGACCTTCGCGGGTTTGCCCCGGATGACCTTGTGGCTGTAGAGGGAAGGCACCATCGGGGGCGTGAGGGGCAGGGCATCGGCGGCGGGGTAGTCGCAGATCAGTAGCCGACGGGGTTTGTCGGAAAGATTCGGTGGGCCGCCATGCACCATCCAAGTGTGCATCAGGCAAACGTCCCCGGCCTTGCCCGTGATCGGCACGGAGCGCCGCTCCAACTCTGGGTTGAGCTTGGGGTCCACTTTTCCGGTGAATTTCCCGTCCTGAAAGTGACTGTAGCGTTCGCGGTGCGCTCCCGGAACCACCCACAGGCAACCATTTTCCTCAGACATGTCGTCGAGCAGCAACAAGGCCGTCACCATGTCGTCGTTTGTGTGCGGATCGTAGGCATGGTCCTGATGAAAATCCACCCGCGTCTGCATTCCGGGAAGCTTGATGTTGAGCTTGCAGTGGTGAAACGTCACATCCGGGCCGATCAGGTCGGCCACCATGTCCGGGATCACCCCGTCAATCAGCACCTCGTAGTACGCCGCCGAAATGTCCACCGGATTGGCCACCCGCCGCAACTTGGGATGTTCGGCGCAATGCCCCGCCTCCAGATCGAACCGCGCCTTGCCGTCTGACATCTCGCCGTAGTTTTCCTCATGCCCTCGGCTTTCCTCGATCCACTCGTTGAGTTGCTCGGAAAGCGCTTGAAGCTGCTCCGGCGTGGCCCCGTTTTCCGCAAGCACGAAACCCTGCTCCCAGAAGTGATCAACCTGTGTTTGGATGAGCATGATGTGTTGTGTGGGCAGGTTAAGGATCCCCCGGAACGCCGTAGGAGGGGGCGTCGTCGGGATTGTGGGCGCGGGTGACGTAGGAAGCGAGTTGGGGCTGGTACTCGTCCCAAATGGCCCGCAGTTTGGGGATGGGATCGTCGTCCCAATCCACCCGCAAGTCCACGATGGGCCACGAAGCCTGATCCACGACCTGCACCCCCGCCGAACGCACCGGGCCTTCCTCGCCTCCTGCAACGATTCCGGCTTCAAGCGCCGTGAGCAACCGCTGCGCGAGATGCCCGGAGCTTTGCTCGAAAGCCGTGACCATCGCCTGCGGCACCTGCTCGCTGGCCAGCAGATTGGCTCCGGACGCACACTGTTCGCCTTGCGCGGTGGCGTGACGGCCCAACGCCTTGGTTCCGGTATGAAGCGCGGAGCGGCCTTGTGCGTCCAGCAGCACAAGCTGCCGCCACTCGATGTGGTTCACCTCCGCAACCACCTGAGCAACCGCAGTCTGGGCATCGGCCCCGGATTCGAGCAAATCCAACATCTTTGCGCCCAAGGTCGGGTCGGTGACGTTTTGTGTGAGCGCGGCTCCGACTCCGGCGCGAGTGAACAGGCAACGGCTGGCCACGCAGATGCTTGACGAGGTGATCACCCCGCCGAGCATTCCGGTTTCCGGGCAGCGTCCCACCAGCGAAAGCGTCATTTGTCGTCCTCCGGAATCACGGCGATCACGTCAATCTCCATCAGCCATTCCGGCTTGGCGAGTCCAGCAACCACCACTCCGGTGGAGACCGGAAACACGCCCTTGAGCCACTTGCCGACGGTGCGGTACACGGGTTCGCGATAGCCTCGGTCCACCAGATAAATCGTGATCTTGCAGATGTGGTCGAGGCAGCTTCCGGCTTCTTCGAGCAGTTGCTTGACGTTCTGCATCGCCTGATCGGTTTGGGCTTCCGGGTCGCCGAGTCCGACGAGGTTGCCGTCAAAGTCGGTGCCCACCTGACCGCGCAGGAAGAGCATATTCCCGGCCCGCACCACTTGGCAGAGGTCGTTGTCCAAGCTCTGGTCGGGATAAGTGTCCTTGGTGTTGAATTTGCGAATTCGGGTATGAGTCGTCATTTTTCTTGCTCCGAGCTTGCCAATGGTTCACGGTTGCGAATCAGGGCGTGCGCCCCCACTGCGTATGTCTCGATCTGTTCCTGCCTGAAATTGCGAGGGGCCGCGGTAGGCGAGGTATTCGCGCTGGATGGCGATTTGGTCGGCAATGTGCCTCGCATCGTGCCAGACACCCCAGATGAACGAAGACCCCCGGCGCGACAGCCACGGCAGGCCCAAAAAGTAGATGCCGGACTCGCACGAAACCCCACGCTGGTGCTGCGGCTGGCCGTTTTCATCAAAGGCCGCGACCTTCAGCCAACGGAAATCCAAGCGATACCCGGTGGCCCAGACAATCGCGGTGACTCCGGCTTTGGCCAAGTCGAGTTCCAGCAGGGGATGGGTCACGCATTCGGGATCTGGAAGCACTTCTCGCGCTTCAGGCTCTTCCGGCAAATCGAGACCGTTTTGGGCGACATAGGCATCAGCGGCGTCGAGGACCGAGAGGTAGTTGGCATCACTCCGTGCGATGTTGTCCGCAAGGTCTGGATGGAAGAACGCCACGCCATCCTGAAAGTCCTTCGTCATCCCGACGAGGGTGATTCCCTGCTGGGCAAGGCTCCGGAAATCCACGGTGTGCCCGCCGTGAGTGCCACTCACCGCGATGGCGATATGCTCGGTGCCCGGCTTGGGTGCCGCCGCATCCCATTCGCCGAGAACCCCCAGCCACCAGCAATAATCCCGGTTGCGATAGGCGCGAGGGGGCCGATCATGCGGTCCAACCGAGAGGTAAACCCGCTTGCCCGCCCGTTCCAGTTCATCCGCAATTTGCACTCCCGACGCCCCTGCGCCCACCACCAGAACCGCGCCGTCGGGCAGTTGCTCCGGATTGCGGTAATCCATGGAGTGAACCTGAATCAGCCCCTCATCTTGGGGAGCAATCGCCGGGATGACGGGGTGCTGAAACGGTCCAGTTGCCGCGACGACGCGCTCTGCCTCGATCACGCCTGCGGACGTTTCCACCGTGAATCCCGACCGACCCGTGTTGCGCACCACCTGCTTCACTTCCACTCCGGTCCGGATCGGTGCGTTGACCTTGCGGGCGTAGGCTTCAAAGTAAGCTGCCACCTGCTCTTTCGGGGGAAACGCTTCGGGATCACCGTCAAACTCCAGCCCCGGAAACCGGTCATGCCAGGCCGGGCCGTTGGCCACCAGCGAATCCCAGCGTCTCGTGCGCCAAGCCTCGGCGATCCGCTTGCGCTCCAGCACAAGGTGGGGGATGCCAAGTGCGCCCAGATGCTCACTCATCGCGATCCCGGCCTGCCCCGCGCCGACCACAAGCGTGTCGGTTGATTTTTCGATGGCGCCGTCCGGAAACTTCTGTCCGGCGGCGTGATCCTGGTCGGTCATCCCATGCCTCT